>NZ_JBANSP010000004.1:0-510689 GCF_037167145.1 Paenibacillus sp. YIM B09110 | reverse complement strand
AGTTCATTCGTGGTAAGGCCTCCATTCTATGAAATGAATAGCTATTATAATTGAAGTGGCTGACGGGATGAATGACACCCGTCAGCCACTTTCATGTTATTCGACATTCAGAACAAATTTCTCAATGACATGTCGTACGCCCTCTTCGTTATTCGACAGGGTGACGTAGTCGGCAATTTCTTTCAATGAGCCTATTGCATTGCCCATAGCGACACCAAGTCCGGCAGCGGAAACCATCTCGTTATCGTTCCATGCGTCGCCCATGGCGATCGTTTGATCCATTGAGCAGCCAAGATGCTCGGCCATGAATCGAAGGGCATGTCCTTTCGTGCCCTCCTTATGCATAAACTCTAAATAATGAGCCTTCGATTTCGTAATGTGAACGCGGTCGCCTATTAGCGGGCGAAGCTGCTCAGCAATGACGTCGAGCTTGGCGGGATCGTCGATAATGAGCATTTTGTTAAGCGGCTGACCGATTAGTTTATCGAAGTCGGGCTCGATTTTATAAGGAATATTGGACAGCTTGGAGTAAGCTTTGATTTTGTCGTTGTCCTCCGTGCCGTACAGCTCATCATTAACGTACAGCTGCAGATGAAGACCATTTTCCTGCACGAATTGGTATAGTTCCTTCGCTGCATCGGTAGGTACATTGCGCTCATACAGAACGGTGCCGTCGAGCAGCGTTTTGACGAGAGCTCCCTGATACGTAATAATAGGAACATTGAGCTCAACTTGCTTGGCGATCTTCACAGCGGAAGAATACATGCGGCCTGTAGCGAGCGTAACCGTTACACCTTGTGCGATCGCAGCTGCCATGGCGTTCTTCGTTCCTTCGGTTACGACGAGTTCGTCGGTCAGCAGTGTATCGTCTACATCAATTGCAATAAGCTTATACATAATAGCGGTAAAGCTCCTCTCTAGTCTCTTTCTGTACTCCTATATGGATAGTTCGCGTGGTAACCTTGATTGTATCGAAAATAGACCTATCATTCAACGCCTAAGAAGTCAAATTATACACATAAACTTGAAGGGAAGACATCACATGAACCTATTTACCTCTACTGCAGCGAAACAACGATTTATTGCGTTATGCGCATTGGGAGCGGTATTATGCGTTGCTATCGGGTTTGCAATCGGACTCCTATCGATGGGCAACCGATACCCGATGCTTAGAGAGAGGAGCTTCCAGCAATTTGCTGCGTCGTATGACAGAGTCATGAGCGACTACTTGAACGGCGCGGAACCGAAGCAACTGCTGGACGGAGCAGCCGAAGGCATGATTGCTTCGCTGGACGATCCTTATTCAAGTTATATGACCGGAGAGAAGGGAACTGCGTATACGCAATCCTATGAGGGGCAATTCTACGGTATCGGGGCAGATATTCGCGTCGAAGAAGGGCAATATGTTATTAGCAGTTTGACGAAAGGCGCGCCCGCCGAACGAGGCGGTCTGCTTCCTGGGGATATCATTGCTATGATTGACGGGAAACCAGTTAAGGGAATTGAGTTCCAAGAGCTGCTCGCTCGCGTTAGAGGGGAAGAGGGGACGACTGTTGTGGTGAAGGTCGTTCGCGGCAGTGATTCCAAGCCGATCGAAGTATCATTAAAGCGTGAAGCTATACCGGTGCATACGGTCACTTCGGAACTGCTGGATGGCGGGATTGGGCATGTAACGATTAGCCGTTTCGCGGAAATGACGGCGGAGGAATTCAAGACCGAGCTGGATGCGATGCAGAAGGACAAGCCGCTGAAGGGGCTGTTGCTCGACCTACGATCGAATCCTGGCGGTCTGCTTAAGCCAACGATTGAGATCGCGAACATCCTTATTCCGGATGACAAAGTGATATTAAATGTTGTCTACAAGGACGAGCGCCAAATTATGACGTACAAATCCAGCCAGGAGAAGGAATGGACGATTCCAATCGCCGTGCTCGTGAACGGAATGTCGGCCAGCGCAAGCGAGGTGTTGACTGCCGCATTGAAGGAGTCGGCGGGAGCGGTCGTTATCGGCCAGCAGACGTATGGCAAAGGCGTCGTTCAGACGTTCAAGCAATTTCCCGATGGCTCAGTCCTCAGCTTGACGGAAGCGCAGTGGAAGACGCCTAGCGGGGCTTGGATTAATAAGAAGGGCGTAACGCCCGATCATGTTGTTGCTCTGCCTGCGTATGCGAGTCTGCGGCCGCTGGCAATCGGTACGGAGATGAAGATTGGCAGCTACGGAGAAGATGTTCATACGCTTCAACAGGTCTTGCAGGAGCTTGGATACGGCCCAGCAGGCGCCGAAGGCTACTATGACAAGCAAACGGCTGCTGCGATGAAGAAATTCCAAGAGGCAGAGGAGCTGGAGTCGAGCGGTCAGTTCAACGATAAGAGCGGCTATCTGCTGCTGCAGCGGCTGCGTGAGAAGCTTGACCTTGAAGATCCACAACTCCACAAAGGATTAGAGCTGTTATTGAACCAAGGCGCTTAGATCGAGTTCTGAGTCGTCTCTGCGTCTATGCTGGCAGCGGTCCGGCCAACCAAGCTGTTCATATTCGCTGTTGACAACGGTAGTGATAATCATTATCATCTAATAGGGATGAGATAATTACACCGCGGCGGCGAGAGGTGACTTAATGAAATGAAGAAGATCAAGTATTGCAAACGTAATTTCAGGCACGGACTGAAGCCAATCTATAAGGCGATGAAGGATAAGTATCCTGAAATTAAGCAGAAGAAGAGCGATTGTCTAGGCAACTGCAAGACATGCAAGCTTGAATGCTTCGTTGTCGTTAAGTCCAAAACAATATCCGCGCCATCGGCAGATCAGCTGTACAAGAGACTCAAAAAAATGATCGGCTAAATAGATCTACCGTCGCCATCCTTTAGCATTTGTTGCCAAAGGATGGCGACAGCTTTCTCCGCATGTGTTAGAATAAGTACAATCTAGAGAAGAGAGGTGCGTTACGCCAATGAAGGACAATTTAGCAGAAGCATTAAATGAACAGATGAACTTTGAGTTTTACTCCGCCCATGTATACCTAGCTATGGCGGCGTATTGCTCTGCAGAGAACTTGGAAGGTTTTGCGAATTTTTTCCTTGTACAAGCTGAGGAAGAACGTTTTCACGCAATGAAAATTTACAAGTTTCTGAATGACCGCGGACGTCGCGCGACGATTTCGGCACTTGGTGAGCCGCATAACGATTACAAATCCGTTCTCGACACGTTCGAAGCAGGTTATGGTCACGAACAGCAAAATACGAAGCGCTTCTATGATCTGTCTGACCTCGCGATGAACGATCGCGAGCATGCGACGATCAACTTCTTGAAGTGGTTCATCGACGAGCAGGTCGAAGAGGAAGCGTTGTTCGACAACATCATCCACAAGCTGAAGCGCATTGAGAAAGACAGCAACGCGTTCTATATGCTTGATGCTGAGTTCGCACAGCGTTCGTTCACGCCTCCGGCTGGCGAGTAATCATTCACTGCGCAACAATAAGGGCAGTTCCAGAAGGTCTTCAATGACCTTCCGGAACTGCCCTTTACCTTTACTTAAATTGAAAGTTGTTCCTTCTGTTCGATTAGCGCAAGGAAGGAATCGACGAGAGACGGGTCGAAGTGTCGGCCTCTCTCCTCGCGAATGAGCTGCAAGGCGCGATCGACGGACCACTTTTCCTTATATGGCCGTGTGCTGGTCAAGGCATCGAACACGTCGACGATGCTAACGATACGCGCTTCAATCGGTATGTCCTCGCCTTTGAGCTGATGCGGATAGCCGCTGCCGTCCCATTTCTCATGATGGTGCAAAATAATGTTTTTGCCTGTTTCGAGTTCATTGGCAAGCAGCTCGTCTTGAAATTCGTTATAAATTTTATCAATGATATCCCGGCCGATCAGCGTGTGCATCTCCACAATCTGCCGTTCGTAATAGGCTAGCGCACCTGGCTTGTAAAGAATGCCTTCCGGAATGCCGGACTTGCCGATGTCGTGCAAAATGCTGGCATGAGAAATACGGTCAATCATCTCAGTGCTCCATTGCAGTTGCAGCCGCTCATTGTGATGGGCAGCAAGCGAGGCCGTTAGTTCGCGAACACGAACGAGATGAAGCTCAATGCCTGGATCGCGGATTTCACAGGAGATCGCCAGTACCTTGAGCATTGAGCTTTGCAACGATGAGATTCGTTCCTCGGCCAAGTAGTGGCCGCTTTCCAATTGCTCAAGCTCCCGGAAGACGCCGACGAAATAATTGTCCGTTTCGACAACGATCGGTGTAATCGTAATGGAGGAATGCCATAGATCTCCATCGCGCTTGCGGTTCGTGAAGACGCCTGACCACGGGTATCCAGCATGGATGGCGTTCTTCATCGTGTCATGCGTTTCCTTCGGTGTATAGGAGGTGCGCAGTATGCTCGCTTTCTTGCCTGTTATCTCATGTGAAGCATATCCGGTAATACGTTCATAGGCGGAATTGACAGCTAGTATTCGGTGCTGCCCGTCGGTGATAATAACGGCATCGGCGAGCAGCAGGAAAGATGCGAGTTTGTCATGGATGAGATTCATATCGCTTTATTGGATTCTCCTTATGTCTAGTTGGCTGTGAGCTTTGCTTTGTGTTGCGGATCGGATCATATTAAGTGATCGTTACACATTAACGGAGGTTGGAAGCCGTTTCGGACCTTTGCGCATCGGGCTCTTGCATAACGGGCATTCGCGCTCCTCGGGCTGCGCTTCCTCATACGTAATGATTCTCTGCCATACTTTGCAGCTCTCACTAGAACACATCCAGGCAAGCGCCAATTCCCCGCGCTCCTGGTCGTCGTTTATTGCGTGATCCGCAGGCAAAGGCTGGAAGGCGGACAAGACGAATCGGGACAGCTCGGCAGGCTTGCCGTGGTATACGGCCGGAGAGCTGATATAGAGCTGCTCCTGAGCTCTCGTGACTGCGACATAAGCGAGCCGCCGTTCCTCCTCCAGCGCCTCAGCGCGCGTATCGTCGCCTGTCTGCGCCGCGCTTCGATCGCTTCGTTTATCGGCGGCTAACGCGGACGTATGGGGCAAGATACCCTCCGATGCTCCGATGAGGAAGACGGCTGGAAACTCGAGCCCCTTCGACTTGTGTATAGACATAAGTGAAATCGCGCTTCTTCTGGTTGCAGCGTGCTGCTGCTGCTTCTTCTGTTGCGAAGCGGAGTTGTGCTTATCCGTGATGTCATCGATATAAGTTAAGAAGGCTTCGATCGTTTCATGCGCCTGTGCGGCTGATTCGAGCTCGTCGACGACCTCTTTAATCGCTTCCTTATGTTCGGTAAGGACACTTTGCTTACCCGTCTCAAGGTATTGGTCGTAGAAAGATTGGCGCAGCAACGCGATAGCAGCTTGCGGCTTCAGCTCGGTTAATGTTTTCAGCAGCTTGATGCGTTCCTTGATCTTTTCTTTCTGAAATTCCTTTAATGCGGGATAGTCGAGCAGATGAATTAGCGGCCATTTCTTGGCCCGCTCTTTGTCTTGATGCCAGATGAACGCCATCGCTTGCTCGCGATTCACATACAGCGTCTGGAGCATTGACTCGATCGCGTCGAAGTTGCGCCGGTCCAGTACGAGCCGCAAATGGGCAAGGAGCGGCTTCACTACAGAATGGTCGTAGAACAGCTGGCCGTCGCCGAAGTCGACGAACGGCAGTTGCCGGAGCAGAAGCTGCTCCACGAGCGCCCGGCTGCTGCTGGCAGTCCGGTAGAGCACGGCGAAGTCGCTGAACGAGCGGGTGCCTTGCTCCTGCTGCTCTGCTATGGTATCCGCAATGAGACTCGCTTCTTCCTGAGTCGTCTTAACGCGCGCGTAAGAGGGTGGCTCCCCCTCTGGCTTCACGACATGCAGCGTCTTCGGCTTGCGAAGCTTGTTGCGGCGAATAATCGCATTGCCAAGACCGACGATAGCGGCGGTCGAGCGATAGTTAATATCGAGCACGATCGTCGCAGCGCCCGGATACTGCTGCTCGAAGTTTAAGATATAGTCGTTCCGAGCGCCGTTGAACGAGTAGATCGTCTGATCATCATCGCCGACGACCATCAGATTGCGATGGCCTGCGGCAAGAAGCTTCACAATAGCGTACTGAACCTCGTTCGTATCTTGGAATTCGTCGATCATGATATAGTGGAAGCGCTGCTGTAAGGAAGCAAGCAGCGCATTATCACTTGATAACAGGCGATACGCTTCAAGCAGCAGGTCGTCGAAGTCGAAACGGTCACTTTCCTTCTTCCATAGCTCGTATCTCGTGAAGAGCACCTTCAGCTCGCGTTCCTCGGAGGTTGATTCGGGCAGCTCGTTTACATCGATCATCTGCAGCTTCACGGAGGACAACTGAGCAAGCAGCGTCTCCGGCTCATATTCGCGCGTGAGCGTATGTGCCAGCTCTCGCATCAGCCGCTTGAAGAAGACAAGCTTCTGGCTTGTCTCGCTTAAAATCGATTGCCGATAGCCCCTTCCGCGCAGCAGCTGGAGGCAGAAGGAATGGAAGGTGCGCGCTTCAATAGCTCCTGCAGCCTGTGCTGGAATGGCGGGCAAGGAACGAATACGGCCTTTCATTTCGTCGGCTGCCTTCTTGGAGAAGGTCATGAGCAGCACCTGTTGGGGCTGTACATGGCGAACTGCGACTAGATAGGCGGTACGGCAGACGAGCACCGACGTCTTGCCTGTGCCGGCGCCTGCAAGGGTAAGCGCCGGGCCTGTAGCATGGCGCACGGCGGCGATTTGCGGGCGGTTAAGCGAGATGCCGTGCCGCTCAAGCGCGCGGAAGAAAGCGGCATCCGCCTCGTTGCTGCCGACGAGTTGAGCGCTCGTATCGGCTTCTGCGCGGTCGGCAACGGGAATGGAACTATTTTGGATCCCAATAGGGTAAGAATAATAGGTAAGACTCATGTATCAATCACCTTCGTCAACAAATATATAGACCATCATAGCAGATGGCATAAGATTTCGACTAGCTAACGAAAGAGAGAGGAAGCTGACGCAACATGATTAGACAAGCTGTTCAAGAGGATGTGCATGAAGTGTTGCCGCTGCTGCTGGCGGCGATTGGCAACATCGCCCACACGCTGGCGGGCACGGAAGACGATGCGGAGACGAAGCGCATATTGGCGGAATTTTACGGAAGAGAGGGCAATCGGATCAGCTTTGAGCATGTGCTCGTCTATACGAGGGAGGGACATGTTGTGGGGATGGCAATCAGCTATCCGGGTGATGGAGCGGCGTTGCTTGATCGGCCCTTTGCCGAGCGCAATGCGCTAATCCATGGGGCTGCCGGAGCGGAGCCCATCGTCGTAGAGGCCAAGGAGGGAGAATATTACCTGGATTCGATCGCAGTCGATGAAGAGTATCAGGGGCAGGGGATTGCTAAGGAGCTGTTCGCCGCGTTCGAGGAGAGGGGCAAGGAAGCGGGTTATATCAGAATGTCGCTTATTGTAGAGTCATATAACGAAGGTGCCTATGCGCTATATAAAAAGCTTAACTACCTAGAGGACGGGATAATTACCGTCAGCGGGGGCCAATACAGAAGAATGGTGAAAATTATCGAATAATAGCTTGCGCTTCAAAACTATTTCTTGGAATAAATAGGATCGGTACGTTAATATAAAAGTGACAGATAAAGTCATTTTCAGTCATTTTTCATTCGTATCCGGGAGCGTGTTGTTTATGTTGGGTGGTCGGTTAAGAAGCACGAAGCTAGCTTACAGTTCGGGTAATTTGTCGGTAAATTTGATTGCACAGGCATTCGCGACCTACATCGTATTTTATTATGTGGACGTGCTGGGCGTGAAGCCTGGACTCATAAGCGCGGCCATGGTTGTGCACGGCATTGTAAACGCTGTTCTGAACCCTTTGTTCGGTCATCTGTCCGATCGAACGACCTCGCGCTGGGGAAGACGAATTCCGTATATGCTGTTCGGCATGGTGCCCTTGGCTGCTGCCTTCACCGCGATCTGGTTTCCTATAGGCGAAGGAATGACGTTATTCTGGTACTTCGTATTCATCGTACTCGTGTACGATATATTGTTCGTTATGGTTGTGCTCAACTACTCGGCGCTGTTCCCGGAAATGTTCACAACGATGAAGGAGCGCGCGAGTGTGTCCGCTTCACGCCAAATGCTCGGCATCGTAGGCATGATTATCGGCGTTGCGCTGCCTCCGCTGCTGTATAGCGGAATTGGCTGGGGCCCGATGGGCGTAATCTTCGCCGGCGTTGCGCTCTTGTTCCTTCTTATTATGGTGACGACAAGCAAAGAGAAAACAACCGTGGAGCGGGAGAAGCTTAGTCTGAAGCAATCGCTGAAATATACGTTCACCAATAAAGCGTTCGTTACATTCGTTATCGGAAGTTTCTTCGTGCAGTTCACGTTCGCTATGATTCCGGCGATTATTCCGTTCTTTACGAAATATGTGCTGCGCGCGTCCGACGACAGCAATACGATACTTCTCGGCGCGATATTCGTAGCTGCTATACCTTGCGTATTTCTTTGGAGCAGGCTCGTCACCCGCTGGGGACTGCGCAAGACGTCACTGGTCGCCGTCGCTTGTTATGCAGCTTCCATGTTGCCTTTCGCCTTCGTTTCCAGTGTGCTCGCTGCTGCGATTGCTGCTGCCGCAATTGGAATAGGTCTAGCCGGACTGCTCGTGCTGCTTGATATGCTGCTGTCTGAGGTTATCGACGAGGACGAGAAGCGGACGAAGGTGCGCAGAGAGGGCATGTACTTTGGCATGAACGGCTTCATCGTCAGATGGGGCGTATCGCTTCAGGCAGTAGTGCTTGGCATTGTGCTGGAGACAACAGGTTATGTGAAGGATGCGGTGCAGACGGACACCGCTGTATGGGGCATCCGCTCGATGCTGAGCTTTATTCCCCTCGGCGCGCTGCTGCTGGCGTTCGTGTTCTTCTATCTGTATCCAATCCGAAGTACGGGAACTGAACAGAAATCATCTAGAGTTACATAGGAAGTGTGGTTGTTGATTGGATGGCAAGTACATTTGATTGGGTTAAAAAGAATAGGCTGATCCTTGTTCTGTTCGCGATCGGCGCACTTGTGCGCTTGCTATATGCCGGTGCTATCCCGGCAGGCTTTAACCAGGATGAGGCGTCGATCGGTTATGACGCTTATGCTATTCTTCATTACGGTATAGATCGTAACGGCATAGAGCTGCCGATCCATCTCATTGCTTGGGGCAGCGGGCAGAACGCCTTATACGCGTACTTGTCGATGCCGTTTATATGGCTGCTCGGCTTGAATGAGCTATCGGTCCGCGCTGTCAATATCGTGTTTGGTCTTGTGGGCATGATCGCTTTCTACTTTATTGCAAAGCAATTGTTCAAGTATAAGGCAGCGGCCGGTACGGCCATGTTTCTTATCGCGATTTGTCCATGGCATATTATGATGTCGAGATGGGCGCTGGAGTCGAACCTTTTTCCAACGTTGGTACTATTGGCGGTGTGGTTCTTGTTCAAATCCATTCATCATCCGCGGTGGTTCACAATGTTTGCGATCACGATCACGTTGTCGTTGTACGCCTACGGAACGGCCTATTTCTTCGTTCCTGTGTTCGTGCTTGGCATTCTGGTCTTGTTCATCGTTCAGAAAAAAATCAAACTCCGTACTATAATATGGAATATAGGCATCATGATTGTGCTGGGGTTGCCGATCCTGCTCTTTCTGGCCATCAACCGATTTGGCAAGGATACGATTGAAACATGGCTGTTCTCGATTCCGAAGCTGACCGTTCCGAGGGTTGAGCAGGTATCGAGTGTTTTCCAGGGGGATGTGCTGCAAAATGCCGTTCAGCATTTCGATCTGCTGCTTCAAGTGCTGCTTAGTCAGGATGACGGCCTGCTGTGGAACGCTATTCCTCCCTATGGGTATATGTACCCTTTAGCACTGCCGCTCATGCTTGTTGGATTTTACGCAGTCTGCGTGAGAATTGGCAGCGGCTTGCGCACCGAGCAAGCGATTATCGCCATCTGGGGGATAACAGCAGTGCTGATGTCGCTCATTACGGATATTAATATTAATCGGATCAATATCATTTTCTTTCCGCTGGTTCTGCTAACGTTAGCAGGGTTGTTTTGGCTGAAGGGACAGCTCAAGTACGTTTTTCCAGTTACGCTTGCGGCGTTTGCAGTGTTTTTCGTTTTGTTCTGCGGCAATTATTTCGTAGAGTATCCGAAGAAAGCTGGTCCAATGTTCTATGAATCGTTCGGTGATGCGGTGCAATATGCGTCCGATCAGACGGATGGAACGATCTACGTAACGAATAACGTTAATATGCCGTATATATATGTGCTCTTCTACGAGCGGATCGATCCGCACACGTTTCTGGACACCGTCGTATACAGCAATCCGGGCGATCCGTTCCAATTCGTAAGCTCCTTCGGACGCTATCAATTCGGCTTGCCGTCTGCGTTGGAGAGTGGCGGCAATGCCGTCTATTTATTGTCCGAAGAAGATCCGCTTCCGAACGATCTGAGCGGCTACGAGGTGAGAGAGTTTAAGCACTATAAAGTCATTAGCACGGCGTCCCGTTAACGTAATAGCTGTCCTCGCGATAAGCGATGAACACGACCTCGACCTCGGATGCGCCGAGCCTTTGAATAGATTCGGTAACGGCTAGCGCGAATTCGTTTCTTGTCTGTTGTCCTCGATCGAACCAGCCTACCTCGACGAAGACGAACATCGATCCGTCAGCCGGATCGCCGAATACGCTTGTCGCATTCAGGCAGGACATCGTGAAGTTGTCCGTGCCGCAATGACATAACTTGGCTAACGTCTCGGCAAGCGGCTCGCTGACAGTGCGCAGTTGATCGGCGGTTACGCCGCGGAATACTAAATGTGGCAAGCTGTATGCCTCCTTATGCGGTAAGTTGTAGGAATGAAGCACAACCAGTATAACATATCAAGGATGGGCTGCTGATTCAGAAGGAATCAACTAAATAGAAATCGGATTCAGGAGTAGGCGCCACGGCATCTGCTCCTCTTTTCATTAACCTAAAGCGCAGAATAGTATTTGACAGGAAACGAATCCTGCACCATAATAGAATGAACATTCGATCTAAACTAATCAGTATAGAATGAACGTTCAATTTATTATTTGGAGGTATTAAAATGAATAAAACAGTTTTTATTACGGGAACCAGTTCAGGCTTGGGAAAACTTACGGCGATTCGGTTTGCTGAAATGGGCTGGAACGTAGCTGCAACCATGCGTACACCCGACAAAGAAACGGAGCTTACCGGTTACGATAATATCAAAATTTTCAAACTGGACGTCACCAATGTGCATGAAGTTCAAACATCGGTAAATCAAGCCATTGCCGCGTTCGGTAAGATCGACGTCGTCATCAATAATGCAGGTATGGGGACTTACGGTCCGTTGGAATTAGCCCAAGAGGAAGCAATCGACTGGCAATTCGCCGTTAATACGCGAGGACCGATCAATGTCATTCGTAAATTTATACCGCATTTCAGAGCCAATGGCGGAGGCATGTTCATCAATATTAGCTCTTTCATGGGAATCACGACAGCAGTGCCGCTCGGGTCTCTCTATAATATGTCGAAATTTGCTTTGGAAGGATTGACGGAAGGTCTTTATTACGAATTGAAGTCGTTAAATATCGAGCTTAGATTGATCGAGCAGGGCGGTTCTACAGGAAATAATTTCAAGAACAGTGTCACTTGGAACCGAGATGATAACATACATGATTACGATAATCTGATGACGAAAGTGCAGAATTTAATGAATCATGCGGAATCCAGTTCTTCATTGGATGATCCTCAGATTATCGTGGATGCCATAGCCGCTTTGGCGACTGGTGAGAGCAATAAATTTCGCACTGTCATTGGAACAGCAGGCAATGATCTGATGGCGCTTAGAAATTCTGTGTCCATTGAACAATATTTGGAGACGATCGCTAACAATTATATGTAATCCATTATTAACGCTTCGTCATAACGCCAGGTCGATCGGACAATCTTGACTACGGATTGCATGAGGTGTATGTTAAAAATAGAATGATCATTCGATCTTATGGTGGGAGCGGGATAACCTAATGTTTGAGAACTATAACAAGGTGCAGCGGGCTGTCCTTGAAACAACACTTAACATCATCATCCGAAAGGAATTACAGGCTACTTCAATGGCGCTTATCGCCAAGGAGTCTGGTGTATCGACCGGGAATATTTATCATTATTTCAAAAGTAAAGAGGATATCGTTAACGAATTGTACAAAGCCATTGTTACGTTTAACGGAGAGTATGTGCGAGGAGGCTTGCTGAATGGCACAACGATTCGTGAAAAGTTTGAATTAGGTTGGAATCGGGTTATCGAATTGGGAAAACAGTATCCTCAGGGCTTTCAATTTATTGAGCAGTATTCGTTCTCGCCGTACATTTACGAAGAGGTAAAGCAAGAAGTCTATACCGGCGGATGGTGCGGGCCAATGAACGAGTTATATCAAGAAGCCGTTCAGGAGAAGCTGTTTATCCCGATGAATCCGAAAATGATGGTGCAGATGCATTACGGCACATTTGTTTATATGTTGAAGGCCCATATACACGGAATCTTCGAGTTAAGCAGTGAGAGCGTCAACGATGCAATCCGTTCGTGTTGGAATGCAGTAACCCATAGAGATGTATCGTAGGCAGATGGCCAAAATCCGCGCTCAAAGGAAGTGTAATAACAACCTTTGAGCGCGGCTTCTGTTTTGTCCAATGCCTGCCGCTGTTTCTTATTGGAAAGGGTTTAAGAACAGCTTAGGAATCTCTGTCTCGAACCGAAGCAGCTCGCCGGTAGCCGGGTGGTTGAAAGCGAGCACGCGGGCGTGCAGGCCAAGTCGGCCAATCGCTTTCGTGCGAGCGCCATACTTTTTGTCGCCGACCACAGGATGTCCGATTTCCTCCATATGAACGCGAATTTGATTTTTGCGTCCAGTTTCCAGATGAACCTCGAGCAAGGAGAAGTTTTTGTCCGAGCGAAGCACTTTATAATGGGTCACGGCATGCTGACCGTCATTCGGATAGCTGCTGGAATACATCTTAAGCGTCTTGCTCTCCTTGAGCCAAGACGAGATTGTCCCTTGCGGCTGCTTAACCGCCCCTTCGACTAATGCTACGTACATACGCTCCTGTACGGTTTCCTGCCAATTGTTCTGGAGCTGCTGCTGAATGGCTTCACTCCTAGCGAACAGCATGAGTCCTGATGTATCCCGATCAAGCCGATGGACGATGAAGATCCGATTGTTCGGATTGTAGACGCGAACATAGGCCATCAATTGACGATAGGCTGTTACTTCGTTCTCCGGCCCTGTAGTAGAGGAAACCGACAGCAGTCCTGCCTGTTTAACAATGACAATCACATCATCATCCTCATGAACAATTTTCATTCCCTCGAGCGGCGGCGCCTCGATGGTTCTCCCTTTGTTCAGCGTAACCGTACTGCCCGGACGAAGCGGGAAATTATAGGCGGTGTTCGGTTTGCCGTCGACGGCGATCTGACCATGCGCGAGCATCGATTTGATTTTATTCCGACCGACACCCGCAATATGCTTAATGAGGAAAGGCAGCAGTTCTACATGCTCCTCCACGATATACGCCTTCTGCTTTTCTTTGGTGTTATCCTTCAACTGGGATCGCTCATTGTGCGGTTTAATATGGCCCGCAGATCTATTTCTATTGCCGTTATTGCCATTGCTTCCGCCGCTGCTGTGATTTTTCTTCTTTATTGGATTGTGCGTCTGCTTCTGTTGTTCAGGGCGACTTCTCCCCTTATTCATACTTACGACCTCCTAGCTTCATTGCTCCTACTATACCATGATTGGCCGTTGCTGTTCTAATGATTCACTTGAAAAGAAGAAGACTGCGCATGCCATTCTATGAAAGCTGTTTTCATAGACAAGCAAGGATAGGGGTGTTACCATAATTTTAATAGGTTGTCAGCTGTATAAAAGGTAAAGGTTAGGAGAATGCACAAAATGAAACTAGTGAACAACAAGCTTGCAACAAGGATAGTAATTCCAATGCTTGCCGCAGGCCTCCTGCTTGCTCCGCTGCCTGGTCTTAGCAGCCCTTCTGCAGTCGAAGCAGCTGTTGCACCGGCACCGGCTGCCGCAGCAGCTAATTCGCCACTCGTATATGTGGACGGCAAGAAGCTGACGTTATCGGCATCGGCATTCGCTCAGAACGGAGTTACATTCGTACCGATGCGCAATATTTTTGGCGCCTTGCAAGCATCCGTAACGTGGGAGCCGAAGACGAAGACCATTATCGGCCGCAAGGGCAATATTACGATTACATTAACGGTTGGACAGAAGACAGCGCTTATTAACGGCAAGTCAATAAAGCTAGACGCTGCGCCGATCGTCAAGGGCGGGGTGACATTCGTTCCCGTCCGCTTCACCTCCCAATCGCTTGGAGCGACAGTGAAATGGGATAGCACGGCGAATACGATTCGAATTACATCCGCGGAAGAGGCCCAGCGGCTGGCTTATGAGAATTGGTTGGAGCAGCAAGCCAATATTCCTAAGCTTACAACGAAGCAAATTGTAGAGAAATACGACCAAAGCGTCGTCCTTATTTCTACGAATATTGGCCAAGGCAGCGGAATTGTGATTGGAGACAATCTTATTTTGACTAACTATCATGTGATCGTCGATGCGACCTCGGCAACCGCAATGACGGTAGATGGAGAATCTCTGGGCGTGGTTGGTGTCGTTCATTATAATAAGACGGATGACCTGGCTATCATTAAGACGGAGGAATCCATTGGCGCTCCTGCAGTCGAGATCGGATATGGTATAAATGCGGAGAAGGGCGATAAGGTTGTAGCGATTGGAAGTCCGCTGGGCTTCCAAAACACGGTGTCGGAAGGCGTCATTAGCAACATCATCTATGAGGATGGCGTTCGTTATTTGCAGATTAGCGTACCGATCGACCATGGCAGCTCAGGTGGCGCGCTCTTCAGCGACACGGGCGAGTTGATCGGCATTACATCGGGGGGCATAGAAAATACGACTGCCCAATTGAATATTGCCGTGTCGGTTATGCATGCGTCGCTGTTGGAAGGAACGGTGACGGAGCAGATGATTAGGCAAGCCAAGTTCCTTCCTCCTTCTTTGCCGGATACGCTGGTCGGGGCTCCTTTTGCAGATGTGAAGAAGCTTATGGAAGAGCAGTTCGGCAGCGTGCAACTGAAGGCGTCGACGGCGACGTTCACGAATTGGGAAGTGAAGCGCGATGCGGAGGGCTGGTACGTCATAACGGCAGATATCGATCCGATGTTCTACATGTATTATGGTCCGGCATCGGCGGACGAGCTTCGCATTTGGACGGCTAACTTAGGTTACGAGCTTCATCGGATGCTGCCTGACGAGAAAATTCAATTTTTGGTATCCTATGATCGAGTTCTTACGTTCGAGCCTCGCGGCTACGAGGAGAATGAGGTTACACCCGCAGGCGAAGGCAAGTGGCGCCTGCGCTTCCCGGTAATCGATATGCAGGTGAAGGATCAGCTTGTCATTGATGTTAAGCAATAATAGAACTCATACGTTGGCGTTTCGCCCGCATGCTGCGGACGAGGCGCCTCTTCTTTTTTGATGCAAATTTCTGTACAATAAGAAGCAGTCTTATAATAAGCGCTAAAGTTAGAGAGGTATTTGCTATGAAAGTCGTCTTAACGACGTTGAACGCGAAGTTCATTCACACCTCGCTTGCGCTGCGTTGCCTGAAGGCATACAGCGGCGAGCGATTCGATATGGATATAGCAGAGTATACGATTAAGGATCCGGTGATGAATATCGTATCGGATATTTTCTCGCGCAAGCCGGACGTGGTGGGCTTCTCCTGCTACATCTGGAATATTGAAGAGACGATCACCGTCATTAATATGCTGCGCAAAATCATGCCTGAGGTCAAAATCATAATGGGCGGGCCAGAGGTCAGCTACGATATGAACTATTGGATGGATCGGGTGTCCGAGATTGATTTCATCGTCATCGGCGAAGGCGAAGAGACGTTCGACCAGTTATTGACCGAGATTCAAGGGGACGGCAAATATCATATGGTATTCGGCATTGCTTACCGCAAACAGCGCGGGGAGGAATCCGAGGTGATCATTATGCCGCCGCGTCCGAAGCTGAATCTTGCGGAGCTGCCTTCGCCCCATCGGTTCAAGGAGGACATTCCGAGTCTCGGAAGCCGTGTCGTTTATTTCGAGACGAGCCGCGGCTGTCCGTTCAGCTGTCAGTTCTGTCTATCCAGCATCGAGGTCGGCGTGCGCTACTTCGATATCGAGCGGACGAAATCCGATATTTTATATTTGATCGATTCCGGCGCCAAATTGATAAAGTTCGTAGACCGCACGTTCAATATTAAGCGCGACTATGCGCTGGAGATGTTCCAATTCCTGATCGAGAATCATCAGGGCTGCGTCTTCCAATTCGAGATTACCGCCGATATTATGCGGCCGGAGGTGCTCGATTATTTGGCAGAGCATGCGCCTCCTGGCGTATTCCGCTTCGAGATCGGCGTTCAATCGACGAATGATCCGACCAATGAAGCGGTGCAGCGGAGACAGAACTGGTCGAAGCTCGTGCGCACCGTAACGAAGGTGAAGGATTCGCAGAAGATTGATCAGCATCTGGACTTGATCGCCGGCTTGCCGCTTGAGAATTACGACACGTTCCGCGGGACGTTCAACGATGTGTTCGAACTTCGTCCGGAAGAGCTGCAGCTCGGATTCCTGAAGATGCTGCGCGGTACAGGGCTGCGGCTTGATGCGGCGAAGTGGGGTTATATTTATATGGATCGGGCGCCTTACGAAATGCTCGGCAATGATCTGATGCCGTTCGGCGATATCGTTCGCATTAAGCGGGTGGAGGATGTGCTGGAGAAATATTGGAACGCGCATCGGATGGACCATACGCTGCTGTATTTGGTCGAGCGCGTATTCGACTCGCCGTTCGACTTCTTCCAGCTGTTCGGCGATTATTGGGAGCGCCGAGGCTGGCAGAAGATCGGTCATCAGCTCGAGGATCTGTTCTCGCGGCTATGGGCGTTTCTTGGCTCGCTCGCGGATGCATCGGCATCAACGGAGCTGCAAGCTTCGATGCTCGCAGACGCTCGCGACCGTCTCGATTCCGACGTCGTGCTGGGGCTCATGAAATATGATTTCTTCCTGAATCATAATTACAAGCCGCGCAAGACATGGTGGGAATTCACGATGGACAAGTCGGAGTGGAGCGGCTGGATGCGCCGTCTCGTCGACCGTCCTGGCGACGTATCGCCGGAATTCGCTGCGCTCGGCTTAAGCGAGAAGGAGCTGCACAAGCATGCGGTCATCGAGAAGCTGCCGTATGATCTTACAGCCTTCCTTGCAAGCGGAGAGATCGATAAATCGCGGCATACGCTTCTCGTCATGCTGTATGCGCTCGATGCCGGCAGCACGAAGCCGACGCCGCGCCCATTTATGTTGACGATGGAAGCGGATAAGGCAAGCGAGGCAGTTACGAATTAACATTAGATTGATAGACGGCTTAGCGTCCGATAGTGACGCTGAGCCGTTTTTTTCTTGGTTGCGCGCTAACGAATCTTAGGAACGTTAATAGGAAGGACGTACGTATTTTCGTTAGCCTACGAACCCCAGTAACGCTAACAGCTGTCAAAGCCCAGCTTTTCTAAACAAAATAACTATTTAGCGTTTCCACGGTTCGTAAGAAGCAACGAAAGGTGGATTTGAGGTTAAATAGAGATACTACGATTCGTAAGCAAGCTGCGACCATGAACGAAGAAAGCAACAGCATAAAAAAAATGCCGTACCATGGCTGGAAGGCCAAGATACGGCAGTTATGAATAGGTTTACTTATTGCCAGGAACAACGCTGCGCAATACCGTCATGCCGCCGGACAGCTCGTAGCTGCCGAGTGTCGCCGGCAGTAGGAAGCACTCGCCCGCTTTGACCGACAGTTCGCCGTCCGCCCACTTCAGGCTGCCTTGGCCTTCGGCGATAACAAGGATGACAAAGCTTTGCGTCGTTGTTTCAAGCTGCCATGGCGCTGCAACAATGCCTTTCTCTACGATGAAATACGGGGAAGAGGCGATTGTCAGCCATTCGCCTGGGGCTGCTCCGTCCGTCTTCATGCGCTGAGCGCCAGCACCCTCGTATGCGATAACATTCAGCGAGTCTTCGATATGAAGCTCACGCAGCTGACCATCGAGGCCTGGGCGGTCATAGTCGTACAGGCGGTAAGTCGTGTCCGAGTTTTGCTGAATTTCAGCAACAACGACACCGGAGCATAGAGCGTGAACCGTGCCTGCAGGGATGTAGAAAGCATCGCCCGCCTCCACGGAAACCTCCTGAAGCGTATCCATAATGCGGCCTTCGGCAATAGCCGATTCCATAGCAGCACGGTCGATGCCGTCTTTGAGGCCGTATATGATTTTGGCGCCTGGCTTAGCGTCGAGAATGTACCACATCTCCGTCTTCCCAAGCTCGCCTTGCGGCAGTCCTTCATAAATATCGGTTGGATGAACTTGGATAGACAGGTCGTCATTGCAATCGAGTAGCTTGATCAGGAGCGGGAAACGTCCGTTTTTCTCTGAGAAGCCTTGCGAGCCGAACCACTCGCGACCGTATGTTTCGCGGATGACATCGAGGCCAGTGCCTGCCAGCTCGCCGTTCATCACTTTAGTTGTTCCGTTCGGGTGATCGCCGATCATCCAGCCTTCGCCGATCGATCCATCAGGCAGCGTAAGGCCGAAGCCTTCAAGTGCTCGTCCTCCCCAAATACGTTCTTTCATCTCCGGTTGAAATTGCAATGGATAAGGTTTTACTGTCATTGTTGTATCTCTCCCATGTACGTGAATTTATATGTAAAACGTTAAGACTGAGATTTAATTGCTGCGCCGCTTCTCCGCAGCAATAAGATATGGCGCAGTTCCGCGTTGCAACTGACGGTATATGACCGTCTGCGCCAAAGTTTGGGGAAGCTGAGCAGCCCAGTTCTCGACGGCTGCCGCTTCTTCTGCCCCGCCCGGATGACCGGGATAGAGCACGCAGGTTACGATGCCGCCTGGCCGGAGCAGCGACAAGGCGGCATCTAATGCCGCAAGCGTCGAAGCAGGCTCCGTAATGACGGCGTGATCCCCGCCTCCAGGCAAGTAGCCGAGATTGAACATAACCGCGGCTACTTCGCCTGCTGCTTCTGGATCAACAGCTTCCGCCATACGCGAATGGTTCTCCAGCAGCAGCCGGACATCTGGCTTCTTTCCATTGTCAGCGAGCGGAGATAGCCGCTGGTTAGTTCGATCCAGCGCTTCCTGTTGGATGTCGAAAGCGTACACGGTGCCGCCCTGGCCGACAAGCTCGGCAAGGGCAAGTGTATCGACACCGCCTCCTGCGGTTGCGTCAATGACAATTTCGCCGGCAGAGGCGCGCTCTGCGATCCATTTATGCGCCATGCTCAGCACGGATAAGAAGCCCATACTAACTCTCCGGCTGCCACAGCTTGCCTTGCCACGTATCGCGGCTGCGCAGCTCGGCATCGATGGCGTTCAGCACTTCCCACTTCTTCAGACTCCACATCGGCCCGATCAACAGGTCGCGAGGCGCATCGCCCGTCAATCGATGGACGATCATCTCCGGAGGGAGGAATTCCAAGCTGTCGACAATCAGCTTCACGTATTCGTCTTGCTCGAGGAAGCGCAGCAAGCCTGCCTCGTATTGGCGGACCATCGGCGTCTTGCGCATGAGGTGGAGCAGATGGATCTTAATGCCTTGCACATCCATTTTGGCAACTGCACGTCCCGTATCCAGCATCATCTCATGCGTCTCCTGCGGCAAGCCGTAAATAATGTGAGCGCACACGCGAATGCCGCGCTCTCTAAGTCTGCGAACCGCGTCGAGATAGCAGGCGGTATCATGCGCGCGATTGATTAGCTCGGATGTCGATTCATGCACCGTCTGCAAGCCCATCTCGACCCAAAGGTAGGTGCGTTCGCTCAGCTCCGCCAAATAATCGACGACATCATCCGGCAAGCAGTCCGGCCGTGTTGCGATCGACAAGCCGACTACGCCAGGCTGCTGAAGAATGACTTCATAATACTCCCTTAGCTCCTCGACCGGTGCATACGTGTTCGTATATGCCTGGAAGTAGCCGATGTAATTCGCCTCCGGCCACTTTTGATGCTGGCGGTCGCGAATATTATTGAATTGGGTGACGAGATCGTCGCGTCTGCTGCCCGCGAAGTCGCCTGATCCGCGCGCGCTGCAGAACGTGCAGCCGCCCTTGGCGATCGAGCCGTCCCGATTCGGGCAAGTGAAACCTGCGTCGAGCATGACCTTGAATACCTTGCCGCCGAACTGCTCGCGCATCTCGTAGTTCCATGTATGAAATCTTTTGTCGCCCCAGAGCATCGGCTGCTGCGGCGTCGATTTTAGATCAATCATTTTTTTCCCCTTCTTTCAAGTCGTACATCCTCTATTTTAGCGAAAAACGAACCGAAAAGCCACGACTTATCCACTTAGCCGCGGACAATGTTCGGAAACCGCTTTAATTGGAAATTATTTTTGAAATTGGTGATTATGGGCTTGCAATACCTTACATGAAGTGTTATATTAAAAGTGCGACAAAACAACAAATAAACCTAACATAGCCCATTTGCACCTGAATTCATGAAACGTCGATTAACTGGTAACGCTATATAATAAATCGATGAGGTGATGTGAGATGACTACAACAAAAATTCCGCATGGCAATGACAAAGTAACGGTAGAGCTTACAGTGAAAGAGTTAATGGCGCTGACAGGCGTTCGTTTCCACGATAATCACAGCGTAGAAATTTCGGCACGCAAGAAGCTGAACGAAGTGCTGGAAGGTACTTATGAGTTCGGTCAAAGCGGAGAAGCTCCAATCCCGTATCAGCTGCTAAGCTAATCGTGAACCAGCTCCAGTCCTATAATGCAACAGATTAAAGCCGAAGCGCCCTCATAAGCGCCGGCTTTTTTTATTTTATTTGCCCAAGCAAGCTCGTATTGATCATAATCTCCGAAATTCCTTTACAAGGAGGCTATTGTTGGGCACAATAAGGACTAGTTTCATTATAAAGAACTACACAATGGACTTTTGATTTTAGAGCAATTGGAGGCATATATGCGATGCGTTTAAGAGGAAGAAAAGGAATTCGTGAAAGCTTGGAGAGCCAGCCGGAGCTCGTTGTACTGGATGCTGCCCCGCACAAAGGAAAGTGGCGCGAGTTCTTCGGCAACGATAACCCGATTTATGTAGAGCTTGGCATGGGGAAGGGCCGTTTCATTAGCAATATGAGCGCTCGTTACCCGCATATTAATTTCATCGGCGTCGATATGTACGATGAGCTGATACGCCGTGCCAGCGAGAAGGCGCGTGTCATTTGGGAAGAGAAAGGTGTCGAATCCCCGCCGAATCTAGCCCTTCTGCGTGCGAATATTGAAGGCATTGAGGATATGTTCGCGCCAGGCGAGCTTGAGCGAATTCATCTGAACTTCAGCGATCCTTGGCCAAAAAGCAAACACGCCCGCCGGAGGCTGACACATTCCCGGTTTGCCCTGAAATATATCGAGCTGTTGAACGAGCGCGGTGAAATTCATTTTAAGACCGATTCGCTGTCGTTGTTCGAGTTCTCCTTGAATAGCTTCGCCGATATGGAGCTTATTATGCGCAACATCTCGCTCCACTTGCATAAGGACGGTCCGCGAGAGGACCTCGTGTTTACGGAATATGAAATGAAGTTTATGGAAAAAGGCCAAAATATTTATCGCGTCGAAGCGGTTATCGGTTCCGAAGCGCTCCGTAAGCATCGCGAAGCGAAACAAGCGACTGCAATAAAGGAAGCTGCTGAAGCGAATGATGCTGCTGTGGATAATGATAGTGACGACGAATCAGCAACCGAGTAATCGGATTAATTAAGAGCTACACGCTTGGAACGGTGGATGCGATCCAAAAGTAATTGACGGCATACGCGGTAGCCGTTCCAATCAGTGCTCCAGCTGCAACGTCCGACGGGTAATGCAGTCCCAGGTACATCCTCGACCAACCAACGGAAATGCCGATTATAATGGCGGTAGGCACGATAATGGTCAACCCGGCGCTGGCCGTCAGCAATATGGGGACGAGCCAAGCGAAGATGGCTGTCGTATGGCCGGACGGGAACGAAGAATCCTGCAACGGCTTATGACAAGTGTTGACATCCTGCAGCGCTTGATAGGGTCTTAACCGCTTGAATTTTCGCTTCACAATCGCTACCGGCAAGTGGCTAAGGATGACGGCCGCGAGGCACTGCCAGCCGGTTGTGCTCCAAGGTGTCGGAGCAATAAGCGCATAGAGCAAGGCGGTTACAAGGGTGAACGTAGCGCCGCCCATATGTGTTACGGTGTTCAACCATCTGCCAAGCAACGAATGAACTCTTCCGTCAATAGGTCTCCGGTTCGCCCAAAAAAGCATTCTCTGCTCATTCGATCGCAACCAATCGAGCATTCTCTCCATAAGTGAATCCCTCCTGCCGTATTTGCCCTCAGCAAATAACCTTCATATGCGTATTCCGATCTTACCACGTTTTTGTACGATGAACGTCAACGAATTGATAATCCTTTATTAATGAATTTTCATTTTCCATAAAACCCTTTTTTGTACCGAAATTCGTTTTACAATTCGAATCGTATGGAAATGCTGATACAGACTATCCGCATTATTCGACAATTTCTTCGAAAAGAAAATGATTAGCCATGCATCCGTTCACCTATTCGTCACACGTCTGGGACGCGAAATAGGGAACATTTTCAAACCTTTTATCGTAAGTAAGGTCGTTAGTGCTAAAAAGTCAGCAAATGGTTGAAAATAAGGCGTAGCCATCGCAAAAGGGGGGATTGGGCAGATTCCGTAGGAATGCAAGCGTTTTTCTGACGAGATTAAGCGTAATCGCGTCCTATTCTACTTTTGACAAAGCTGTTAATTGTGTGGAAAATCAAAAAGGGTTGGCGGAGCGCTTGCAGAGAAGCGCCCATACACAAAGAGAAAATATATGATAAAAACTTGCTCGATGTTCTCGTTAAGGTCGAAGCAAGAAAAAATGGGGTCTCAAGGGGGCAGTACCGCATGTTCAACACAATCATGCTTGTGGTTCAGATTGTTTTTGCTTTACTAGGATTGTATCAGCTGTTTCTAACGTTTTTTGGCTGGCATCGCAAGAAAGAGGATTTATCCCATCCGCCGCAGAAGTCTTTCGCGCTTCTCGTTGCGGCGCATAATGAGGAGCAAGTCGTTGGGGCTTTGATCGAAAACTTGCTGAAAATGAAATACCCGCGCGAGCTGTTCGATATTTTCGTTATTTGCGATAATTGTACAGACGGCACGGTTAACGTGGTTAAGAGTTACGACGGCGTATATGCTTGCGAGCGTACGAATCCGGCTCAACGCGGCAAAGGCTTTGCTGTGGAATGGATGCTGAAAGAACTGTGGAAGATGCCGAAGAGCTATGACGGCGTTGCGATCTTCGACGCTGATAACCTGGTAGCGACAGACTTCCTGCAATATATGAACAACGACTTGTGCAATGGTTCACGTGTTATCCAAGGTTATTTGGATACAAAAAACCCGAACGATTCTTGGATTAGCTCGGCCAATGCGATCAACTACTGGTTCTGCAACCGGTTGTGGCAATTGCCGCGTACGAACCTGAAGCTGGCGAATTTTCTCGGCGGTACGGGCATGTGCTTTGACGCTAAGCTGCTAAAGGAAATGGGCTGGGGAGCGACAAGCCTCGTGGAGGATTTGGAGTTTACGGTGCGCTGTATTCAGCGCGGTATTTATCCGAAGTTCAACTTCGAAGCGAAGGTATATGACGAGAAGCCGATTACGTTCCAAGCGTCCGCCCGTCAGCGTCTTCGCTGGATGCAAGGACACTTTGACGTGACACGCAAATATATGCTGCCGCTTCTATGGCAGGGCATCAAGGAACGCAGCATGACGAAGATCGACGCTGCGCTGTATGTTTTCAACGCTTACAACTATTTGGCCGGCTTCTTCATTGCGGCAATCGTCTGGGGCGATATCTTCTTATCCGGCGGAGACAATGTGACTTCCGTGTACAACATGCTGCCGATTTGGCTGAGCATTCCGTATATGGCTTACGTATTCGTGCAAATCCCGCTGTCGATGTATATGGCGAAGGTGGATTGGAAGCTTTACCTGCGCATTCCGACGTTCCTGCTGTTCACGTTGTCGTGGTGGCCGATTACCGTTCACGCCTTCTTCACGCAAAACAACAAGACGTGGAGTCATACGGAGCATACGCGTGTGATTCGGCTTGAAGAAGTACAGAGCAAGCAACTGTAGAAACGACAGTTGACATCGTTTAGCGCACTATGATATATTTACACGGTAGTATTTCTGAACAACTTAATGACGCACAAGCAGAAGCACCCGCTTCTCACCTTTTGGCTTAAGCTGACTGGTTCGCGATAATCGAAATCAAATGGTCGACCCTCGTTACATACGAACGGCGGCTGCTATGAACGGTTATGAGATGCGGGTTCGAGCGAACCCGCATTTTTTTTATTGTCTTCACCAAGCAACATACCATTTTGGAGGTGGCACGTTATTAGCAGAGAACATCAAATCAATGATGAGATCCGGGCAAGAGAAGTGCGCTTAGTCGGCGCGGAAGGCGAACAAATCGGCATTAAACCGATTCGCGAAGCGCTTCAAATGGCAATCGACCTTAGTCTGGATCTTGTTAACGTCGCTCCGACGGCAAAACCGCCGGTATGCCGCATCATGGATTACGGCAAATTCCGTTACGAGCAGCAGAAGAAAGAGAAGGAAGCCCGTAAGAATCAGAAGATCGTTGATATCAAAGAAGTGTGGTTCCGCGCCAACATTGAGGAGAACGACTACCAAACGAAATTCCGTAACGTAGTCAAATTCTTGAACGAAGGCGATAAAGTGAAAGCTTCTGTTCGATTCCGCGGCCGTGAAATCACGCATGCGGCGATTGGACAACGGATATTGGACCGCCTCTCCAAAGAGGTTGCCGAAATATGCAGCGTAGAACGTGCTCCTAAGCTTGAAGGCCGGAGCATGATTATGATTTTGGCACCAAAAACAACTAGCTAGCACTCGGATCATCATCCGTAGCAACGAAAACTTTTTAGGAGGATAACTGACATGCCAAAGATGAAAACGCACAGCAGTCTGAAGGACCGCTTCAAAATTACCGGTACAGGTAAAGTAAAACGTTACAAAGCTTACCGTAACCACTTGCTTTCGCACAAATCCGGTCGTCAAAAACGCGTTCTTGCTGGTCAGCCGCTTATGGCTGCAGGCGACGTTCGCCGTTTGCAACAAGGCCTTTCCCAATTGAAATAGTCGTATTGCTATATAAATTCATTCAACCTACAGGAGGTTTCCACAAATGGCAAGAGTCAAAGGCGGATTTGTCCGCACTCGTCGTCGCAAAAGAATTCTAAAGCTCGCAAAAGGTTATTTCGGTTCGAAACATCGTCTGTTTAAAACAGCGAAGGAGCAAGTAGGCAAATCGTTAATGTACGCTTACCGCGACCGCCGCAACAAAAAACGCGACATCCGCAGACTGTGGATCGTTCGTATTAACGCTGCTGCGCGCATTAACGGCCTTTCGTACAACAAATTCATGCACGGCTTGAAACTTGCGGGCGTAGAAGTAAACCGCAAAATGCTTGCTGACATGGCTGTTAACGATCTGAACTCGTTCAATTCGCTTGCAGGCATCGCAAAAGAAAAAATTAACGCTTAGTCGTTATTTTTGATATAAGAGGCTGTTCCTTTAGATCATGAGAATGATCTTAGGGGACAGCCTCTTTGCGTTAAATATAGGAAATTATATTATTATGTTATACTTTCTCTATTTCTCGGAATGAAACGCGCAGCGCTGCAAAAAGCAGCGATAGCCGGTTCACCTTGAATAAGCACATTTGTTGACTCAGTGGACAAACAAACAGACGATGACCCTCCTCCCGGAATAAACTGAAGAACAACGGGAAAGGAGGGATTTGGCATGCAGAATGTTTCCAAGAAGGAAGTGCGGAAACTAATCGGCAAACCGATCTATGCAGTACGTCCGGATGGCTCGGTCGTTACAGGGAAGCTTGTACGCATTCATCGCAATAAGCTTATTCTTGAGCCTCTTGGCAAGGATAAGGGCAAAAAAGTGCAGACTAGCTTTTTTTTCCTCCCGCTGCTTTTGCTAGGCGTGCTTGCGGTCGGCGCCCTGTGCAGCTGCGGCTGCGGCGCTAAAGCTGGTAACTGTTACAACAAATGCGGAGGCGGCTACGGCGGCGGTTATGGCGGCGGCGGTTACGGTGGAGGCTATGGCGGAGGCTATGGCGGTGGCGGTGGCGGTTATGGAGGCGGCTACGGCGGCGGATATAACGGATACAGCAACGGCAACGGCAATGGCAATGGCTACCAAGGTGACGGCTACTATAGCGGCTTCTAAAGGAAATTAGGCGATCAAGGCGAGGTTAGCGGTTTGATAAGCTCATAGCAGCGAAGATCCTGGTGATATTGGACGACGGAATAACCGAGCTTGACATAGAAATGTCCAGCTTTCTCATTAACCGAATCCACGAATAACCGGGCAGCTTTGCAATGGTGCGCTTGGCCGTAGGCCTCGCCTTGCGCCATTAAACGCTTTCCCCACCTTCGATTCTGATGATCGGGATGGGTCACGAGCATATCTACATAGAGAAACTCACCCATAATCTCGCAATGGACGAAACCGACCGGCGGGCTGTTCTTGGATAATGAGGCGACATATGTCATTCCGCTGCGGAACCGTTTAGGTAGCTCTCGAACGATTTGTGCGTCCAGCGGGCGTGCAGTATGAGAGAGCGGAAGCAGCTCGGTACGAATAAGACGAATGAGCTCGGCATCGTCGGTTCTCGGATTACGCAATCTGATCATGACATTCATTCCTATCTGCATGGCCTCTGTGTTGCATATGTACGGCCGTTGCATGGTTTTGCCGACGTGAGGCTACAATACTATATGTGATCAAGCGAAGAAATGCGCCCAATACAAATGATTAAATAACCATTTACGGGCGCTTGCCGTTTACGCTTGACGAACCGAATATCTCGGCATATAATAAAGAAAGTCTTATCTACCACATTGGCTTACGGCTTCAGTGGTAAATATATTATCGGCAATGATGAGGACGAAGTGCTAAGGGCTCTTTTGAACAGAGAGCAGACGGATCAGCTGCAACCGTCGCCAAAATCCCTTTTCTACGAGCTCACCTCGGAGCTGTTTCCCTGAAAAGCATCAATCGATGCGCATTAGGGGAAATCGCAGGGCAAGCGTTAAAGTGCCAAAGGTATGAACGACAATGTGCACATCGTTCTTACCTATGGAGGTTATACATTGGAATATGTATAACGAATTTGGGTGGTACCACGGAAGATAAACCTTTCGTCCCTCGTTGCTTCGATTATGAAGCGTGAGGAACGGAAGGTTTTTTTGTTTATTTGAAGTATAGCTAAGCATAAGCTTCATGCCTATGCGGACATCTATATTTCACCGCGAAACGTAAGCTTTTGCCGCCAGAGGACGGCGTCAGCCGTTTACGCTTGAGAGGAGGATGACTGATGGTAACGCAAGATGCTTTACAGAAGTCTAAAGAAGAATTGATGGAAAAACTCTCGAAGCCCGAGGTCATATCGGGATCGGAAATATTGCTCCGCAGTCTGTTGCTTGAAGGTGTAGATTGTGTGTTCGGTTATCCGGGCGGCGCTGTATTGTATATCTATGACGCCATGCATGGCAACCCTGACTTCAACCACTTATTGACTCGCCATGAGCAAGGCGCGATTCATGCAGCAGACGGCTACGCACGCGCCAGCGGCAAGGTCGGCGTATGTATCGCAACGTCGGGACCAGGCGCGACTAACCTAGTAACAGGTATCGCAACGGCTTATATGGACTCCGTGCCGCTCGTTGTAATTACGGGTAATGTTATCTCTTCCCTAATCGGATCGGATGCGTTCCAAGAGGCTGATATTACAGGCATTACGATGCCGATCACGAAGCATAGCTACCTAGTACGTAATGTGGAGGACTTGCCGCGTACCATTCACGAGGCGTTCCATATTGCGAACACCGGCCGTAAAGGCCCTGTGCTTATCGATATTCCGAAGGACGTATCCGCAGCGAAGACGCTGTTCAAGCCGGTAACGGAAGTAAGCATCCGCGGCTACAATCCAACGGTAAATCCGAACAAGCTGCAGCTTGATAAGCTGGTTAAGGCGATTGAAGAATCGACTCGTCCGCTCATTCTTGCCGGCGGCGGCATTGTCTACTCTGGCGCTCATGAGGAGCTGCTCGAGTTCGTGACAAAGACAGACATTCCCATCACGACGACGCTTCTGGGTCTTGGCGGCTATCCAAGCGGCAACGATCTATGGCTTGGCATGCCGGGCATGCACGGCACATATACGGCCAATATGTCGATTCAGAACGCAGACTTGCTTATTAATATCGGCGCACGGTTCGATGACCGCGTAACAGGCAAGCTTTCCGGCTTCGCTCCGAAAGCAAAGATCGTTCATATCGATATCGATCCGGCCGAGATCGGCAAGAACGTGCCGACAGACATTCCTATCGTCGGTGACGTGAAGACGGTTCTAGGTCTTGTGAACAAGATTGTGAAGCGTGCGGATAAAGCAGACGTTTGGCGCGCCGACATTCAGAAGTCGAAAGCGGCACATCCGTTCCGCTACATCGATTCCGAAGACGAGCTTAAGCCGCAATGGGTCGTGGAGTTAATTCACGAAACCACGAACGGCGATGCGATCGTAACGACGGATGTAGGTCAGCATCAGATGTGGGCGGCTCAATATTATAAATTCAACAAGCCGCGTTCTTGGGTAACATCGGGTGGCCTTGGCACGATGGGCTTCGGATTCCCATCGGCTATCGGCGCTCAAATGGCGAACCCGGATCGTACAGTCGTATCAATTAACGGAGACGGCGGCATGCAGATGTGTGCGCAAGAACTCGCGATTTGCGCAATCAACAACATTCCTGTTAAGGTAGTTATTATTAACAACCAAGTACTCGGAATGGTACGTCAATGGCAAGAGCTTATTCACGAGAACCGCTTCAGCCATATCGATCTTGCAGGCAGCCCTGATTTCGTTAAGCTTGCCGAAGCGTATGGCGTAAAAGGTTTCCGTGCTTCGAACAAAGAGGATGCTAGGGCGGTTTGGGAAGAGGCGCTTAATCATCCAGGTCCGGCTGTCGTGGAATTCGTCGTTCGCAGAGATGAGAATGTGTATCCGATGGTCGCGCAAGGCAGCACTATCGACCAAATGATCATGGGGGATTCGGAATGAAGAAGCATACGATCGCAGTAATCGTTAACGATCAGCCCGGCGTTCTGCAGCGCGTATCCGGCTTGTTCGGACGTCGCGGCTTCAATATTGAGAGCATTACAGTAGGCACAAGCGAGGAAGTTGGCTTGTCGCGCATGGTCATCGTCACTACAGGCGATGATCATACGCTCGAGCAAATCATCAAACAGCTGTACAAGCTGATCGATGTCATCAAAGTTATCGATCTTAGCTCAAACCCAATGGTAGCCCGTGAGCTTGCGCTCATCAAGGTAGCCGCTGAGCCGTCGGTAAGACCGGAAATTCTCGGTGTTGTCGATACGTTCCGCGCAGCCGTTGTCGACATTGGCACGCATTCATTGATCGTACAAGTTGTCGGCGACACCGAGAAGATCGACGCAATGGTCGAGCTTCTTAAGCCATATGGCATTCGCGAGTTGTCCCGCACCGGGGTAACAGCACTTAACCGTGGCAATTCTAAGTAAGAGCATCTTGTTCATCGTCTGACCTGTTCAACATCCCTATTTGAACGGGAGTTTAAGGGGAGAACCGCTTCTATTCGCCATTCTCTGCTTAAACACCCGTTCAAAAGGGTTAAATTAAAGGAGGCAATTATTATCATGGCAGTTACAATGTATTATGAAAAAGACGCTGATCAAGGCGTTCTTCAAGGTAAAACAATTGCAGTAATCGGTTACGGCAGCCAAGGCCACGCGCAAGCGCAAAACCTTCGCGACAGCGGTCTGAAAGTGGTTATCGGTCTTCGTCCTGGTAAATCCGCAGACGTAGCTAAGAAAGACGGCTTCGAAGTATTGACAGTTGCAGAAGCAACTAAAATCGCTGACGTTGTTCAAATCTTGCTTCCTGACGAAACACAAGCGAAAGTATACGCGGAAGAAATCGAACCAAACCTCAAAAAAGGCGCGGCTCTTATGTTCTCCCACGGCTTCAACATCCACTACGGCCAAATCGTGCCTAGCCAAGATACAGACGTTTTCCTAGTTGCTCCTAAATCGCCGGGCCACATGGTTCGCCGTACGTACCAAGAAGGCTTCGGCGTTCCTGGTCTGATCGCGATCCAACAAGACGCTACTGGCAATGCTAAAGCTATCGGCCTTGCATATGCTAAAGGTATCGGCTGTACTCGTGCAGGCGTTATCGAAACTTCTTTCAAAGAAGAGACAGAAACAGATTTGTTCGGCGAGCAAGCCGTACTTTGCGGCGGCGCTTCCGCGCTTGTTAAAGCTGGCTTCGAGACGCTTGTTGAAGCTGGATATGCTCCAGAGATGGCTTACTTCGAGTGCTTGCACGAGCTTAAGCTGATCGTTGACTTGATGTATGAAGGCGGACTTGCAACAATGCGCGATTCCATCTCCAACACAGCTGAGTACGGTGACTATGTAACTGGTCCTCGTATCGTTACAGAAGAAACGAAAAAAGAAATGAAACGCGTTCTTGAAGACATCCAATCCGGACGTTTCGCACGCGACTTCATCTTGGAAAACCAATCGAACCGTGCAATGCTTACAGCTACACGCCGTAACGAAGCGGCTCACCCTATCGAGCAAACAGGTAAACAGCTTCGTGAGCTTATGCACTGGATCAAGAAGTAATAAACTGCGTCTATACGCAAAATGATATGATCCCGGTACGCCTCTAGCGCTTGCGGCAATCGTCTGACGATCCGCGTGCGCCCCGCGTGTACCGGGATAATTCTGTTCACGGAGGTACTAGAGCCATATGCGGAAAATTTATATTTTCGATACAACGCTTCGTGACGGGGAACAATCCCCCGGCGTCAACCTGAATACGAAGGAGAAGGTCGAGATTGCGCTGCAGCTCGAGAAGCTGGGCGTCGATCGAATCGAAGCAGGCTTCCCGGCTGCGTCGCCAGGCGACCTGGCAGCCGTCAACGCCGTTGCGCGCGCTGTGAAGAACGCAAGCGTAATCGGATTGTCCCGCTCGCGTGAGCAGGACATCGATGCGGTGCGTGAAGCGCTTATCGGCGCACAAGATCCAAGCATTCACGTCTTCCTTGCAACAAGCCCGATCCATCGCAAGCATAAGCTTAGAATGGAGAAGGAGCAGGTGCTGGAGACAGCTGAGCGCGCCATTCGGTATGCGAAGCAATATTTCAGCAAGGTAGAATTCTCGCCTGAGGATGCAGGACGCACAGAGCTTGATTTCCTCTGCCAAGTGACGGAGATGGCAATCAAGGCTGGCGCTACGGTCGTGAACATTCCCGATACGGTAGGTTACTTGAATCCGCTTGAGTATGGCAATATCTTCAAGACGCTTAAGGAGAACGTGCCGAATATCGAGACGATTCAGCTTAGCGCGCACTGCCACGACGATCTCGGCATGGCGACAGCCAATGCGCTATCGGCAATCATGAACGGCGCGGATCAGATCGAAGGCACGATCAACGGCATCGGCGAGCGCGCTGGCAACACGGCGCTTGAAGAAGTGGCGATGGCGCTTGCGACGCGTCCGGATTATTTCGGCGCTCAGACGACGCTGAACTTGAAGGAAATCGCTAAGACGAGCCGACTAGTCAGTAAGCTTACAGGCATGGTCATTCCGGGCAATAAGGCGATTGTCGGTGCGAATGCGTTCGCGCATGAATCCGGCATTCACCAGGACGGCATGCTGAAGGAGAAGACAACGTACGAGATTATTTCGCCGGATACAATCGGCTTGAAAGAATCGAAGCTTGTCCTCGGCAAGCACTCCGGACGTCATGCGTTCCGCGAGAAGCTGATCGACCTCGGATACGAGCTGGAGGATGAATCTGTTAACGCGGCGTTCGCTAAGTTCAAAGACTTGGCTGATCGCAAGAAGAACGTAACGGATGAAGACATTCGCGCGATGCTCGAAGAGAAGCTCGTCGATACGCCGGAAGTGTTCACGCTTGAGACGATCCAGGTGAACTACACGAACCAATCGACCCCTAGCGCATCTGTTCGCATTAGCAAAGCGGAAGGCGAAGCAGTCGAAGAAGCGGCAGTCGGCAACGGCTCCGTGGATGCGATCTATAACGCGATCGATAAAGTAACAGGCGAGACAGTCGAGCTGGAGGACTACTCCATCAAGTCTGTATCGCAAGGCAAGGACGCGCTTGGCGAGGTTCATGTCGTGCTCAAGCAGGATGAAGTGACCGCTCAAGGCCGCGGCCTAAGCACCGACATTCTGGAAGCAAGCGCTCGAGCCTACATCGATGCGGTGAACCGCTTGATCGACAAGCGCAAGTCGCCGAGCCGCCGCGATAAGATGAGCCTGATCTAAGTTAAATAGACAATAAAGAAGAAGCCGGCAAGCAAAGGTGTTAATACCTTTTGCTTGCCGGCTTCTTCTCTTTCCAAAGCTATACGGCATAGGAAAGCTTGTGCTTCTTCATCATGCTAGCGAAAGCAGGATCGTTCGTGAATTGTACGAATCGTTCGACGACGGATGAATCAAATTGCGAGCCGCTATGCAGCAGCAGGTTAGCAATAGCTTGAGAGAGCGGCATACCTTTGCGGTAACAGCGGTTGTCCATCATGCTGTCGAAAGCATCGATAACGGTACAAATCCGCGTGAGATAAGGGATTTGATCCCCGCTCAAACGCGATGGGTAGCCTGTGCCATCTAAGCGTTCATGATGATGGGCAATGATGTTCATAACACGAGGATGAATCTGAATGCCAAGCTTCTTCACGAGGTCGCCGCCGCAATCGGGATGAAGCCTCATGATACTCCATTCCTTGTCTGTGAGCTTGCCTTCGTGAAGCAAGATGGAACTTGGGGTAAGCAGCTTGCCAAGATCATGCAGATAGCAGCCTTGGACCAGCAGCGATTGATCCTCTTCGGGAAGACGAAGATAGGAGGCGAATTGTCCGGCTAATAGAGCGACTCTGACGCAATGGTTGTAAGCGGAGGCGCTTTTCATTTCCAACTGCTTCATGCAGGTTTCAATGACTTTGGTTTGTTTCCAGCCTATGAAAGTGGTTTGTCGCTCGGTTAGGGGGTTCATCTGTAACACTCCTTCTATATGAATAGACATTATTTTTTAAGAATGCGATGCCGAGTGGAGCACCGTTACGTTACGGGATAAAGCCAGGTCAAGCTCATAAGGGGCATTCAACTTATTTCCTTCCGCATCCTGTATGATTTGTACGACGGGACGATGGATGATTGCCGAATTGTACGACTTGACGACCCCCATCTGTCCATTGCTGAGCTTTAATACGCTTAACAGAGGATACGCCGTTATTTGCTTCAGAAACAGTTTTACTAGATCAGCGTTAAAATAGAAATTTCCGGTAGCGAACATAAATTCGATCACGTCATCTGTTTTACACTTGCGCTGTTCCTTAGCCGTCGTATGCAATCGTCCGTATAGATCCGCCATGGCTACGATTTGGGCGTATTCCGGAAAGGCACTGCCTTTAAGCTTAAGCGGATAGCCGGAGCCGTCGTATCTCTCGTGATGAAGCAGCGCACATTGCGCTGATGAGGCGGGCATGCCTTGAATATCATGCAGCATTCGAAATCCTAAAGCGGTATGGCTTTGCAATTGTTCTTTCTCATAGGCGGTCAATATCCGCTCGCTGGCGGTTAATGACGCAGGCAACTGCGTCATGCCAATGTCGAACAGCAATGAGCCGATAGTTAGCTCCAGCATCCTCTCGGCGTTATAGCCGCATTCCATTCCGATTATCGTTGATAAGATCGATACATCTATAGCGTGCTCATACAAGCATTCGTCATAGCTTAGCAGTTGAGCCAGTAATGTGGTTGTCTCGGACTGCGATAGCATATCATTGATCGAGTTTCGGTAAAGCCTCTTATGCCGCTGCTCTGTCTCACCAGAGAAGGCATAGCCGCATAAGGAATGATTGTCCAGCCGTTTTATAATGTGATTGAATAACAGCGTTCGGTCAGGTTTCTTGTCTAGATAAGGGTGCTCCCCTTGTTGGATGAGATTTTCTGGACAATCTATCCATACTCTACGGACCTTGCGCTGAATCAAGCGTTTAATATAAAGCTCAGTTAGTATGGTTCCTTTGCCCAAGATCATCGTTCCGTTATCGGCGAGGATCGGCTTTGCGAGCAAGTCGCCTTCTTTCAGTACTGCTACGTCCGCTTCGCGCACTCGGAGCGGCCCCCTTTCTCCTCTTCATCGTTTCCATGCTCGCTTCCATCTGTTGATACAAGCGTAACATCGCACGATCCCCGCATCTATTATCCCTGTAGCCCTTTCAAGGTATCCGAAAGGATACTTTTGGTAGGGGGAAGGAGCAATAACTGCTGAAATGAGGAGATTAATCATGTAAAATAAAGTTATTAGTTAATAATTCGAAACGGGTGAGCTCTTTATGACGGTAGAGGAAAAGAAAAGTCAGGATGAGAGCCTGTACGTTGTTGGCCGCGAACAGGAACTTACGGTATTCCAAAGGGAATTGGACAGTGCTGTATTCACGCGGAAAATCATGAACCTGTATGGAACGGCAGGAATAGGCAAAAGCTTCTTGCTTGATGAATTTTATAAAAAAGCCCTCGCTAGCAGCGTTATCCCATATGTTATCGATTGCGAGAGCTTCGCGGTAACGCCCCAAGGATTTTGCCTTCACGTGCTGAACTTAGTTTATCCGCGAGGTTATGAGTCCGCTTCGGACGGCGAGCTTATGTCGGAGTGCGTACAGGCATTAAACGGGTTGGCGGATTCGAAGCGCGTCGTCCTTCTTTTCGATGCATATGAACGAATGGACGTATTGGACCAATGGCTGAGGGATTATTTTCTTAAGCAGCTGGAGCCGCATATATTAACGGTCATAGCGGGGAGAACGCCGTTAGCCGAGCCATGGTTCTTATCGCCTTCTTGGCGTCAGCAGATAATTAGAATGCCGCTCGTGGAGCTTGATTTCGAAGCGGTTGAGCGTTATGCCGGCAGCAGCGGCGTGCATGATCATGAATTGGTTGCAAGGCTCTGGAGACATTCGAAGGGACATCCCTTGACGTTGTCACTCGTTACATTCATCCTTGAGCAAGCCCAGCTGTATGGGCAAGATCCCGTATTCAGCGATCACGATACATTGCCTTACCTAGTAGACAAATGGCTGCAGGAGGTACCGGATGAGGAGCTTCGCTCACTCATCGAAGCCGCTTCAGTGCTTAGACAATTTAACCAAGACAGCTTATCGTTTCTTATGGACAAGCAGGTTCCATCTGCGCAGTTCCATCGTCTCATCCGATTCTCCTTCATCAGGAAGGTCGAGCGCGGCTGGTCGCTTCATGCTTTAATGCGGGAGGCCGTGAGCCAGGAGCTGATCGCCAGAGCGCCGATGCGCTATAAGAAGTTAAGGGAGAAAGGGCTGCTGTACTATTACGGAAGGCTGAAGGAGAACGAAACGTTCGAGGCGAGTCCCAGGGAAGCGGTCGAACTGATGTATTATATCGGCGATGCATTACTCAGAGCGCTCATGAATTGGTTCGAACTCGATCCGCCGCGGTTCGAGCAGGCAGGACGACATACGATGGGCGAGCTTGAGCGTTACATAGTGAGGCGAAGAGAAGAGGCGAGGGACTCGCGAATCGAATTGTACGATCCGCACTCGGGACGTACGTTCGACTTCTTCGTTACGGCCCAGCAGTCTTGTCTGACTTTGAAGCGCTTGGACTTTGAGAAGCTGTTCCAGCTTGGCTATGACGTTGTCCGAATCATGAGAGACACCGTTGGGGAGGTTATCGGATTCGCCGTCGTCATCCCGATTAACGGCAAGACATTGCCTTACTTGCTCGAAAGTCCGAGGTCCAAAGCATATTTCGAACAATTGCCTTCCGGGAGGTTGGATCAGCTTGCCGCAGTATCCGATTCGACGCGGGCGGGCTGGTTTATCGAAACGATCGATATTTCGGATTTCGCAGATGCGTCGCAGCAGACGGCTATGGGGCACTTAATTCATGCGTTGATCTTCACAGGCGAGCTAGTGGTTGAATCGCCGGCGCCTATCCCTTATTTTATTGAAGCGCATAAGAGCCTCGGTTTCGAGATCGTACCAAACGCGACGCATAGGGAATATGACGGGATAACCGACACCCCGACGTTTGTTATCGATATGCGTAAAAACAATCTGCTCAGCTACATCCATCGGATGATTCAAAACGAAGGCCAGTTGGAAACGATCATTAAGGAAAAGGAACGGCCATCCGATCCCTTAGAGGAAGAATCGACTAGAAGAGAAACAGCGGTTGATCCCATACTGGCCAGGAGCGATCTAACGCCTCGCGAGAAGGAGGTAGCCAAGCTGTTGGAGCAGGGGCTCAAAAATGCGGACATTGCGCAAAGGCTATACCTGAGTGAGGCAACCGTTAAGAAGCATATGAAATCGATGCTTGCCAAGCTGAATGCTGCCAATCGTACACAATTACTGAAGAAACTGTTGGAGCAGTCGTAGATAGGTTTCATGCAAAATTGGGCTTATAGTCGCAAACTATAAACTAAATAGATTTTATATCTTTGTAATCAATGCGGTTTTATGGTACAAATGATAATAGACTGAGAATGAGATAATAGAGGAGTGTACAATCAATCATGGCAGAAGTGAAAAAGATCGCGGTCATTGCCGGCGACGGTATCGGACCTGAAGTTGTAGGCGAGGCGCTTAAAGTACTTAAGAAATCAGAAGAACTGTTCGGGTACCAATTCGAGACGGAGAACGGCTTGTTCGGCGGTATCGCAATCGACGAGAAAGGTACGCCGCTTCCGCAGGAAACGCTTGACCTGTGCAAAGGCGCGGACGCTGTATTGCTCGGCGCTGTTGGCGGTCCGAAATGGGACAACAATTCGAAGGAGCTTCGTCCTGAGACAGGTCTGCTCGGCATTCGCAAAGCGCTTGGCCTATTCTCCAACATTCGTCCAGCAACTGTATTCGACTGTTTGAAAGAAGCTTCCACACTGAAGCCGGAAGTTCTTGAAGGTACGGACCTGATCGTTGTGCGTGAATTGACAGGCGGCATCTACTTCGGCGAGAAGTTCCGCCGCGAAGGCGCGAACGGCGAAGAAGCTGTTGATACTTGCGTATATAATGTACAAGAAATTGAGCGAATCGTACGCCAAGCGTTCGACATCGCTATGACTCGCAGCAAACGTCTTGCATCCGTTGACAAAGCGAACGTTCTTGAGACATCCCGCCTGTGGCGCGAAGTCGTTAACCGGATCGCTCCTGAATATCCAGAAGTTGAGCTTGAGCATGTACTCGTTGACAACTGCGCTATGCAATTGCTTCGCCGTCCATCGAGCTTCGATGTTATCGTAACGGAAAATATGTTCGGGGATATTCTTAGCGACGAAGCGGCAATGCTGACGGGTTCGATCGGCATGCTGTCGTCTGCTTCGCTAGGCGAAGGCAGCTTCGGCTTGTACGAGCCGGTACACGGCTCTGCTCCTGACATTGCGGGACAAGGCATCTCCAACCCAATTGCTACGATTCTGTCGGTTGCGCTTATGTTCAGACTGACGTTCGGCTATCACGAGGCTGCGGCATCGATCGAGAACGCGGTGAAGGAAGTATTGGATGCCGGCCACCGTACAGGTGATATCGCAGTTGATAAGAGCACTGCAATCGGCACAACAGCTATGGGCGATCTGATCGTAGCTGCAATGAAAAAGTAACAACCTAGTTTAAAATAATTATCAAAAACAATTAATTATAATATTGACTTCATTACATTCTAGTGATAGTATGTAACAAGTAAGTTGCGCAAATAAATCGGCACAAATAATAATCTATGGATAGGTCAAGGAGGTTTTTCGATTATGGCAGAACGTTTGGTAGGTCGCCCGGCTCCAGATTTCACAATGGAAACGGCAACTGGTAACGGACAAGATTTTGGTACGGCGTCGCTTTCGGATTACAAAGGTAAATGGTTGGTATTGTTCTTCTACCCGCTCGATTTCACTTTCGTATGCCCGACTGAAATTACCGCTTTGAGCTTGGCTGCAGAACAATTCAACAACTTGAACACTGAGATTCTTGGTGTCAGCGTAGATAGCAAGCACAGCCACCGCGCGTGGATCAACACGCCAGTTAACGATAACGGTCTTGGTCAACTGAGCTTCCCGCTCGCTGCTGACATTACGAAGAACGTTGCGCGTGACTACGGCGTATTGATCGAAGAAGAAGGAATCGCGCTTCGCGGTTTGTTCATCATCGATCCGGAAGGCGAAGTAAAATACCAAGTTGTTAACCACAACGACGTAGGCCGCAGCGTTGAAGAAACGCTTCGCGTATTGCAAGCTTTGCAATCCGGCGGACTTTGCCCAATTAACTGGAAACCAGGCCAATCTCACCTGGTAGCGAAATAATAATCGATTTCGTTCATACGGAACCCGTACCTTCTGGTACGGGTTTTGTTATTGTTAGAGCGGAATGTTTAAGTACCATAAACGAGATGTCATTTATTTCAAGCAGGAATTTCAGAGTTTATTAGCGAATAATGTAGGGTATAATGAGCAGCCAGCGTGAATGGTAATGATGCAACGTCTAAGGAGGGGTATCGCTATGAGTTTTTGCTGTGGAGCGAGTATGATTGGAACGAAGGGTACGCTGAAGCATTATCGAACACAAATTCACAATGTGCCAATTACGTTTTGTCCAGTATGCCATCGCGTCGATATTCACTATTTGGCACAGGACGAGTATGACATTTTGGCTGAGTATGCTCATGGCGACGATGCCGCCGAGGTGGACTTTCAAGAATATGTGGAGCAGGACGGCAAGCTGCTGTTCGAGAACTGTGTTAATAACGAGAACGAGGATCCAATGGATGTTGTGCATAGTCAGATCGATATGGCGCTTGATCTGCTCAGCTTCGCTAAGCAGATTGAGGATGCAGAGTGGGAGCTACAGCTTAAGAAGCGGCTTATGATGCTTAATAGCCGCCGCAACAAATTGCGTCAGAGGCGCACCTCGGTGTAGCTGCGATGAGTATAAAGCGACAGCCTCCTGCGGGAGGCTTTTTTTGCGGAGAGAAAAATGAAAAAAATTAAAATCGTCACCCCCCGAAAAAGAAGGAACACATTCGAATCATACTAGTAGTGAGGTGGAGCGGTTGTTACTTGTATTGTTCAAACGGTTCTTGCGAAAGTCCGCTTCCGCAAAAACGCAGGAGACCGAGCAGAAGCTCGCTCCCGAACAATGGGTTGCCAGAATCCGTCTGGGCGATGAAATGCTCCGAGAGCAGTTCATATCAGACTACAAACCTTATATTTTGAAAGTAACAAGTCGATTTAGCAAACGGTACATCGATCCGAGCCGTGATGATGAATATAGCATAGCGCTGCTGGCCTTTAATGAATCCATTAACCAGTTCGATAGCAATGCGGGAAAATCATTCATCGGATTCGCTGAAACCGTCATTAGGCGTCGGCTTATTGACTATGTCCGAAAAGAACAGCGCCATTCGCAGGTTGTTCCGTACAGCATGTTCGACACGGAGGAAGAGGATCAGCCGGTATATAACTCGGTGGAGACGAAGCAGGCGCTTCATCAATATGACTTAAGACAAACTGAGAACGAGCGGCGATTGGAGATCGGTGATCTGAATGCCGAGCTTGAGAGCTACGGTATAACGTTCATGGAACTGGTTGAGCATTCGCCTAAGCATGCCGATTCGCGCAAGCTGCTGATCGGCATTGCGCAGACACTTGCGTTCGACCCTGATCTGCTGCAGACGTTCAAGCATACGGGCAGACTGCCGGTTAAAGAGCTCACCGAGCTATGCGGCGTATCGCGCAAGACGGTTGAGCGCAATCGAAAGTATATTATCGCAATTGCGCTTGTGATCACGGGTACATATCCTTTCATGCATGATTACTTAAACATACCGATTGAACCCCATTCTATGAATCAGGAGGCTAGCCAATGAAGCGCGGAATCGTCATGAGCATGACTGATAAATATGCTGTTGTTATGACGGCAGATGGCGGATTTTTGCGAGCCCCTATTCAAGGAACGCCGCAAATAGGCGAAGAAATTATTTTCGAACAAGAATATTCGGAAGCCAGACGCAGACCCAGACTGAGATCCGTATATGGCTATTCAGGCGCGGCAGCCATTGCATTAATTTTATTTTTGCCGCTTCTCTTCATGATGGTGAAGGACGCTAATCCAATTGTTGCTTACGTCAGTATGGACATTAACCCAAGCATTGAGATCGGCGTCGATAGCCATGATCGCGTTCGGTCGCTACATGCATTGAATGAAGACGGAGAAAAGATTATTAGAGGTCTTACTTATAAGGGCGTTGCAGTTGAACTTGTTGCGGCAAGCTTGTTCGAGAAAGCAAGAGAGTCGCACTATCTCGATGTGGCAGACAAGGACATTGTCATTACAAGCATGGTGATGAAGGGCGGGCAAGATGGCAGCAATGATTATGATCAACTGCTGTCAGGCAAGATTAGCGATACGCTAATCGAACGACTGACCGAGCTTGCGGCTGAATCAATTACGGCTAATGTTACGACGCTTGCCATACCGTCGGAGCTTCGCGATGAGGCAGCCGCCAACGGCGTATCTTCGGGCAAAATGGCCGTCTATTTGATGGCGAAGGACGAAGGCTACCAGATCGAGCTGGAGCAGTTGAAGAAGCAATCGATCGATAGCGTAACTGCATCGATTGGCGGAGTGAAGACAATTGTCGACAATGCTTCGGATACGAGCAAAAGCAAGCTAAAAGAGCTTGTTGATCGCGAGAAGGCGGAGAAGATCAAGAAGAACGACAACGAGAAAAATAGTCAGAAGCCTGCCTCAACCCCTAAGCCTGCAAAGACGGCTAAGCCGAATGGCACAAGCAAGCCAGCTGTAACGAATAAAGAAGATAAGAAGCAGGGTAGTCAAGGCAATGGGGGCAGGAAACCCACGGCTACACCTAATAACGGCAAGAAGCCGACTTCAACCGATAAATCTTCCTCTGGCAAAAACGATGATAAAAATCGCGGCGATAAGGGTTGGGGGGACAAAGACGATAACAACGACGATAATCGCGGCAGCAGAGACAATGATAATAATGATGACAGGGGACACTCCAGCGGTCGCGGCAATAACGACAATGTGGATTGGGATAACGATTGGGACGATGACCGCAATGATGATCGTTCCAACGATCGGGATAATAATGAAGGTAATCGAGGCGGACAAGGCAGAAACGAGGATCGTGACAATAGTCGTGGCGGTGGATCGCAAAGCGGCAGAAATAGCAACGGAGACCGGCGACATTAGACGACGGTTATCACTATTTTAGCTGCATTTTTAGAAGAAACGTGTCTCCGGACTCATTTAAATAACAATTTTCGACAGTATTTCTGATTGACAGCGATTGTAAAGTAATCCTATGATTAGTGTATGTCATAACCATGGTCTGTAGTCGTAGCCGGGGAGGAGTACATAATGCAGGCTATTCGAAAGCGCTATTTCCCGGCGCTTGCCGAGTACTTACGGAGTCGCAGTGAAGAGTCTTTGTTTCGGGCAGGCGAACTCGGCAGAGAGCTGGATGGATTTATACCCGAGGAACTCATCGCCATGCATGAAGAAAGCTTGCAGAAGCTTGTCGCTAATGTAGAATCTGAGGAAGCGTTGCAGCTTTACAATCGTTCGTTTCTGTTCCTTATCGAACTTATGGTTGCAGTACGCTTCGAGGTGACTGCCGATCAATCTGTGGAACAACGATTTATGGAAATGAGAGAGATGCTTTTCCGATCGAACCGATCCTTTGAAATGGTCAAAAATAAATATGAGAACGTTCTGCAGCATATGGACAGCGGGATTGCCATCTTCGACAGCGATGGAATTTTGTCGTTTATTAACGTACAGATGGCCAAGCTGCTCGAGATTCCGCGGCAGACGCTTATCGGCTGCACTATGAAAGAAATATTGAGACATCGCCAACTGGGCATAAGCACGAAACGGACAATCCTTCGGCTCTATCGGGAAATGTTCCTCCTGCGCAGCAAATATTATGAATTTGAATACAAGGACGGCAAGCATCTGCTGGTGACTGTTACATACGGCGATCAACTGGACGGAGATTTTCTATTCAGCGTGAAGGACGTTTCCGAGTATAAACAGATCGAACAGAGCGCGATGCAGAATGACAAGCTGGCGATGCTTGGGAAGATTGCCGCAGCCATCGCGCATGAAATACGCAACCCGCTTACGAGCATTAGGGGCTTTATCCAACTGCTGCGCCCTTATTTGCTGCAAGTAGGCAAAGAGGAATATGCTCGTATTATTTTGACGGAGATTGATAGGGCGAACGATATTATTTATGAATTTCTTAATTCCTCTAAGCCGTCAGCACCGATGAAGCAATATGTATCTATCCACTCCTTAATCAAGGAAGTCGTCTTACTGACCGAGAGTGAATCATTGCTACGTAATTGCGAAATTGTGGCTGAGTGCCATATAGAAGATTTGTTCGTCTCGATCGATGTGAAGCAAGTGAAGCAGGTCGTGTTGAACATTATCAAAAATGCTCTCGATGCTATTGAAGATGTACAGCTGGAGCGCAGAGGCAGAATTGAAGTCATCGGCCGAAGCGACGGCCAGTACGCCGAGATCGTCATTCGAGATAACGGCAAAGGAATAGACAAAGCTACGATGAGCCGGCTGTTCGATCCATTCTTCACAACGAAGCAGCTTGGCACGGGACTGGGCTTGTCGGTAAGTTATCGAATCATACGCAATCATGGCGGAGCGATCCGGGTAGACAGCCAGCCCGGCAGCGGCACCGAATTTATCATTTATTTGCCATTAGCAGAGTAAACCATTAGAATCGGGGGTAATAACTCGATTCTTTTTTTCATTTCATTTGATCGCAGGAAAGTGAGGAGCAATAAACATGAACGTACAATTTACAGTTGGTGCACGCGCTGCCAATCAAGCCGCGCCTGATGCCGTTATTAGATGGATCGACGCTGCTGAGCTGAAGCAAGAGGCTGGTTCGAAGGTCATTATTCAGCCGCAGCTTGACGAGGCGATTCGAGGATTAAGCGCCAAAGGCATCTTCAAGGCGGAGTCCGAGCAAGTGGAGGTTGTTCCTACATTAGGACTATACCCTGCATCGCATATGTTATTTGTCGGATACTCGGAAGCGGGCGGAGCAGATGGCTTGCGGAAGTCAGCAGCGGCTGCGGCCAAAGTGTTGAAGCGGCTAAGAGCGCAATCCCTGCAAATTATTCCTCCAACGCTCGGCAACAGCGGAGCGGAAGGTTTGAGCGCTAGCGCTGCTGCTCAAGCAATGACGGAAGGATTGCTGCTTGCGCTGCATGATCGTATGCCGCTGAAGAAAGAGCAGGGCAACAGATTTCAGCTTAAGGATGTTAACATTACTCTAGAGGCTGCAACACCTGGGGACGTCTTGGGTTGGGAAACCGGCATTAAGCGCGCCAAGATTGTCGCAGGCGGCGTAAGCTATGCGCGCGACTTGACGAACTTGCCGGGCAATGACCTGACACCGGAGAGATTGGCTTTCCACGCGGAAGAACTGGCGCGTGAGTATGACTTGGACATAGAAGTTATTGACGAATGGAGCGCCTCTGAGCAAGGGATGGGCGGCTTGCTTGGCGTTGGCCAAGGAAGTATTAACCCGCCTCGCATGATTGTAATTGAATATAAGGGCGATCCGAATTCGAAGGAAACATGGGGACTGATTGGCAAAGGGATTACATTCGATACTGGCGGTATTTCACTTAAAAGAGCGCCCGGCATGGAGGAAATGATATCGGATATGGGCGGTGCAGCGGCAGTGCTCGGCGCCATGAAGGTTATTGCGGAGACGAAACCGGCGGTTAACGTGATCGCCGTCGTTCCAACCGCGGAGAATATGCCTTCAGATCGAGCGCTAAAGCCCGGCGATGTCATTCGTACAATGAGCGGTTACACGGTAGAAGTAGTAAACACCGACGCGGAAGGAAGGCTTGTGCTTGCCGATGGTTTAACGACCGCTATTCGTCGTGGCGCTACACGTCTAGTCGATGTGGCAACGCTGACCGGAGCGGTAGGAGTGGCGCTTGGTACGGAGGCAACGGGAGCGGTTACGAACGATACGTCATTGCTGCTGCAATTGCTTGCGGCTGCTGAACGGTCAGGCGAACGCGTATGGCAGTTGCCTTCCTATCCAGAGTACAAAAAGCAGTTGCGGAGCGACGCAGCTGATCTGAAGAACAGCGGCGGACGTTATGCCGGAACGATCACGGGCGGCTTGTTCATTGGCCATTTTGCCGAGGAGCTGCCATGGGTTCATCTGGATATCGCCGGAACGGCATGGCTGGAAGCGCCAAGAGGCTGGGAGCCTAAGGGAGCAACAGGCGTAATGGTGAGAACATTGGTGGAGTTAATCGATCAGCGAGATTAAGGTTGTTTCAGGCATCAGTTAGGCTATTCACCCTCCCGTAAGTGGGCATACTAACTATTAACTTAACGATCTGGGGGACAGTTGTCGTGACTTATGAAGAGGTTATGAGCGAGCTGGAACGAATGGGGTCGGAACAAACGAAGCGTACATGTATATCACATGGAGCAATGGAGCCTTTTTTTGGTGTAAAGATTGGAGATATGAAGAAGCTCGTGAAGCACGTAAAGAAGGATCAGGAGCTAGCTCTACTGCTATATGATTCGGGGAATTCTGATGCGATGTATCTGGCAGGTCTTAGTGTGAATCCAAAGTTGATTACGAAAGAGCAACTGCAGCATTGGGCAGATCGGGCGTATTGGTATTTGCTTGCGGAGTCGACAGTAGCGGGGGTAGCGGCCGAGAGCCCCTATGCCCGCGAGCTGGCGCTTGCATGGATGGAATCGCCGAAGGAAATGGTTGCTTCGTGCGGCTGGAGCACCTATGCGAATTATGTATCGGTGACGCAGGATGAAAAGCTTGACATAGAAGAAATTCGCGGCTTGCTTCGGCGCGTTGAGCAGACCATTCATCAAGAGCAGAATCGCGTCCGCTATACGATGAACAGCTTCGTTATTACAGTAGGCGTGTACGTCACGGAATTGACGGAAGAGGCCGTGGCAGCAGCTGCGCAAATCGGCAAGGTGCATGTGGATGTGGGTAATACGGCCTGCAAAGTGCCGCTCGCAGCCAATTACATACAGAAGACGGTAACCATGGGCAAGGCGGGCGTGAAGAAAAAAACATGCATATGTTAGCCTGCTTATTAACAATCAAACGGATTAATCGATTATCGGCAAGTTGATGCTCATAATTGATGCTTGAAATGGATGAAACCGATGCCAAGTTGATTATGGTTGACGGGCAAGTAATGTACTAAAATATTAAGAGGTTATATGAAATTATGAAGCAATTTGTATCAAGGAAGACGGCGCCCATGTATGTTGGCGTTCGCCTTAGAAAATAATAGGATGGTTATGAATAGAGAGGGTGGAATTTTCTGCAATGAGCATCCATGATGAGCGCAATCATTCGCCTTGGAAAAGCTACTATGGTCCCAATCTTGGTTATGTGCAAGAGCAATACGAGCAATATTTGACCGATCCGAATTCGGTTGACGCTTCGGTTCGTGAACTGTTTGTCCAATGGGGGGCACCTCCTTCCACGCCGATTGCGGGCGGAACGCAAGCTGCAAGTGCAGTAGTGAGCAACGGGGCACTGCCGGCAGGTGCCGGAGTCGGTCCGATCGACTCGAATATGTTGAAGAAGGTCGTTGCTGCGCATCAGCTTATGCTGAACATACGCAGATACGGCCATTTAGCTGCGGATATCGATCCGTTGGGCTTAAGTCCAGAGGCTGATACGAAGCTGCTTGATCCCGCGACGTTCGGTCTTACGCAAGCGGACTTGTCGGCTATACCGGGATCGTTGATCTGGGATAACGCGCCAGCGGATATATCGAACGGCTGGGATGCAATTGTGCGCCTGAAAGAAATTTACTCGCGTTCGGCTGCTTACGAGTTTACGCATATCCATGACGAAAGCGAACGTTTCTGGCTGCACGAGAAAGCGGAATCGGGTTCATTCCCTGCGCCGCTATCGGCAAGAGAACGCGAATCGCTTTTGGAGCGTTTGCTTCAAGTCGAGCAATTCGAGAGCTTCCTGCACCGCACATTCGTAGGTCAGAAGCGATTCTCGATCGAAGGCGTTGATATGCTCGTGCCGGTGCTGGACGAGATCGTCCGCGCAGTCGCTCATGATGGCGCTACTAATATTCTAATGGGTATGGCGCATCGCGGTCGTCTTAACGTACTTACTCACGTGCTCGGCAAGCCGTACGAGAAAATTTTCTCCGAGTTCCATCATGCGCCTAACAAGGAAGTTATTCCTTCTGAAGGCTCGATGGGCATTAATTACGGCTGGACGGGCGACGTTAAATATCACCTTGGCGCGGATCGCGCAATCAAGGAAGGCGAGACGGTACGCGCGAATGTTGTACTCGCGAACAACCCGAGCCATCTGGAGTTCGTTAATCCGGTCGTTGAAGGATTCACGCGCGCGGCGCAAGAAGACCGCAGCAAGCCTGGCTTCCCGCAGCAGGATCTGCACAGCGCCGTAACGATCGCCATTCATGGCGATGCGGCATTCATCGGCGAAGGCATTGTTGCCGAGACGCTTAACTTCAACAAGTTGCAAGGCTATCGCAACGGCGGAACGATTCACATTATTGCGAACAATCGCTTGGGCTTTACGACGAACAGCATCGATTCCCGCTCGACGCATTATGCGAGCGACCTGGCCAAAGGCTTCGACATTCCTATCGTTCACGTGAACGCGGATGAGCCGGAAGCTTGTCTTGCAGCCGTACGCCTTGCTTGCGAGTATCGTCTGCGCTTCAACAAAGGTTTCGTTATCGACCTGATCGGCTACCGCCGCTATGGACATAACGAGATGGACGATCCGGAAGTAACGCAACCGCTGATGTACACGAAGGTTCGCAATCATCCGACGGTTGCAACGCTTTACAGCGAGCAGTTGAAAGGCGCACAAGCGATATCAGAAGAGCAAGTGGAACAATTGCGCCAACGCACGACAGCTTCGCTTCAAGCTGCTTATGATGCGATGAAAGCGAACGAAGGCAAGGCGAAGATTGCCCCTCCTGAACAAACGGGCAATGTCGTGGCCGAGGATGTTGCGACAGCTGTTCCTCTTGAAGAGCTGCGCGAAATCAACCTGGAACTGTTGAACCGCCCAGAAGGCTTTACGGAATATACGAAGCTGCAACGTATTCTGCAGCGCCGGGCGTCGGCATTAAACGACGGCGAGAAAGTAGAATGGGCGCATGCGGAGACGCTGGCTTTCGCTACGATTCTTGCTGACGGAACGCCGATCCGTCTTAGCGGTCAAGATTCCGAGCGCGGCACGTTCGCGCATCGCCATATTATGTTGAACGACAATGCGAACGCGGAGAAGTTCTCGCCGCTGCACATGATTCCGCAAGCGAAGGCGTCGTTCGCTGTTCACAACAGCCCGTTGTCTGAAACGGCTGTACTGGGCTTCGAATACGGCTACAACGTATTCGCGCCGGACACGTTCGTTATTTGGGAAGCGCAATACGGCGACTTCGCGAACGTGGCGCAAGTTATTTTCGACCAATTTATTTCCGCAGGCCGGGCAAAATGGTCGCAAAAATCGGGTATTACGATTTTGCTGCCGCACGGTTATGAAGGTCAAGGTCCTGAGCATTCCAGCGCAAGGCTCGAGCGTTTCCTACAGCTCTCCGCCGACAACAACTGGACGGTAGCGAATTTGACATCCGCGGCTCAATACTTCCACTTGCTCCGTAAGCAAGCGGCTATGCTTGGCAGCGAGAATGTTCGTCCGCTCGTGCTGATGGCGCCTAAGAGCTTGATCCGTAATCCGCGTGTCGCATCGCATGGCGTAGAACTCAGCGAAGGCTCATTCAAGCCGGTGCTGCCGCAGTTCAGCCTGACTGAACCGAAGGCTGCGAAGGAGAAAGTGAAACGTCTACTCCTTGCGACAGGCAAAGTTGCTATCGATCTTGACGAGGCGCTTGCTTCAGGTAATTCTGAGGACTATGCTTGGCTGCGCGTTGCTCGCGTAGAGCAGCTGTATCCGTTGCCGCAAGCAGAGCTTGAACGCATAATTAGCCAGTTCCCTAAGCTGGAAGAGATCGTATGGGTACAAGAAGAGCCGAAGAACATGGGCTCATGGTTCTATATGGAGCCGCGTCTCCGCGAGCTTGCTCCTCATAAAGTGGGAGTCCGTTATATCGGACGTCCTGATCGCGCCAGTACGGCAAGCGGTCACCAAGAAGTGCATGCAGCAGAACAACAAAGCATTATTTCATCCGCTTTGAACGGTCAACCGTTCGAATCGAGTTTGGTAAGGGGGTAGTTACCGATGGCAGAAATTATTGTGCCGGAATTGGGAGAGTCGATTTCGGAAGGTACAATTACGAAATGGTTTGTGAAGGAAGGCGATTCCGTCAATCAGGGCGACGTCCTTCTGGAGCTGGAAACGGATAAAGTAAATATTGAGATCAGCGCAGACAGCAGCGGTGTTGTTTCGCGTATTGCAAAAGGCGACGGAGAGGTTGTACTTGTAGGCGAAGCGATCGGTTCGATCGGCGCTTCCGCAGGCGGTGCAGCGCCAGCGCAAGCGGCAGCACCTGCCGCAGCTCCGGCACAGCCAACAGCTCCAGCAGCCGCTGCGCAAGCGGCAGCACCTGCAGCTGTACAAGCGCCAGTAGCTGCTTCCGCAGCTTCTGTCAACGCTTCGCCGGCTGTTCGCAAGCTAGCTCGCGAGCAAGGCATCGATCTAACGCAAGCGCAAAGCCAAGCTGGCCGCATTTCTTCCGGCGATGTATTGTCGTCGCAAGGCGGACAAGCTTCTGCACCAGCAGCTCCAGCGGCAGCAGCACCTACTGCTCAGCCGCAAGCCGTGAGCGGCAAGCCGGTTGAACGCAAGCGCATGTCGCGCCGCCGGGCAACAATCGCGAACCGTCTTGTTGAAGCGCAACGTACAGCTGCGATGCTGACGACGTTCAACGAAGTAGACATGACAGCGATTCTTGACCTGCGCAAACGCCGCAAGCAATCGTTCTTCGAGAAAAACGACGTGAACCTCGGCTTCATGTCCTTCTTCACGAAAGCAGTCGTTGGCGCGCTCAAAGCGTTCCCGCTGCTTAACGCAGAAATCGACGGCGAAGATATCGTCGTTAAGAAATTCTACGATATTGGTATTGCCGTATCCGCGAAGGAAGGTCTTGTTGTTCCTGTCGTACGCGAGGCAGATCGTCTTAGCTTCGCTGAGATCGAGAAAAGCATCGGCGAGCTTGCATCGAAAGCTCGTTCAAACACACTTGCGCTTAGCGACCTAAGCGGCGGTAGCTTCACAATTACGAATGGCGGCGTCTTCGGCTCCTTGCTGTCAACTCCAATCTTGAACACGCCGCAAGTAGGTATTCTCGGCATGCATAAGATCCAAATTCGTCCGGTCGCGATTAACGATACAGAGATGGCTAACCGTCCAATGATGTACATCGCTCTTTCTTACGATCACCGTATCGTAGACGGAAGCGAAGCGGTTCGCTTCCTAGTTACCGTTAAGAACCTGCTTGAAGATCCGGAAGCTCTTCTTCTTGAAGGCTAAGGTCATTACCTATTCAATCTTAAGCCCGTGGGCAGCAACTTCGTTGCTTCCACGGGCTTTTTTTATGTTGGCGTACTGTTGCAGTTTCTGCAATGACCATCCGCAACGACCTGAAAATCGATGATCAAACAAATTTAATAGGTACTAAGCAGGACAATGGTTTTGCACGTTGAACATTATTCAATGATGATGACAAATTAACATGCAAATGCACATATAGGTGGGATAACATATGTCGATAAACAAAAGTGATCTTTTAATGATGGAGAGCGAGGAGCGTTATAGACATTTGGTTCAGATGCTGCCTGACGCACTCGTTGTATTTGTCGATTTTCACCTCGTTTTCGCGAATGACTCTGCACTTCGGCTTTTCAAGGCAGGGAAGCTGGAGGACGTGATCGGCGTGCCGATCGTTCAATTCGTGCATCCGGATTACTTGTATTGCCTCCCGGCACATGTGGAGTTTCTGCTTAGCGATGTTGGTCCCTCGAACCTTCAAGTGAAGAAGCTGCTGCGTATGGATGGAACTGTTTTTGACGTCGAGATCAAGGCAGTAGCCGTTGCTTACGATGGCAAACGCGGCATTCAGCTCCTTATCCGCGATTTATCCGATCAGATCCGCATGGAGGCTACCCTTAACGAAAAGGAGAAATTGTACAAGACGGTAATTGAAAACACGGTTGCAGGGGTTTTCGTCGCGCAAGGAGATGAAATTACATATACAAATCCGCATTTCGCGGAGATGTACGGTTATACACCCGAGGAGTTCGTACATATTAGAGTGCGAGATTTGCTGTATGATGACGATCTGAGAAAGCTTATGCATGAAGTAAGGGACAGTATAAGCAAAGGATCGACTAAGATTCATCTGAAATTGAAAGGACGGCGCAAGGACGGCAGCGTGATGTATATTGAAGGCAGCTCCTCGATCACAACGATAGAAGGTGAGGAGGTTATGCTAGGCATTGTGCAAGACGTTACGTTCAAGCATGAGCAGGAGCAGCAGCTTCGCAAGACAGCGCTAATGTATCAAAAAATTATTAAATTCATTCCTGAGGCTATCGTATTAACCGATAACGGTCAGGTTATATATGCCAACAAGCTTGCGCTTGAGCTGATTGGGGCAAAGGATGGGAATGAAGTAATCGGTCAGAACGTAATTAACTTCCTGCATCCAACCTTTCAAGAGATAACAACGATGCGGATGGACGAAATCATATTGTCTGAGGAAATCGCCCCATTCACCGATAGTATCGTATGCTGTATGGACGGTAGATATGTGGATGCCGAAATATCAAGCATACGCATCAATGACTACATGGGCAAAAACGTGCTGCTGAGCGTTATAAGGGATCTGACAAACCGAAAGCGGTCGGAGGAAATGCTTGTTCGTTCGGAAAAGCTCTCGGTCATTGGCCAATTGGCGGCAGGCGTGGCGCATGAGATCCGCAATCCGTTAACGGCGCTTAAAGGATTCACCCAGCTGCTTAAGACGAAGTATGACGATCATTCGCATTACTTTGATATTATGGCGGGAGAGATTGATCGCATTAACCTTATTGTGAATGAATTTATGACGCTTGCGAAGCCGCATTTCTCGCAATTCAGCAACGGACATATCGAACCGATTTTGCATAGCGTGCTTTCCATATTAGAAACGCAGGCAATTCTGCTTAACGTCGAGATTAAGGTGGCGCTCGAGCCTGAAATGCCGACCGTGTTTTGCAATGAGAATCAGCTGAAGCAGGTGTTTTTGAATGTCATCAAAAACGCGATAGAAGCAATGCCTAACGGTGGTGTAGTGGATATATCGGCAGTTCTTACTGCTGAGAACGACATTTGCATCCGAATTAAGGATGAGGGGCAAGGTATACCTGAAGAGCTCATTGCCAAGATTGGCGAGCCGTTCGTGACGACCAAGGAAAAGGGAACGGGTCTTGGTCTGATGATCAGTTCCCGAATCATTGAGGCCCACAACGGCACGCTTCATCTGAGCAGCAAGCAAAATGAAGGCACGACAATCGAAATTATATTGCCTGCTCGAGATTCCCAGCAGTAACGGCTGATTGGCGGCGCTTATGATGCAGAATGAAATAAACAACGGAAGATAAGGCCACAATGGTGCCGCAAATGAGATACATGGCAGTGTAGCCGTAATGAGTTGCGATTAAGCCAAGGCAAAAGGATCCGATGCCGTAGCCGAGATCGAACAGAATAAAGAACGTTGCCGTAGCGAGGCCTCTGCGATGCGGCGGAGCAGCCAGTACGGCTATCGTCTGAAAGCATGGAAGCAAAGCTCCGTAGCCAAGTCCGATGACGGCGCCCGATACGAGCAGCATAAGCGGTGAATGCGCTGCGCTTAGCATGAACAGGCCAATGGCAAAGACGGCGATGCTCGGATAGACGATATAGTGCTCGGATACTCGATCGAGCAGCTTGCCTACGATTGGACGAGGCAGGACGATCATAATGCCGAAGCAGACGAAGAAGTAGCTGGCATAATCATCAATAGCACGATCGGCTGCGAATACGGACATGAAGGTTACGAGTCCGCTGTAAGCGAAGGCGACGACGAAGCCGCTAACGGCAATAGGCAATACTTTACGTTCGAAGAGGTTACTCCATTGCAGCTTAGTCTTCGTCCGGGTATGAGTATTCTGAGATAGCTCCGATTGAGCCTTCGATGACTCTTGAGCTTTTGCGCTTGACTTGCTCTTTGCACTGGCTCCTAGAGCAAAAGCGATTAGCGCAAATACAGCGCATAACATGAACAGTGAATTGTAGCCGCCGTGTTTCGTAATCGTCAGCCCGACGAACGGTCCTATAACCATTGCAAGGCTCATGAACAAGCTGAAGTAGCTAATGCCTTCGCCCTTGCGATTCTCAGGCATAATGCTAATTGCGGTTGTGTTCGTTGAGGTTGTGCCGATTGCGAATGATCCTCCGTGAAGAAAACGGACAAGCAGCAGCATGCCGAAGCTATATACGCCTAAATAAGCGACGGAAAATAAAAAGAACAGCAATAGCGAAACGAATACGATCTTCCTTTCGCCAAATTTGTCCATTAGCTGACCGGTGAACGGGCGAAGCAATACGGCGGCGATAATGAAGACGGTCATTGCCAATCCCGCTTGTGATTCAGACCGGCCGAGGCCATCGGTTACGTAACCCGACAAGGCGGTAGCCATAATATAAAAGCTTAGAAATAAGAAAAAACTGCTTAAGCAGACCTTAACAAAGTCTTTGGTCCATAATTTATGATTGTCTATCACTGCAGGTTCCCCTCTCAGATGTAGTCGGTTATTCCTCAACACAAATAAAGCTGTAATCGCTAGAATGCAACGTCAGCTGTTTAAGCTTGAATATCTTGAGCGTTCTCGATGTTCCGGTTCACTTTGTTCATGAATTGCATGAACAATTGAATTTCTTCCGGCGAGATGCCGGACACGATCTGCCGGACATATGCGGCTTCGATAGGAGCTAGCATGTGCGCTGCTGATCTTCCAAGATCGGTTAAGTGAAGCAGGAGCGATCTTCGATCATTCGGATGCGCTGCCCGTCGCACGAGCCCTTTTTTCTCCAGTTGATCCACTAGGCGCGTGATGTTGGCAGGATCCTTCTCGGAACGCTGAGCGAGTTCCTTGTGGCTGATCCCATCCTTCTCGTCTAACGTCATGAGCAGCGTCCATTGCTCAGGCGTAACGTCTGATTGGTGAAATTGCTGCTGTAAGCTTTGATTAAGCTTCCGTCCCGTATTTGAGATCATATAGCCAACTGATTGTTTGAATTCCACTGATCATTCACCTTCTTCGTAATCCGAATCTAAATTAGTTGATATAACAATAATACGCTTAACAACTAAATGGGTCAAGATAAAGTTGTCGGCACAAAACGCCGTTAATTACGGAGCTGATGCTGCTTGCGGTATTGTTCAGGCGTTACATTTAATTGCAGCTTGAAGGCACGGCTGAAGTGTGACGGATGCTTGAAGCCGACCTCATAGCCAATATCGGTAATCGGCTGCTTGCCCTGAGTGAGCTCGATCTTTGCTTGATAAATCCGGCGCTGCATCAGAAATTGAAAGATCGTCATGCCGGTTATTTCTTTGAACGTTTTGGCCAAATAATATTTGCTTAAATGGAGCTCGGCTTGAACGGCGTCAAGCGTAACGTCGTCGGCGTAGTGCTTCTCCACATAGGAAATAATCGATTGAACATGATGCTCCTTCGGGGATGGAAAGGCCGCTATCGCCTGCAATGGCTGCTTGCAATGTTCGTTAATAATGATCATGAATTCGAGAAACAGAGCTTGAAACCGTTGGAACGCATATTTGGAAGGATCCTTATGGAATTGCACCAGCTTGGCGAATATCATCTCTATTTCCCGCTTGTCCTCGCCGCGAAGCTGCAGCCTCACGTTTTGCAGCTTCTGGAAAGGAGCTAGCAGATCAGCTGCAAAGGGCGGTTGAATGAACTGCTTGAAGTAATAGGGGTCGAAATGCAACGTCGAACGATGGTAAAGCACGTTTGGATCGACATTCGCACGGTGCAGCGTTGTGCCATGCATAAGAAGCAAATCGCCCGGTTCGAGCACATAAATGCGATCATTGATAAGATAGTTCGCTTTACCGTCATGGAAGTAATAGATTTCATAATGAAAATGGGTATGGTATTGAATTTGCGCGTTATAATCAGAGTTTGTCCCGATTGTGAAAGGCTTGGAGATTTTATGCTGCGTGCTCATTGCGCGTCGAGTCCTCCTAGTGTAAATAAACTCATTATACACCAACCAGAGTTAAATTAAAGCGGATACAAGCTAATGCGAATGAAGCCGCTTTCGCTCTGAAGTGATACGATTCAAGTAAACCAATACAAAGGGGAAATGACGGATGCAAACCGTTCGATTGGGCATCATCGGACTCGGCAATATGGGCAAGGGACATATCGGATATTTAAAGAAAGGCGAGGTTAGCGGCGTCGTCCTGACGGCCGTCAGCGACAGCGTGCCAGCCAGTCTTGCATGGGCAAAGGAGCAGCTCGGCGATCAGGTTGGCTTATTCGCGGATCCCTATGAGATGATGGACTCCGGACTTGTTGACGGCGTATTAATCGCAACCCCGCATTTCTCTCATCCCGAGCTTGCGATCGCTTGTTTCGAACGAGGTCTGCATGTGCTTTGCGAGAAGCCCGCAGGCGTCTATACGAAACAGGTCCGCGAGATGAACGATGCCAGCCGGAAAACGAACGTGAAGTTCAGCATGATGTACAATCAACGGACCAATCCGCTATATGTGAAGCTGAAGGATTTGATCGATTCCGGCGAGCTTGGCGAGATTAAGCGTACAAACTGGATTATTACAAATTGGTATCGTTCGCAATCCTATTATGATTCGGGCACTTGGCGCGCGACTTGGGCAGGCGAAGGCGGCGGCGTGCTGCTTAACCAAGACCCGCATCAGCTTGATCTATGGCAATGGACGATCGGTATGATGCCGACGCGCGTCCGCGCCTTCTGTTACTTCGGCAAACATCGGAATATCGAAGTAGAGGACGACGTAACGGCTTTCGTCGAATATGAGAACGGGGCAACAGGCGTATTCGTAACGACGACAGGCGAGGCGCCAGGGACGAACAGGCTGGAAATTAGCGGCGATCGGGGTAAGGTTGTTATCGAGGACAATAAACTTACGTTCTGGAGATTGCGCGTATCGGAGAAGGAATTTAACAACAGCTACAAAGGCAGCTTTGGTCAACCGGAATGCTGGAAGATGGACATACCGGTCGAAGGCAGCTACCCAGATCACAAGGGCATTACGCAGAACTGGGTGAACGCGATTCTGCGCGATGAGCCGCTTATTGCTCCCGGCGAGGAAGGCATTAAAGGATTGATGCTGTCCAACGCGATGCTGCTGTCCACTTGGACGGATAATTGGGTCGACTTGCCGATCGATGAGGAGAAATACTACGAGTATTTGCAGGACCGTATTGCCAATTCGACGTTTAAGAAGGAAGTGACTGCAAAATGAGTAAAGCCGACGGTATGAATTACGCCCCTAAAGGCAAGCCCAATCGGGTAGCTGAGCCGGGACAGTTTGTTTTCGCGGCGGTGAGTTTGGATCATGGGCATATCTATGGCATGTGTAACGGTCTACTGGAAGCGGGCGCTGAGCTTAAATGGGTATATGACATTGAACCTGCTCGGGTGGAAGCTTTCTTGAAGACTTATCCGCAAGCGAAAGCGGCACAATCGCTAGAGCAAATATTAGACGATTCGCAAGTGCAGCTTGTTGCTGCAGCGGCGGTGACGTCGGACCGCGGACCGCTTGGCGTTCGCGTTATGCGCGCAGGCAAACATTATTTCACCGATAAAGCGCCGTTCACGACGCTGGAGCAGCTTGAAGATGCTCGGCAAGCGTATGCCGATACGGGCAAGAAATATGCAGTCTATTATAGCGAGCGGTTGCATGTGGAGAGTGCCGTGTTCGCCGGACAGTTGATCGAACAAGGCGCGATTGGCAGAGTGCTGCAGGTCATCGGCCTTGGGCCTCACCGCTTGAACGCGCATTTGCGACCAGAGTGGTTTTTCCAGAAGGAGAAGTATGGCGGCATTATATGCGATATCGGATCTCATCAGGTGGAGCAATTTCTTTATTTTACCGGCAACAAAAACGCAACGGTCGTAAACAGCAAAGTTGCAAACTACAATAATAAGCAATATCCCGAGCTAGAGGATTTCGGAGATATGTCGATTGTTGGCGAGAACGGCGCGACGGGCTATTTCCGCGTAGACTGGTTCACGCCGAGCGGCCTAAGCACCTGGGGAGACGGCCGTATGATTATTATGGGCACGGAAGGATACATCGAGCTTCGAAAGTATGTCGATATTGCACGGGATTCCGCAGGTAACCAAGTGTATCTAGTCAACGCGGACGGCGAGCAGCGGATGCAGGTAAGCGGCCAAGTCGGTTTCCCGTATTTTGGCCAACTGATTCTCGACTGCTTGAACGGCACGGAGCTTGCCATGACACAGGAGCATACGTTTAAGGCGGCGGAACTGAGCTTGATCGCACAGAAACAAGCGGTGAAGGTCGAATAATCCACTTAAAAATAGCCAGGCCGCAAGCGCATCAATCGCTTGCGGCCTCTTTATTGTGAATTAACCGATTCGTGCGCCTTCGAAACGTGTGCCCACGCCTGCTTCAATGTTGCCGCCGGCAACTCCGCTAATCGTAAAAAAGACTTGTACCCGATCGCCGGCGCGCAGCCTTACAAGTCCACTCGCATCAATGCTTCCATCACCGAAGGAGAACGTTTCACGATCCGTAATAATAGGCGAGTTGTTTGCCCGGATCGCTAATCCGACACTAACTGCTCCAGATACGTTGCTATCGAAGGTTACCGTTGCAGTAAACGAATATACGCCGCTTCTTCTCGGAATAAATGTCGATGTTGCGGGATCATATTCATTATTGAGATCGAATTGTTCCAAACCGTACAATACCTGAGGGAATGGGTCGCCTCCTGCGCCAGGCACGGGCTGGACCACGTTGGCAATAGCTCTAAACGCCGATTTGCATCCGCAAGTATTTTTTTTGCAGGAGCATTTTTTTTTCACAGGCCGTTTTGCGCATTTCGTCACGCGATTTTTTACATGACATACCTGTTTCTTGGGAGAGCATATTGTTTGCTTTTTAAACATTCCGCCACCGTCCTCTATTAATCTAGCATGAGCTATATAATAGAGTATGTAGCTCAAAAGTTTATTGATTGGATATGAGCCCGGAAAAGTAGATTGGTACACATACATTGACGAGAGCCTTTTGGACTGATATACTCGTTTAATCGTAACAATTACGATTAACCCGATATAAATCGGTTTTTCTTTCGATATCTAATCGTAATAATTACGATATAATAATTGAAACGAGGGGTCACTTAAGATGAGCAATTTGAGCAATTTGGACAAAATGAAGAGTCGCAACAAAATTCCGGTCACGGTGCTGAGCGGTTATTTGGGCGCTGGAAAAACGACGATTATGAACCATGTTCTGAACAATCGGGAAGGATTAAAAGTAGCTGTTATCGTCAATGACCTTAGCGAGGTCAATATCGATGCCGACTTGATTCAAGGCGGCGGCGGGTTATCCCGCACGGACGAGAAGCTCGTGGAAATGTCTAATGGCTGCATTTGCTGTACGCTGCGCGAAGACTTGCTTCGGGAAGTCGAGAAGCTTGCGAAGGAGAATCGGTTCGATTATATATTGATTGAATCGACTGGCGTAAGCGAGCCTGTTCCTGTAGCGCAGACGTTCACCTACTTGGATGAGGAGCAAGGAATTGATCTATCGAGGTACTGCGCATTAGACTGCATGGTCACTGTCGTGGATGCTTATAGCTTCTGGCATGATTACTCCTCGGGGGAATCGCTGCTGGAACGAAGCCAGGCAGCTTCCGAGGACGATACGCGCTCAGTCGTGGATCTGCTGATTGATCAAATCGAGTTTTGCGACGTGCTTATCCTTAACAAATGCGACTTAGTAGAGGAAGAGGATCTGGCGGAGCTGGAAGGCGTATTGCGTGCGCTTCAACCGAGTGCCAAGCTGATACGCGCTGCAAGAGGGCGGGTCAATCCGAAAGAAATTTTGCACACGTCGTTGTTCAACTTCGAAGAAGCGAGCAGGTCGGCCGGCTGGATTAAGGAAATGGAAGCGCCGGCACATACGCCGGAGACGGAGGAATACGGCATCGCTTCCTTCGTTTATGAACGAGCGAAGCCGTTCCACCCGGGGCGATTAATGGCCTGGATGGAGCACTGGCCTGAGGAGGTCGTCAGAGCCAAAGGGATCGTCTGGCTTGCGACTCGGAATAGGATGGCTCAAAGCTTGAGTCAAGCAGGGCCATCCATTCAATTCGGGCCGGCAGGATTATGGGCTGCCGAGCTTCCGGAGGCCGAAAGGCTGGCGCTGCTCGCCGAAGAGAGGGAGCTTGCTGACAAATGGGATGACAAATATGGGGACCGCATCAATAAGCTTGTTTTAATCGGCATTGCGATGAATCGGGCCGAGCTGACAAGCTCGCTGGATGACTGCCTGCTCAGCGATCAAGAGCTGGTATCGGATTGGAGCCTGCTCGGGGATGATTTTCCGGCCGTGTTAGAAATGTGAGGAGCAGCAGGCGAAAATGACGTTTGACAGCGGTTGCGATCGTTGTTAACATAGCGGTATAAACGCGTGTTTACAGGAAGTGGGACATCGATTTGAGCAAGCTGGGCAAGGAAATAAACAGTACCGAAATTGCCAGGCTTGCTGGCGTATCGCGCAGCACGGTGAGCCGTGTCATTAACAACTATTCGAACGTTCCGGAGCATACGAAGCAGAAGGTGCTCCAGGTCATAGAACAATATAATTATTTTCCGAACCTGTCAGCGCAAGTGCTGGCCGGGAAGAAGACAAGAACGATCGGCTTGTTCATGATCGATTCGGGCGATGTATCGAGCGACTGGATCGCCAGCCTGCTGCTGACGAAAGTAATTGAGAGCGCGTCGAGGTACGGCTACTTCGTCTTGACGCATATCGTACGCGATCCGAAGCGGCAGGAGGAAGCGAGGGCAGTGAAGGAATGTTTCTATCAGCGCCGAATTGATGGTGGCATCTTCATTGGAGCAGCCAATGAGGAGCCGATCGTCGAGGAGCTTATCGCGGAAGGCTTCATGGTCGCCATCGTTGATCATCATATGTCTGGTGAGCAAGAGTCGAATCGGATTGTCTTCAACTTCGATAATGAGGCAGGTGCTGGTCTCGTTATCGATTATTTGGCGGGACTAGGGCATACGCGCATTGGGATTATTAACGGCGATTTGAACAGGTATTCGGGAGCTGCGAGGTGGAAGGGCTTCAAGGCAGCCATGGAGCGCAATCGGCTGCCTATTGTAAAGCAATGGATGATGGCAGCTGATTTCAATGAACCAAGCGGCTACTTGGCGATCAAGGAACTGTTAAAGCTTGGCGGAGAGCTGCCGACGGCGATCTTCGCAGCCAACGACAGCATCGCTTTCGGAGCTATACGCGCATTAGGGGAAGCGGGCTTGCGCGTCCCTGATGATCTATCAATCGCAGGTTTCGACGACCATAGCCTGAGCGCTGGATATAATCCCCCGCTGACAACGATTCACGTTGACTTCTCGGCGATGATGGATGAGTTGACTCGCCATTTAATTGATGGCATAGAGAACGGTAGTCAAGATTACACACAATTAGCGATGACGAATTCGCTTATCGTACGTGAATCATGCCGTGCGCCTTCTTCTTCATAAGTAGAAGAGGCGCTTCTTCTTACTAAGAAATAAACGCGTGTTCACTCTATTTGAGGCTAATGAGGGGGGATGCTTATGTAAGAAATCCGCGATTCGGATTTTGCATAAATGCACACTAATCGAAAAGGGGAATGTTAGCTATGAACAATAATATTTTGGGCAATCGTACCATTACTCAGATTGGTCTATTGGTGCATGACATAGAAGCAACCTCTAAGGCATACGCACAGTTTTTTGGCGTGGAGAAGCCCGATTGGTTCTGGACGGATACGGTAGACAAGGCGCAGACGGAATATAACGGCGAATCATCCGTAGCGCGGGCGAAGCTTGCGTTCTTCGATATGGGAGCGCTTCAGCTTGAGCTTATCGAGCCGGATGAGCATCCGAGCACATGGAGGGATCATCTGAACGCGCATGGCGAAGGGCCGCATCATATTGCTTTTGCCGTCGAGGGAATGAAGGAGAAGGTCGCCTTGATGGAGAAAAACGGTATGTCTCTTGTGCAAAAAGGGGAGTATACCGGTGGTCGTTACGCTTACATGGATACATTCAAATCATTAAAGGTTATGTTGGAGCTGCTCGAGAACGACAACTAAGAAAGCATCAACTGCGACATAGATGGAGGTAGATGACGAAATGCGAATATTAATTACAGGTGCAAATCGGGGGCTTGGCCTTTCCTTGGTAAAGGAAGCTTGCGAGCGTGGACATGAGGTGCTGGCGGGGGTACGAGGACCTGGATCTTCTGTGGAGAAGCTGCAGCCATTGATCGAGCATTATGGAGAGCAACTTACATTATTGCCGATTGACGTATCGGATGAGAATTCGATCCGATATGCGAGTGAGCAGGCAGGGGCTCGGTTCGATGGGCTCGATGTCATTATTAACAGCGCGGCTATACTGCTTGGGCGCGATCAGAAACTGGAACAGCTGGATGTGGAACAGCTGGAGCAGTCGTTCCAGACGAATCTATATGGGCCAATACTCGTGCTGAAGCATTTCCTGTCTTTGCTGCGCAAAGGTGAGCAGCAAGCGGTTATCAACATAAGTTCGGAGGCAGGCAGCTCGGCTGGCGCATACGGCGGCGATTACTCCTATGCGTTGTCGAAGTCCGCGCTTAACATGTTCTCCGCTCAACTTCGGGCGGAGCTTAGACCGCAAGACATACTTGTTCATGCCGTACATCCCGGCTGGATACGGACTGACATGGGCGGCGAGCAAGCGCCAGGTGACGCAGACGCTTCGGCTAGCGGCATATTGGATTTGGTGGAGAGAAGGACAGCGGCGGAAGACGGTGCGCTGTTCATTGATCATCGTGGAGCGCCGATGCGCTAGTAGTGATTATAGGTGAAGACTGAGGTTTGAAAGAAAAGGCTCGCAGCGAAAAGGCTGCGAGTCTTTTAACTATATGGTAAAACGGGATAACCCTTTATCCAATTGCTTCGCCATGGTTGCGAGCTTCTCGGCGTCTTTGGCGATGATCTCCATCGTAGCCAATTGCTCCTGATTAGCAGCCGCCGTCTCCAAGGAAGCTGCAGCGCTTTCTTTGGCGGCGGCGGCTACCGACTCCATGGAAACGACGGCGAAGGAGCTGCCTTCTGCCAGCCGGGCGATATCCGTCGTCACCTCTTCGATGAGGGCGGCGGCTTCGGCAACCGAGCCGCGAATGTTCTCGAATGTGACCCCCGTTTTTCCTGCTTCTATTATGCCGGCTTTAGCTTGTTCCGTGCTTCGCCTCATCGACGCAGCGGTTGCGTCGCTCTTGGTGCGAATCGCGCGAAGCTTGCCGGTTGCCTCTTGCGCCGCGTTGTCGCTGCCCTCGGCGAGCCTGCGCACCTCGTCCGCGACGACTCGGAAGCCTCGTCCCGCATCGCCGGCTCTTGCCGCTTCAATAGCTGCATTGAGTGCCAGTAAGTTCGTCTGCCCAGCGATATCGACGATTACCGACGTTGTTTCGCTGATCTGCCTGCTGGCGTTTGCCAGTTCGGCCACATCCAACTCTGCCGCTTCCAGGCTGTTTCCGATCGCATCCATCTGCTCCCGCATAATGGCAAGCGCCGCGGAACCCTCATTCGAAGCGGATGCCGCCATAATGCTCGCTTTCGCCATCCCTTGACTATTGTTGTCTATCCGTTCAATTGCGCCGTTCATCTCAACGAGCTTGTGCAACGCGCCATCGAGATCGGCGACTTGACTGTGGCTCGCCATACTCAGCGAGTCAGTAACGACAGCAATCCGTTCAACTGCTACTAGGCTCTGTTGCGCGTGAAGCGCGAACCGACCCGCATCGTCGAGAAGACAGTCGGCCGTATCTTTGACGTCGGCTAGCAAGGCGCGCAGACCTTCGGTCATTTGATGATAAGAACGGCTCAGCGCGCCTATCTCATCTTTGGACCTATACCGATCCTCCGCCGATAGATCGCCCCGTTCAGCTTTACCCATCAGCGCATTCATTCTACGGATAGGCTTCACAATGAGCTGTGCCATGAAATAAGACAGCACTCCAAACAACACGCAAGCAGAAGCGGAAACGATCAGCAGCAGAATAACGATTTTATCGTAAATGTCGTCATTCTCCTTATTTAATTGTTCGGACATATCCATCCGTGATGCTAACAAATTATCAATGTAACCTTCCATATTGTCCAGAAGCGGACGGGCGAAAGTCCGGAATCGTTCATACGCTTCGTCCTCCCTACCCTCATTGGAGAGTTTTACGATTGCCTCTCTTTCCTTCGTATAGGCGCCAAGCGACTGGCCCAGTTTGTCATACCACATGCGGGTCACATCATCCGCCGCAATCGCGCTCTCGTAAGCAACTAGGCTTTCACTTGCAGCGGCTGATGCCCGATCCGCTTCCCGGGCCAGCACGTCCTTGAACCTGGATTCCTTCGCTAACATATGCTCCAGCAGTTTCCGTGTCGTCGTTCGAATGTGAGTGTCAACCTCGGTCATTTGCATACTCGGTACAAAGCCGCTTGTATGCATAGATTTTGCGGTGCCATGAATTTGGCTGAGAAAAACGTATCCGGAGATAGACAAGCCGAGCAGGAAGAGGACTGCGATGGCGTTCAGCAAAAAAAGCTTTTGTGCAATTTTTAGATTTCTCAACAAGTTCACGATATAAATCCTCCTGAAAGTTTAATGGTGTTAGGGTTCACGTTATCGGTGATGTCTGAAAAAAATAGTGAAATACGAGATTGTCAGATAACTTGGAGGCGAATAGATTTGGTGTGCAACTAAAATCCACCGTATACGCGGTCAAACAACAGTATATATTGTGTTTTGTTGTGTGTTTTATAATGTTTTGTAAATGACGTCTGAAATCGGGGGCGATACGGAGCGAGTGGAAGCATGGATGGCGGACCGTTGTCGCAGCTGGCGCCGATCCTCATCTTTGTTGGCGTTTGGGAGACGTAGATGGCGTATATACGAAATGTTTAGATACGGTAAAGAGCATTGACACCACCTCACTGGTATCTTACTATTTACTCGTAAACACAATTAAAAACAACTAAAAGCAATGTATTTTATGACAAATGTAATTTTTTTCATTGAATCATTCGAATGATTCTGTGAAAACAAAGCAATTCCAAAACAATCAACAGGAGTGAGCTAAAGATGACGACGACGGTATATCGCGGACATATTCAAGGGGTTGTATTCGATTGGGCCGGAACGATGGTGGACTATGGCTGCTTCGCTCCGCTGCTTGTATTCGTGAACGTATTCCATCAAAGAGGGATCGAAATTACCCCGGAGGAAGCTAGAGTGCCAATGGGCATGTTGAAGTGGGATCATATCAAAGCGCTTCTCGAAATGGAGAGAATTGCAGCGCTATGGAAGGAACGCTTCGGCAGCGCGCCAACAGATGCCGATGTTGATGATTTATATGCCGATTTCGAACCGATGCTGTTCGCTGATCTGGCGCGTTATACCGATCCGATTCCGGGAGCGCTTGACGTCGTGGAGAAATTGAGGTCTGACGGTCTCAAAATCGGTTCAACGACGGGATACACGTCAAAAATGATGGAAATCGTTGCGGGCGAAGCGAACAAAAAAGGGTACGCGCCGGATACGCTCGTCACGCCGGACGACGCGGCTGCCGGACGGCCGTATCCATGGATGTGCTATCGGAATGCCGAGCTGTTGGGCATTCATCCGATGAACGCCATGGTGAAGGTCGGCGATACGACCAGCGACGTGTTGGAGGGGGTAAATGCGGGAATGTGGAGCATAGGCGTCATTAAGGGCGGCAGCGAGCTGGGCCTGAGCGAAGCCGAGGTGGAAGGAATGCCGGCAGAGCTGCTGGCGGTGAAGATGGAAGCCGTCACTGAACGGTTCAAGGCAGCTGGGGCGCATTACGTCATCGAGCAAATAAGCGATTTGCCAAACATCATTGAAACGATAAATGAACGCCTCGCTGCAGGCGACAAATAAGGAGATAATTCGCATGAACATTGATTTGCTGGATGATAATCCGTATTTGCTGTTGACGCCGGGCCCGCTCTCAACGAGCAAACGCGTCAAGGTAGCGATGCTCAAGGACTGGTGCACATGGGATAGCGAGTACAATGACTTGGTTCAAAATATCCGAAGACGGCTGGTCTCGCTTGCTACGCGACGTACCGAGGACTATTCCAGCGTGCTGATGCAAGGAAGCGGCAGCTTCAGCGTGGAATCCGTCATCGGCAGCGCGATCGGCCCGGGCGGAAAGCTGCTTGTGATGACGAATGGCGCATACGGGCAGCGCATTGCCCAAATGGCGGCCGTGCTCGGAATCGATACGCTCGTGCTGGACAGCGGCGAGGTATCGTTACCGAATCTCGCGAAACTTGAAGAAACTTTGAAAGCCGATTCCGCCATTACGCATGTCGCCATGGTGCATTGCGAGACGACGACGGGGATGCTTAACCCGATTCAGGAAGCGGGAGCTATCGTAAAAGCTTACAATAAAACGTTCATCGTAGATGCCATGAGCAGCTTCGGCGGCGTTCCGCTCGATATGGCGGAGCTTGGCATCGATTATTTGATCAGCAGCGCCAACAAATGCATTCAAGGCGTACCTGGATTCGGTTTTGTTATCGCTCGCATCGATCAATTGCAATCCTGCAAAGGGCAGGCGAGATCGCTGTCGCTTGATTTGTACGATCAATGGAACCATATGGAGCAGAACGGCGGGAAGTGGCGGTTTACATCTCCGACCCATACGGTGCGAGCCTTCTACGAGGCACTATTGGAGCTCGAGGAGGAGGGGGGCGTAGCTGCAAGGCATACGCGCTATCTTACCAACCAGCAGACGCTCGTCAAAGGCATGCGCGCGATCGGCTATGAAACGCTGCTCAGCGACGGTATGCAGTCACCGATCATTACGTCTTTTTATTATCCCGATGATCCATCCTTCACGTTCGAGACGTTCTATAAGCAGCTTAAGGAGCAAGGCTTTGTCATCTACCCTGGCAAAATATCAAACGCCGACACGTTCCGAATCGGCAATATAGGCGAAATTGCCGAGGCCGATATGAAGCGGCTAATCGCGGCCGTCGGCCGTGTCGAGCGAAGCGTCAAATCCCATACTTGATCTTCTTGCAAAGGAGTCGTCCCTTATGATAATCGGTGTACCGAAAGAACTCAAAAACAACGAAAACCGCGTTGGCATGACGCCTGCCGGTGTCGCTTCCTTCATTAAACGCGGCCATGCGGTCATCGTGGAGAGAGGAGCGGGACTCGGAAGCGGCTTCACCGACCAAGCTTACGCCGCAGCAGGAGCTGCTATCGCAGAAGTACCCGAGGAGGCGTGGTCGGCCCAAATGGTCATGAAGGTAAAGGAACCGCTGCGCGAGGAATACCGTCATTTCCGCGAGGGGCTCATTTTGTTCACTTATTTGCATCTCGCCGCCGAGCCTGAGCTTACAAAGGCGCTGATCGACCGCAAGGTTGTAGCGATCGCATACGAAACGATCCAGAAGGATAACGGCTCGCTTCCGCTGCTGACGCCAATGAGCGAGGTGGCGGGGCGGATGTCCATTCAGATTGGCTCGCAATATTTGGAGGGCACGAGGGGCGGGAAAGGTATATTGCTTGGCGGCGTGCCGGGCGTTCCGCCTGCAGAGGTCGTCATTATCGGAGGCGGTGTCGTAGGCACGAACGCTGCCAAAATGGCAGTCGGCCTCGGGGCCTACGTAACGGTTATCGACAGCAATCCGGATCGGCTGCGCCAGTTGGATGATCAGTTCCAAGGCCGGCTGAGAACGGTCGTTTCGAGCGAAATGACGATTGCTGAAGCCGTCTCGAAGGCCGATCTTCTGGTCGGAGCCGTGCTTATTCCTGGCGCCCGGGCTCCGCGTCTCGTCACGGAGGAAATGGTCCGTACCATGCAGCCAGGTTCGGTAATCGTCGATGTAGCCATTGACCAAGGCGGATCGATCGAGACGATTGATCATATCACAACGCATAGCGATCCAACCTATGAGCGGTATGGCGTCGTTCATTACGCCGTAGCCAATATGCCTGGCGCGGTATCAAGAACCGCGACCATTGCGCTGACAAATGTTACTGTGCCTTATGGTTTGCTTATTGCCGACAAAGGCTACAAAGCAGCTGCCTTGGCGCACAATGATTTGGCGAAAGGCTTAAACGTGCTGAATGGTCACGTTGTGTTCCGCGGCGTCGCCGATTCATTGGGTTATGCGCATGCATCCGTAGATCAATTACTGAAGGAACAGCCCGTCGCTTGAGGCGATTTCGATTACTTGTTGGCCTGCGTACAGTGCATGTAGTGCGCGGGCCTTTTTTGAAAAAAGAACAACACAAAAACAACCAAAACAAGTTATTTACAATAAAATAATAAGCTTTTAATAGCATATTGATTCTGATATATTCGAAATGAGCTCACCAGCAACGACAAACATAATGGTTCTAAAAATTTAAACGTACAGAAATCAGGAGGAGAGAAAATGAAAGCAACATCGAAAAAAATGGGCATGACGATTCTGAGCTTGGCGCTTGTGATGGCAATCTTGCTGACGGGCTGCGGAGGCGGAACGGGAAGCAACAACGGGGGCAATAAAGCAAACACGGGTAATACGACGGGAACTGAAGGCGGCTTAGATACGGAATCCAAAGAACTGACGGTCTACACGGCGCTGGAAGACGATATCATTCAGGAGTACTTGGTTACGTATAAAGCGAAATATCCGGACGTGAAGCTCAATATCGTACGCGATTCGACAGGCGTCATTACAGCGAAGCTGCTCGCCGAGAAAGATAACCCGCAAGCGGATGTCGTATGGGGCTTAGCGGCAACGAGCTTGCTTGTCCTTGATCAGAACGGCATGCTTGAAGGCTACTCGCCGGTAGGCATCGAGCGGATCGACCCGCTCTTCAAGGATGCGAACGAGCCGGCCAAATGGGTAGGCATCGACGCATGGGAGACAGCATTTGTCGCTAATACGGTCGAGCTGGAGAAAGCCGGAATTCCCGTTCCGCAAACGTATCAAGACTTGATTAAACCGGAGTACAAAGGTCTCATCACGATGCCGAATCCGGCTTCGTCGGGAACAGGCTATTTGACTGTATCGGGATTGATTCAGTTGCTTGGTGAAGACGAAGCATGGTCCTACATGGACAAGCTGAACGAAAATATCGCTATGTATGTGCATTCCGGTTCGAAGCCGGCTAAGCTGGCGGGAACAGGCGAATATCCAATCGGCATTTCGTTCGGCTACCGCGGTATTCAAGAAGCTGAGAACGGTGCGCCGGTCGACGTCGTATTCCCTACTGAAGGCTCCGGCTACGACGTAGAGGCGAATGCACTTATGAAGAAAGGCACGATCAAGCAAATCGCCAAAGACTTCCTCGATTGGGCTATCACAGACGAGGTCATGAAAGAATACAACAAAAACTATGCCATCATCGCAATTAAAACGGAAAATACGGAACTGCCTAAAGGCTATACGAAAGATCCAATGTCCCAATTGATCAAAAACGACTTGAACGCTTCCGCGAAAAACCGCGAAGGCATCCTGGCCGAATGGTCCAAGCGTTACGACAGCAAAAGCGAACCCAAATCCTAATTATCAGAAACTCGCATGAGCGGATAACCGTATCGCGAATCCAAGTATTCGCGATGCGGCATCCGTAAGATTAATGCTTATCGGAGGGAAACGACGTGCAACCTTATCTGTCAATCCAAGGCGTTACCAAGACATTCGGATCATTCACTGCACTTCACAACGTGTCTGTTGACATCCACAAGAATGAGTTCGTTTGCCTGCTCGGTCCCAGCGGTTGCGGGAAGACGACACTGCTCCGAATTATTGCCGGTCTCGAGCAGCCGACGACGGGGAGCGTACATGTCGGAGGCAAAGACATTACGAAGCTGCCGCCAGCCAAACGCAACTTCGGTATGGTGTTCCAATCCTACGCCCTATTTCCGAATATGACTGCCAAACAAAATATCGCTTACGGCCTCAAGGGCAAAGGATACAGCCGAAGCGAAATGAAAGAAAAGGTAGAAGCCGCCATCGTTCAGGTTGACCTTGCCCATGTGGCGGATCGTTATCCGTCGCACTTATCCGGCGGACAACAGCAGCGCGTGGCATTAGCCAGAGCGATCGTGCTCGAGCCGGACTTTCTATTGCTTGACGAGCCGCTCTCGGCGCTCGATGCCAAGGTGCGAACGAGGCTGCGCCGCGAATTGCGCGAGCTTCAGGAAAAGCTGGGCATTACGACGATCATGGTTACGCATGACCAAGAAGAGGCACTGACGATGTCCGACCGCATCGTCGTTATGAACCGTGCTGAAATTGTACAGGTCGGGACGCCAAATGAAATATACGAGCAACCGAATAGTCCTTTCGTAGCCGACTTCGTCGGCGCAATTAACTTCCTGAATGATCCAGATCCGCGCAGCTGCATGGCGGTTCGCCCCGAGCATGTCAGCATCTCTCCTTCGGGCCAAGGCATGCCGGCTATTATCCATAACATTGAATTCAGGGGCGCCTTCTACCGCTTGTCGCTGCTTACGGAGACGAAGGCGGGGGAGACCCAAATGATAACCGTGGACGTATCGGCCCAGCTGTCCCATCAGCTGCAGTTAGCCAAAAACAGCGCCGTTTCGCTCCATTTGGCCGCCGATAAGCTGCTTACGTTCCATAAGGAAGCGGTGGTTTGATGGCTGCCGTTATCCGCTCGGCCTTCCGCTCCATTCAGCAACGATTGACGGCGGCGGATCTGGTAATCAGGACGCTGACCGTGCTCATGATTGCGGTACTGCTGCTCGTTTTGCTAGTCCCGCTATTGTTTCTGTTCGTTAAGGCGTTTCAAAATAACGACGGCGCCTTCATTGGACTCGACAATTTTCTAACGTATTTCACGACGGCTTCGATGCTGCGCTCATTGACCAATACGTTATTCGTCTCGGGAATGACGACAGTCATTTCTGTCGTGTTGGCATTCCTTTACGCATACGGAATCGTCCGCACGTCCATGTCAGGCAAGCGGATGTTCAAGTCGATCGCACTGCTGCCTCTATTCGCTCCAACGATGATGCACGCGCTGTCGCTGACCTATTTGTTCGGCAATCAAGGCATCGTTACGAACGGATTTTTCGGCCTATTGCCGTTCGGCGTTCATATTGAAATTTACGGGCCGATCGGCATCATCATTTCCGAGGTCATCTATACATTCCCGCAGGCCTATATGATTTTCCTCACGGCGCTGTCGATCACCGATTATCGTCTGTATGAGGCGTCCGAGTCGCTTGGCGCAAGCAAATGGCGGACATTTTGCAGCGTCACGGTGCCGACCGTCAAATACGGTCTAATCAGCGCGGCCTTCGTCTGCTTTACGGCGAGCTTCATCGATTTCGGTGCGCCGCAATCAATTGGCGGGCAATTTTCGGTGCTGGCGACCGACATATACAAGCAGGTCATCGGGCAGCAGAACATGCCGATGGGCGCGACGGTCGGCATTCTGCTGACGATACCGGCCGTTATCGCATTCGCGGTGGACCGGTTCGTCGAACGGAAGCAGAAGATGACGCTCACGGCGAAGTCGACAGCGTATCAGATCAAGGAAAACAAAGGCCGCGATATTATCTTCTTGGCGTTCAGCACGATTGTAGCCGCTTGCATTCTCATTCCGCTGTTTACGATCGTATTCGCATCGCTCGTTAAGACATGGCCGTATAACCTTAGCTTAAGCTTAAGTCATTACAATTTCTCCAAGGTTGCAGCCGGGGGCATGGGACCTTTCATAGTAAGCTTAAAGGTCGCGGCGCTGACCGCTGTCGTCGGTACGATCGCAACGTTCGTATTCGCGTACTTGATCGAGAAGTCTCGCGATTTCGGGCGACTGCGCCAATTCGGCTACTTCCTATCCGTGCTGCCGATGGCGCTGCCGGGCATGGCGCTGGGGCTGGCGTACATTTTCTTCTTCAACGAGCCTAGTAATCCGCTTGGCTTCATGTACGCCACGATTGCGATTCTTGTGCTTGTCAACGTCGTTCATTTCTATTCGGTGCCATTCATTACGGCGACGGCATCGCTTAAGAAGCTCGACAAAGAGATCGAAGCCGTATCGGAGTCGATGAGCGTGCCGTTTTATCGGACTTTTATTCGCGTGACCGTACCGATGTCGCTGCCGGCCATCCTTGAGATCGCGATGTACTTTTTCGTTAACGCCATGGTTACGATATCTGCGGTCGTATTTCTCTACGCGCCGGATCTGAAACCTGCCGCGGTGTCCATCGTGAACATGGACGATGCGGGAGATGTAGCGGCCGCTGCCGCCATGTCGGTACTGGTCGTCGCCGTGAATCTGGCCGTCCGTTCGCTTTACGAGCTGCTCGTGATGGGCGTACGCAAAAAAACGCAAGCATGGTATGCGTCCCGTTCTTAGCCGTTATGTAAAGGTTCGGAAAATCGCAACTGCGGGATAGCATGGAACAGTACCGAACGTTATAATGAAAACAATAGGCTAGTAGACGGAAGGGGACTCATTCATTGTCGTTGGTAGGAGAAGAGCGCAAATCGATTATTCTCGAGAAATTGAATTCGGAAGGCCAGGTCAAAACGTTCGATTTGGTAAAAAAGCTTAACGTATCTTCCGAAACGATCCGGCGATACCTAGAGGAGCTGGAGGACGAGAACCGGCTGAAACGGGTATACGGAGGCGCGGTCAAAATCAACCTGAGCGGGGAAGAGCCTTCCTATCTAAAGCGGGAAGTGCTGCATGCCGAGGAGAAACGCTTGATCGGCAAAGCAGCGGCAACGCTCGTCGAAGACAATGACGTCATCTTCATCGACGACGGGACGACGCCGCAGCAGATGATCCATTTTCTGATGAACAAGCACAATTTGACAGTGCTAACGATGTCCATACCAGCGCTTCATTTGTTGATCGAATACAAGAACAAGGAGCTATTCTCGGGCGAGATCTATTTGATTGGCGGCAAAGTGAATGCGACGCATTCCCGCGTCACAGGCTCGATTGCCGAGAAGATCGCCGGCTTGTTCCATGCGGATAAGGCGTTTATCTCGATTGACGGCATCGTGCTGAACAAAGGCATTACGGCATTCGACGCGGAACGAGGCCAGCTGGCAAGCAAAGTCATCGAGAACTCGAAACAAACGATCATCATGACCGACAGCTCCAAGATCGGCTTAACCCAAATGTACCGGATCGCCGAGTGGCGAGACATCGATATCGTCATCTGCAACACGGCAATGCCGAAGGACTGGCGGGAGACGCTGGACGAGCGCGGAGTTGAATGGATTGTTGCCGAGTAGAACAGCAGAAGGAAGCCCGTTAGGTCTCATTCAGACCTAGCGGGGCGATGATGGATTTCTGCAACATAGAGCGTCACTTTTGGAAGAAGAAAAAAGCTATATTGGATTACTGCACGAACTTTGTCTGAAATGGGCAATTGGCGTGGATTTTGCCGAAAGTTAATGCAGATATCCATCAAAGCCATGCAAAGGGCCAACATCGGTATAAAGTTAATGCTAATATCCAACATAGCTCGGAGGAGGCCGGCTCAGTTCGCGTCCGGCCAATTGATGCGGCGCCTAACGTTGTAAAAGTTCCCCGCGGAATCAATGGTTTCAGCTCTGAATAAACAAGCTCCCACAACGAATGTTGAGGGAGCTTGTTTATTTTCTAAATATAGGAAAGTATAAAATTCGCTTTTATACTGGGCACGCCGCCAAAGGACGGCACAGAACCGAGCTGCGCATAGACGCAGCTAACGGTTCGTGCGTAGCGAAAGCCGTTTTGTTCTTATAGGTAAACCGCTTTGCCGGTTTTGGCCGATTCGTAGATAGCTTCGAGAATTTGGGATACGACGAATGCTTGCTCAGGCGTTACGACTGGATCTTTGTCCTCGTCGATTGCTTTGATCCACATTCTCATCTCGAGATCGATGTCTCTTTCGGTAGCGCCGTCGTAGAACGCAACGCCGCCGGCTTTCAAGTCAATCTCCGTAGTGTACAGGCGGCTGTGCTTCTCGCCGTTGATACGAAGGCCGTCTTTCATGTCGGCTCCGCCTTCTGTACCGGACAGCGTACATTTCGCTTCGTCGACTTCAAGCGTATTGAGAGCCCAGCTTGATTCGAGCGAGATCGTAGCGCCGTTCTCCATAACGATCATGCCGAATGCGGAATCTTCAACCGTGAACTTGGCAGGGTCCCATGGTCCCCATGCATTAGCCGCGTTCTCGCGTTGCGACAGCTTGTGGTACGAAGTGCCGAGTACGACTTTCGGCTTGTAGTTGTTCATCATCCACAGCGTAAGGTCAAGCGCATGCGTACCGATATCGATAAGCGGGCCGCCGCCTTGTTTCTCTTCGTCGAGGAATACGCCCCAAGTCGGTACGGCACGGCGACGAATCGCGTGCGCCTTCGCGAAGTAAATTTCGCCAAGCTCGCCTTCCTCGCAAATTTTCTTCAAGTGTTGGCTGTCAGCGCGGAAACGGTTGTTGTAGCCGACAGTCAATTTTTTGCCTGTGCGTTTCGCTGCATCAACCATACGCTGAGCGTCATGAGCCGTCTTCGCCATCGGCTTCTCGCTCATAACATGTTTGCCTGCTTCGAGCGCGTCAATCGCAATTTCAGCATGCGAATCGTTCGGCGTACATACATGAACGATGTCAATCGAAGCATCGGTTAGCAATTCTTTATAGTTCGTGTATACGCGTGCGCCTTCAGCGCCGTACTTTTGGGACGCTTCCACAGCGCGCTCTTCCACGATATCGCAGAATGCGACCATTTCAATGTTTTTCAGCTTGCTCAGTGCCGGCATATGCTTGCCGTTGGCGATACCGCCGCAGCCTATAATTGCAATACGATAAGTACGTGACATAATAAACAGCCTCCTCAGATTAAGTCTATAACGTAGTCACGGTCTGACGTTCCATTTTCCGATAGTCGGAAGGGGTCATTCCGTAACGCTTGCGAAAGACGGTGTGCAAATAGTTGCCGGCGGCAAAGCCGGCGTTCTTCGCGATTTGCTCTACGGATAACTCGCTTGCTACAAGCTCCCGGCAGACGGCCGCAAGCCGAATATCTTCGAGTATGCGGCTGAAGGATTGCCCGTTATGAAGCTCCTTGAACAACCGCTGAATTTGCCTTACGCCGAGATTCAGCTTGTCGGCAACATCCTCCAGTGTAATCGGCCCTGCATAGTTGGCTTGGATGTATTCCATTGCGAGCCGATACCGATACGCCTTCATGTCGCGCGTCGGAAATTGCTTCTGCTCGCCAGCCGTTTCGTATGCGCGGACAGCACGCAGCAGAATTTGAATCACATTTTGCTTAATGGTGGTATAGCTGCCCGTATAGTTGTCCTTATAAGCTCGGTATGCATCAAGGAAACACGGCATCGCCTCGTGAAGATCGGACGTCGGAAAAGCAGGCAGCGCCTTCAGCTTCTCGACGCAGGCATGGGCTTCCGCATCCTCCCAGTCATCGTATACATCGGGAAGTTCGTTCTGCTCCAAACTGCGATCAATAATATCGACATGAAGGCAAAGCTCGTCCATAGCCTCAGCCGTATCCGCTTCCTGATAGTGCATGACCTCGGGCCCTGTTAAGTACAATAATCCGGACTTCAACGGGTACTCTTGATCGACGATGATGACCTTGCCTCTGCCTTGAGGAATGAAATGGAATTCGAACTCCGCATGCTTATGAAAGCCGATGACTCTGCCGGATGGAAAGTGGGTGAGATGGAATCGCAGCACATGGATATCATAACGTCCCCATCTGATGTGCAGCTCCAATCGTTCCAGCGCATCCTCGCGTTCTCTCATCATTTCGTATGGGAAGCTCGGCAAAACCATCTCCTCCTCTGCAGTTCAAGGTGCCCGTCTACTCGCTAAGCTCGCTGATCGAGATCGCTCTTCTCTCCTGAGCAGACCGGTTCGAAGCTTCCATCAGCTTCGTAAGGTCAGTTGCCAAGGAAATGTTCTCAACTGCCTGCGTGTCGTTGTTGATGTGGCCGACCCATTGGTCGAATGCGCTTTCACGTTTGCTAGGCAACGGAATCTTCGTCCACTTGTCGGCATATTCGCCGTTTGCGCCATTCGTGCGTAGCAATAGTTCGCCGTCCGGTGTACCATACAACAGCGTTCCTTCCGTGCCGTGGACTTCAATCGTGAACGGCGAGTGGCTATTCACGAAGCCAGCCTCCGCAATACCGATAGCTCCCGAAGGGGTAGACAGCACGGATACCGCGTTGTCCTCGACATCTTTGCCAGTTAAATAACTGAACGTGGCGGATACTTCGGAAGGCATCTCGCCCAGGAACAATCTAGCGAGGTACATCGGATGACAGCCAAGATCGATGAGCGCGCCGCCGGCGCATTGCTCCAAGTTGTAGAAGTGGCTAGGCAGCCAGTCCGCGATCGCGCCGTTATGGGACAACCGTGTTCGCACAAGCGTTAGCTTACCGAGCAGATTCTTCTCCAAAATATCGCGAATCGCGAGCGTATAACTATCATTTAGACGAGGCAGCGATACGGTAAGTTTCACTTTGTTGCTTGCTACTTCGTTAAGTATAACATTTGTTTCCTTTAAAGTCGGCGCGATTACTTTCTCTGTGAAAATATGTTTGCCTGCGCGTGCCGCCTTCACGATCACTTCGGCATGCATCGAGGTTGGCGCATCGACGATAACGGCGTCAATGTCTTCACTTGCTAACATGTCATCCAAATTCTCATAGAATGGAACGCCTTGTTTCTCGGCAGCTTCCCGTCCGCGTTCAGGAATCTCGTCCCATACGGCCGCAATTACTGTGCCCGGATGAGCCTGAGCTTGCTTCGTGTAATCCCATGCATGCACATGCCAATAGCTAATTTTACCTATGCGAATCATACATTCACCTCTCCATTAGTTCAGTAGTTGATTGTATAGCTTGAATATATAAATTTATGACAACAAAGTAAATGTAACATATTTATTTTCTTATTATTAGTGCAATTTTATGACCTTTTGTCTTCAATATTACGACACTTCGAGAATCGAGATCGTGGAAGCTGATCAACTCTTGCCATACTGCTTGCGATAGTCGCGAGGCGACTGCCGGGCGATCTTCTTGAACATTTTGCCAAAGTGGGAAAAGTTCTCGAAGCCGACGGCAACTGCGATCTCCGAGATTGAGCTCTCTGAATCGCGAAGCAGGCGCTGCGCCTCCTTAATACGGGTCAGAACGACGTAGTCGGAAAAGGCAAAACCGGTAATTTCCTTAAACATGCGGCTGAGATAATAAGAACTTATGAAGAAACGCTCCGATAGGTCTCCAAGGCGAAGCGGCTCAGCGTAGCTGGCGTTAATATGACGCACGACCTCGGTTATCTTCGCATGCATCGGAGTTTCGTGCTGCAACGGCGCAAAATCATGCTTTTCCACATAGCGTGCAGCGATAAGAAGCAGTTCGACAATAGCCGGTCCGGGGATAAGCTCGTAGCCCGTAGGTTTATTCTCTATTTCCGAGAGCAGTTGGCGAATGAGCTGCAAGGCGCGATTTTGTTCGGACAACGGCAGGCGAATGATGGGGCTGTCTTGCCGGAAAGAGCTAAGCAAATAGCCGACGTGCTCCGAAGACCATTTCTCAACCGTGTCGTCGTCAAAGTGAATAATGACACGCTCGTGTGCGGCTTCTCCGGCATGCATCGTTTTGTGGAGCTCATGCTTCGGTATGAACACGAGATCGCCTTGCTCGACGGCGTATGAACGATCGCGAATAAAGTACAGCCGTTTTCCCGACAGCATGTAATAGATTTCGTAATAGGCGTGATAATGGTCGACGCTCATCGTGAACGCTTCCGATCGCTTCATATATTCGACGTAAAGCTCCGGCGTGTCGCCGAAGCTGTAACTGAACGGTTCTTGCTCTGTGGGCATGATCTTCAGCCTCCAATAGGTATGTTTAGCGCAAGATATGCGGTATTCCATTGAAATTAAGCAGAATATGAAGAGAATTATACTACTCTTATGCGCTAAAATAAAACCATGATAAATTGAGGAGGACGAATCAAATGACAAAGAAACGTTACGTATTGGTAGGCAGCGGCGGCAGGGCTGAATTTTTTTACGGTGCCCTTGCAACCGATTTCAAGGAAACGTCGGAGCTAACCGCATTTTGTGATATTAACCAGACCCGCATGAATTACGCGAACCGCATTTTGACCGAAAAGTATGGCTACAACGCCGTTAACACATATAAGTCGAATGAGTTCGATCGCATGATCGAAATCGAGAAGCCCGATGCCGTAATCGTAACAAGCATGGACCGTACGCATCATACGTATATCATTCGCGCCCTGGAGCTTGGCTGCGATGTCGTAACCGAGAAGCCGATGACGGTAGACGAGAAGAAATGCCAGGAAATACTCGATGCGGTAGAACGCACGGGCGGTAATGTGCGCGTCACGTTCAACTATCGATATGCGCCGCATCATACGAAGGCGAGAGAACTGATTGCCAGCGGCGCAATTGGCAAAGTAACGTCCGTCCACTTCGAATGGCTGCTTAACACACAGCATGGCGCGGACTACTTCCGCAGATGGCATCGCAATAAGGGGAACAGCGGCGGCTTGCTCGTCCATAAGTCGACGCATCACTTTGACCTCGTTAACTTCTGGATCGATTCGCAGCCGGAATCGGTATTCGCTTTCGGCGACCTGTTGTTCTACGGACGCGAGAATGCGGAGCAACGCGGCGAAACGAAGTTTTATGAGCGCGCGACGGGCAATCCGATTGCCGAAGACGATCCATTTGCGCTACACTTGGATAAAAATGATCATTTGAAATCGATGTACCTGGACGCGGAGCACGAGGACGGCTACCGGCGCGATCAAAGCGTGTTCGGAGACGGCATCAATATCGAAGATACAATGGGCGTGCTTGTCCGCTATAAGAACAACGCGATAATGACGTATTCCTTAAACGCTTACTTGCCATGGGAAGGCTACCGGATCGCATTCAACGGTACGAAAGGCCGCATCGAGATGAATATCGTCGAGCAGTCTTACGTGAACTCGGGCGGTGAGAAGTCGCAGGAGGGCGCGCTTAAAGACAAGGCGATCACGGTGTTCCCGATGTTCGGAGCGCCTTACGAGGTTGACGTTGAAGAGGGCGTTGGCGGTCATGGCGGCGGCGATCCAGTGCTGCTGAACGATCTGTTCGGTACGCCGGTGGAGGATAAGTGGAATCGCGCTGCCAATCATATTGACGGTGCAAGATCGATACTGACGGGAATCGCAGCTAACCGCTCTATTCAGACGGGGCAGGCAGTACAGATCGACGATTTGGTTCATTTTTACAAAAAGTGATTATGGGGGAAAGCTGAAATGAAGCCTTTTATGGACGACAACTTCTTGTTATCGAACGAGACGGCCGTTACGCTTTATCACGATTATGCGAAACAAATGCCAATTATCGATTATCACTGTCATCTAAGCCCGCAACAAATTTATGAAAATACGAGCTTCGTGAACATTACGGAAGCTTGGCTATACGGCGATCATTACAAGTGGCGTGCCATGCGTGCGAACGGCGCGGAGGAAAGACTCGTAACCGGCGGCGAGGGCGCTACCGATTACGAGCGGTTCGCTGCTTGGGCGAAAACAGTTCCGCAGACGATCGGAAACCCGCTGTATCATTGGTCGCATCTTGAACTGCGTCGGTTTTTCGACGTGCAAGACCTTATTAACGAGAAGAATGCTCCTGAGATTTGGGAGAAGGTTAATGCGAAGCTTGCAACGGGCAGCTTCAAAGCTCGCGATTTAATCAAGATGTCGAACGTCGAGGTTATTTGTACGACGGATGATCCTGTCGATTCGCTGGAATACCATATCGCAATAAAAGGTTTGGAAGATTTCGACGTGCAGGTGCTGCCGTCATTCCGTCCGGATAAGGCGCTTGAAATTAACCGCGCGACTTACCTGCCGTGGATCAAGCAGCTTGCGGAAGTATCCGCCCGCCAGGTCGACAGCTATGATGCGCTGCTTGACGCGCTCGCGGATCGCGTAAAGTTCTTCGACGAGGTCGGATGCAAAGTATCCGATCACGCGCTGGACTATGTGGCGTTCGCAGAGACGACGAAGGAAGAAGCTGCGGCTATATTCGCGCGCGCGCTGCAAGGCGAGAAGGTAAGCCTGGAGGACGAGAAGAAGTACAAGACGTTCACGCTGTTGTTCCTTGGCCGTCAATATGCGCAGCGCGGCTGGGCGATGCAGCTTCATATTAACGCTGCGCGCAACAACAACGCGCGCATGTTCGGCAAGCTCGGACCGGATACGGGATTTGATTCCATTAACGACAGCTCGGTGGCTTACCCGCTGTCCCGTCTCCTCGATGCGCTTGATTCGGACGACCTGCTGCCGAATACGATCGTCTATTCGCTTAACGCGAACGACAACGACGTGCTTGGCGCTCTGATCGGCTGCTATCAAGGCGGCGGCGTACCTGGCAAGATTCAGCTTGGCTCAGCATGGTGGTTCAACGATACGAAAAACGGCATGCTTGATCAGATGAACGCGCTGGCTAACCTTGGTTTGCTCAGCCGCTTCGTCGGCATGCTGACGGATTCGCGCAGCTTCCTGTCCTATACGCGCCATGAGTATTTCCGCCGGATTCTATGCAACCTGCTCGGCGAATGGGTCGAGAACGGCGAGGCGCCTGACGATCTGGAATTGCTCGGCGATATGGTGCAAAATATTTCGTACCGCAATGCGAAGCAATATTTCGGATTTTAAACGAAAGAGGATCGAAATAGAGGCCCGAATACACTAAAAAGTGTATTCGGGTATTTTTTATTGGAAATGACAATTTGGATAAAGGATTTAAAGGATTTGTGTAGAATTTTGTAGATTAATTATACTTAATGGTAAACGCAGGTTCGAATCATTTGAACAGCAAGAACGGCCGGGCAACTTACTAAAGGAATGGTGATATTGTCATGTTAAAGGAACAGATGAGATATTCACGTCTGGCGAATCTCACGAAATTAATTAATACAAAGCTTGAACTGCGAGACGTGCTCGAGCATGTAACGACGGCCATATCCGAAGAAATCGTGAGTTGCAATTCTGTAGGCATTTATTTACCTCAAGAGGACGGTACATTCAGAGGCTATGTGGGCAAGCCGGAGGTCATTAACGGCTGGACGCTCGATATGCACGTCATCGACACCGAGATGGACTTGCTTGCAAAAGAAGTAATCGAAACGAAGAAAACGATCTATATTCCGGATACGTCTCAAGATTCGCGGCCTGATCCGAGAGCCGTGCAAGGCTTTCATATCAAATCACTGCTCGTGCTTCCAATCTCATTCGAGCAGGAGTTGTTCGGGCTTGTATTTCTGTTCGATTACGGCATTCCAATGAACTTGACTGAGTCGGAAATACAGACGGTAGAAGCTTATGTAAATATGGCGGCCGTGTCGATCCAAAACGCGAAAAACCTGGCGCACAAAGAAAATTTGATCGCTGAGAAGCAACTGCTGCTCGACGTCATCCGCGACCTGTCGCTGTGCTCCACATTGCAGGAGAGTCTGGACAGCTGCTTCTTCTACCTCGGCAAGGTGCTGGAGAACGATAATATCGGCGTACATTTGCTTGATCCAATTACGGAAAGCAAAATTAAGCCGGCGAAGCTCAGCAAGGACAGCGACTGGACGGAAGAAGACTGGATGCGCACTCATAGCAAAATAATAATCGACGAAAGCAATGATGAGGTCGTGCAAGAGGTTATTCGAACGAAGAAGGCCGTGCTCATACCGAACGTGTATAAGGACAGTCGTCCGAATCATGAAGTATGCCGCAATTTCGGGATTACCGGAATGCTGATGCTCCCGCTCGTATCGATGGGCGGCGCTCTCGGCTCCATCGCGGTCGTTAAGCTCGAAGAGGGAGCGCTTCTCTATTCCGAGGCTACGCTGCAGCTTGCGCAATCGATCGTGGACGCCACGGCGTCGACGCTGTCGAACTTGCTCTATATGGAGAAGCAAGAAACGATCATCAAAGAACGGACCTCGGAAATCACGGTCAAAAATAACGAGCTTGAACGCCTCGTTAGCGAATTGCAGCAGCTTAGCAGGGAGAAGGAGCTTATTCTTAATTCGGCTGGCGAAGGCATTTTCGGTCTAGACCTCGACCGCAGCATTACGTTCTGCAATCCGGCTGGCGTCTCCATGTTAGGCTATAGCTCTTCCGCCGAAATGATCGGCGAGCCGTCGCGGATTATTTTCAAAGGAAAGCAACCGGAGCAAGAGTCCTTCGGCCAAAAGCAGGAGTCCGACAACAAATGGGACCATTACTATGAGAATGAGCTGTTTTATCGGAAGGACGGTTCCAGCTTTCCAGTCGAAAACGTCATATCGCCTATTAAGGAAAATGACGAAATTGTCGGCGAAGTGGTCACCTTCAAGGACATTACGCAAAGGAAGCAGATGGAGGAGGAGATTAGGCGTCGGGCCTACTTCGACAGCTTAACCGATTTGCCTAACCGTCTGCTGCTGATTGACAAGCTCAATGACGGGCTGGTTCATGCGCAGAAGAACGGCGGAAAGCTCGCGGTCCTTTATTTGGACATGGACCGCTTCAAGTTCATTAACGACTCTCTAGGCCATAGCTACGGCGATCTTCTGCTGCGGGATGTTGCCGGCCGATTGATCCGCTCCGTTCCGAAGGAAGCAACCATATCGCGTCAGGGCGGAGACGAATTCACGATATTGCTGCCGCATATCGAATGCGAAGACGAGGTCATCGAGGTTGTCCGGTTAGTCGTGGACTGCTTCGCCGATCCGTTCGAGCTGATGGGCCACGAAATTTATATGAAGGTGAGCATGGGCATCAGTATGTATCCCGATCACGGCGACACGACCGAAACGTTGATCAAAAACGCGGATACCGCCATGTACAAATCAAAAGAAATAACCGGCAACAGCTATCATTTCTTCCGAAACGGCATGGATACGAGAACGTTCGAAATCATTAAGCTCGAGAACGATCTGTATAAGGCGCTCGATCAACAAGAACTCGAGCTGTATTACCAGCCGCAAATCAATTACTTGACCGGCCGAATTGTCGGCGTTGAGGCGCTGCTGCGTTGGAATCATCCTATGAGCGGGCTTGTATCGCCGGATCAGTTCATTCCGATCGCCGAGGAAACGGCTCTTATCGTCCCAATCGGCGAATGGGTGCTGCGAACGGCATGCCGACAATTAAAAGAGTGGCAGCAGCTAGGCTATCCGTTATACAGCATGTCGATTAATTTGTCGGCGCGCCAGTTCGAGCAAAACAATTTGTTTGTTGCGGTCCAGTCAGTGCTGCAAGAGGTGGGGATAGACCCTGACAATTTGCAGCTAGAACTTACAGAAAATTCAATTATCAAAAACAAAGAAGTAACGTTGAAAACGATGAAGGCTTTGAAAGGGATAGGAGTGAAAATCGCGATTGACGATTTTGGAACGGGATATTCGTCGTTAGGCTATCTGTCCAGTCTTCCGATCGACACGTTAAAAATCGACAAATCGTTCTTGCAGGACATTACAAGCGATGACGATCATGCAGCCATTACGAATACGATTATTACGCTGGCGCGGAACTTGAACTTGAGCGTTATTGCGGAAGGCGTCGAAACGAAGGAGCATGTTCGCTTTTTGAGCGACCGTGATTGCTACTTAATGCAAGGCTATTACTTCAGTAAACCAATGACAGCTAAGGCAATCACCGACAATTTTCTCGCGAATGAATACGATAGAGATAAGTGGAGGTAGTGGTATGAGAGCGGCAAGAGCAGTATTAGAGTTATTGAAGGCAAACGGTGTGAAACATATTTTTGGTATCCCGGCGGGGTCGGTTAACGCCTTCTTCGACGAGCTTTACGAAATGCCGGAAATCGAACCGGTCGTCACGAAGCATGAAGGAGCCGCATCGTATATGGCGGCTTCCTACGCGAAGTATTCCGGCGGTCTTAGCGTGAGCATCGGCTGCAGCGGTCCGGGCGGGACGAACCTCATTACCGGTGCTGCCAGCGCGATGCGCGAGCATTTGCCGGTGTTGTTCATTACCGGTGCAGTTCCCGTGAGCACGATGGGCCTGAACGCCTCGCAGGAGTTGGATGCAGCTCCGATATTTCGTACCGTGACGAAGCACAGCGTTATCGTCAAGGAAGCGAGCGAGCTGCTCTCGGAAGTGGTTAAAGCGTGCCAAATCGCGATATCAGGGGTGCCGGGGCCGGTTCATGTCGCGATACCGATTGACGTTCAGCATGCGAGGGTGGGAGAGCCCGACATTCCCCTCCTTCCTCCTAGGAGACCGATGGTTCCGAAATTGGACGTCATCGAGAAGACTGCCGGAGCGCTGCTGAATACGAAGGACGGCTGCATACTGGTCGGACAAGGCGTCCGCGGTTCCGTGGATTTGCTGATCGAGCTGGCAGAAATGCTGAACTGGCCGATTATGACGACGCCGCAGGCGAAGGGCTATATAACGGAGCGGCATCCGCTCTACTGTGGCATATTCGGTTTTGCCGGTCATGAGACGGCCTCGAATCTAGTTACCGAAGGAGCAGGCGGCGCACTGCTCATCGTCGGCTCGAGCTTGGGCGAGACCGCTACGAACAATTATAACGCAAGCTTGACGAAAGGCCGGTTCACGATTCAGCTCGACTTCGACCAGACGGTGTTCAATCGGAAATACGCGATCGATATTCCCGTGTTGGGTGATATCCGCTTAAGCTTGCTCATGTTAATCGATGAGTTGAAATCGCTCGGATTGTCTGGGGTTAGCGCTAGCGGCGAACACAAGGCGGTTAAGCAGGAGACGCCGGTTGCTGCTGACGAGGCATACAATACACAAAATGTGCTGCGCCATATTCAGAGCAGCCTGCCGGCTGATATGAGGTATACGGTAGATATTGGCGAGTTCATGTCTTATGTCATTCACCATATGAAGGTGCTGGAGGAGGATTCGTTCGATATCAATGTCCACTTCGGCGCAATGGGAAGCGGGATCGGAGCGGCGATCGGCTCCAAGTTGGCCGAGCCCGGGCGGCCCGTCGCTTGCATAACGGGGGATGGCTGTTTCTTCATGCACGGCATGGAAATATTGACGGCCAAGGAGCTTGGCTTGCCTATCTTGTTCATCGTCATGAACAACGCCCGTCTCGGCATGGTCTATCATGGACATTCGCTGCAGTTCAAGCGAACGCACCCATCCTTCGAGCAGGAGCCGATTGATATATCCCGGATGGGTGCGGCGATGCAAATTCCGAGCTACCGCATTAACGATATGAACGATCTGGACCAAGATGCCGTGAACCGGCTTCTAAACTCGAACGGACCGGCTATATTGGAAGTAGCGTTAAAGGATAACGGCACGCCGCCAATGGGCGACCGCGTCAAGTTTCTATCATCCTTCGGCAAATAACACTCGTCGGTTGAACTCGCGTATCGCGTCCAAAAGCGCCTTAATCGTGTGTCCCTTGAACGAGTCGGGAACAGCTTTGCCCGCAGGATCGGCATAGCGGAAGCAGAATGACTGTGAATCATACTCGTAGCCCAGCCGGGATAGATCTGTTATCAAGGCCTGCGGCGGCTCAGAAGAACCGGTAAGCTCGACGTAGCGGACTGTCGCAGAGATTTGAACGTCCACATCATGAGGTCCAGTATGTACGGCGAACAGATCGTCGCTACTTTGGATCATCCACCGACCTTTCGAAAACATCGAAATTTGTTTACCCTCCAGCGCAGATAATGCATCCAGATTTATTCCAAAAAGTTGATTAATCCACTGGCGAATGTCCACGCCGGAAGCCGTCTTTCGGTCGTGGCTTTCGATATACGCTTCAAAAGCGGCGTTAGCTGAGCCTTCATAGGTGCTAGTTTCAGTGTCAGTGTCAGCAGCAAGTACGGGCATCCATTCTAGCTGTATGGCAAACACTTGCCTTACAACCGCGATAATGTCTGCGCCGCTAGCACCAGATCCATAGGTCTCAAGCAGCTTGTCCATTTGTTCCGACTTCGTCATCATTGTGCATGCCTCCCATCTATGTCATATTATAAGGGATGGCAGTGATGTCTCATAGAGAAAGATTACCGGTACAAGCTCGTCATATACCGGAGCATTTGAGGACCGGCAATGTTAGCGGCTATTCCGAACAGCTCGGAGTTTGCCGTTTTTTTGCATACTAAATAAAAGGCGAATCCGCCGATCAGCTCGAAGGCGATAAATTCTCTCCATTTCCAGGCGGGAACGACGTAGACGGTAAATTCTTTCGTGGGTAGGGTTCGCTTTTTCAACGTGATACGACCTCCGGCAATCGGGCTCTAATCAATCATATAAGCGTATGCGGGGCGGCTTATCCAACATTCGACCTTTCAACAAAGCTTCGTCCCAGTCATTCAACCAGAGGGGGTATTCGATATGACGAAAACAACAAAAACAGTATTTGTATCAGGAGCGGATCGCGGTGTCGGACTGGCGCTGGCATCGGTATGGCTCGGCAAAGGTTATACGGTATTCGCCGGCCAATACGCGGAGGGGACGCAAGGGCTGTCTGAGCTGCAGCAGCAGTACGGCGAGCAGCTTCAAATTGTGCAGCTTGATGTGTCGCGTGATGAAAGTGTTGCCCAGGCGGTTAGCTATGTGGCAGACCGCGCAGGTCAGTTGGACCTGCTGTTCAACAATGCGGCGATTCTGGGCGATATTCAGGCGAAAATTACCGATGAGTTGAACTACGCGGAGATGATAGACGTGTTCAACGTCAATACGCTCGGAAGCTTGCGGATGAGTCAGTCCTTCATGCCGCTTCTGCTGAGAGGCGAGACGAAGATGATCGTGAACATATCGTCCGAAGCGGGCAGCATAAGCAACTGCCATCGCGATAGCTGGTATGCGTATTGCATGTCCAAGGCGGCGCTTAATATGCAGTCGAAGCTCGTGCATAACGGCTTCAAACCGCTTGGCGGCCGCGTACTCGCCATGCATCCGGGCTGGGTACAGACGTATATGCAGGGCAAGCTGGACGCAAATGCCGAGCTGACACCAGAGCAATCCGCTGCTTCGATTACACGCGTCGTCGAAGAGAAGCTGGCGCAGCCTCAGTCGCAGGCGGAATGCGAATATGTCGATTATAACGGCACGGCTATGAACTGGTAGTTTATAATAGGAACGAGATTGGTAGGAATAGAAAGGGGATTAGTAATGAGTGATAGGATTCGAGCAATGGTGTTCGGCGACAATGAGCGCGCGCCGTATCATCCGCTTCATGCGATAGAGAAGGAGCTGCAGGCGATTCTGGGCGATCGCTTCGTCCTGGAAGCAAGCGATGACTATGACCGATTTTACTCTGCTTCAATTGGCGAATACGATCTATGCGTCTTGTATGCCGATTGCTGGGAGGAGAAGCTGACCGATGCGCAAGTTGCCGGACTTGTCGCTTTCGTGGCGCAAGGAGGCGGCTTGCTCGTCATTCATAACGGCATATCGGTACAGAATCGGCATGAGCTGCGCCAGTTGATAGGCGCTAAGTTTCTCGGGCATCCGGAATATCAGCGGCTGAAGTTCCGCTACACGGACAACAGTCATGAAATATGGACTGGAGCGGAGCCGTTCGAGATGGATGAAGAGCCGTATTTGTTCGAGATGGATTCTTTCATTGAGACAGAGCTGCTCATGACCTATGAGATGGACGGCGAATTGTATCCGGCGGCATGGGCGCATAAGCACGGACTTGGCCGCGTTGCCTATTTGATGCCGGGCCATCATGCGCCGTCGTTCGCTATACCTGCATATCGCGGCCTCATTGCGAGCGCGGCGAAGTGGGCGGCTCGTTAGCGGGAAACGGCAAGCACCTAGTCGTTGAGCAGAGACGATAACAGACCAACAGCAAGAAGGAGCCTGCATATGAGCGAGCCTATGTTACAGCCGAAGCAGCAAGCCATAAGCATGATGAAATTATGGTCTTTTTTTCTGCCATTAGGCATTTCGGCAAGTTTGGTCACCATTTCGCACGTTATTATTAATAGTACATTAAGCAGAGCTGCTGACCCCGAGCGGATAATCGCCAGCTATGCGGTCGCGATGAGCCTGCTTGCAATTACAGAAAGGCCGGCCGTTCTGCTACGTCAGACCTGCTCTACGCTGGTTCGGGATAAACGCTCCTATACGTCGACGCTTACCGTTGCACAGCTTGTGTTTGCCAGCATTATGGTAATGGGGCTGTTGATCAGCTATACACCGCTCGGGACATTCATATTTAAAGACGTATTCGGAGTCGGCGAGGACAGTGTGGACGATGTTCTTCAGGTCTATCAAGTGCTTATGTTCGTAAGTATATTTTCGGGGATTCGTTGTTTTTACCAAGGCGTTATCATTTATAATTTGCGCACGAAGTGGCTGACGATCGGAATGGCAGTCCGACTTGCCGGCATGTATATGCTCTCGCTGTATTTTATCCATACCGGGGTGCACAGCGGCGTTGTCGGAGCGTACATCTTCTTATTCGGCATGATGATCGAAGCGGCGGTCAGCTTCATGGAGGGGCGTTTGCTCGTACGCAAAATGCCGGACAAGCTGGAGGATCATACCACTAAGACCAAAGGTCATGTCTTCTCCTTTTACCGGCCGTTATTGTTCTCTTCCCTTATTTCGGTATGGATCGGTCCGGCTATTAATGCGATGCTGGGCAAAACGTGGAATGCCGAGCTGGCCATCTCTTCCTTTGCGATCGCAGCCAGTCTGGTTATGCTGCTCAGCAGCTTTTTTAGCTATTTTCATCAAATCGTAATCAATTTCTATCCTATCGATCCTGGTGCGGTCCGTCGATTTACGTTAATGCTAGGTTTCGTTCCCGCACTGTTAATGGGGCTCATAGCCTTTACGGATATAGGCGTTTTTTTACTGGAGCATGTTATAGGCGTACACGGCCGATTGCAGGCAGAAAGCATTCGGGTATTGCAAAGCTTCGTGCTCTTCGCGCTCGTGATGCCTTGGCTTGATGTCCTGAATGGACTCGTATTCGTACGCAGGCAGACGAAGCTTATTATCGGCTCCCAAATCTCGAATCTAACTTTTACATTTATCACGCTTATCGTTTGTACCTGGCTTGCTCCCGAATGGAACGGGTCAATCGGAGCTTGGGCGCAGTCGCTCGGCATGATGGCGGAGCTCATATTCGTTGCTTTGGCGCTGCGATTTATTAAACCGGATGAACCCGTTCCTGCTGCAGCAAGAGCGGCAGTCTGATAGGTCGCTATGTCATTTAGCACATAATAAAGGGGCGTCGATCTGATGATCGACGCCCCTTTATTATGTGGCCGGGTTATGCGAGGAGGTTGCTCATTTCGCGGCGCAAAATATCGATCATAAGATCGCTGTGCTCATGCGACACAATGAGCGCCGGCATCAGCCGGATGGCAGATGGCTTCGGCGCATTGATGAGCAAGCCTGCATCTTGGCAAGCAGCCGCAAGCTTCGGTCCCAGTCCTTCCGGGACGTCGAAGGCGAGCAATAGCCCTTTGCCGCGAATGTTCGAGATCGGAAGGTCACGCGATAGGCCGCTTAGTTTACCCTTCAAGTACTGCCCCTGCAGCTCGGCATTGCGAGACAGGTTGTTCTCGACAATTTCCTTTACGACCGCGTATCCCGCAGCCATCGATAACGGCGCTCCGGTGTAGGTGCCGCCTTGATTGCCTTGCTCGAAAATATCGTATTTGTCGGTAGTCAGCATCGCCGACAACGGGAAGCCTCCGCCGATCGCTTTGCCCAGCGTCAAAATATCGGGCTTAATTCCGTAATGCTCAAAGGCGAACAGCTTGCCGGTTCTGCCGAGTCCGGTCTGTATCTCGTCGATGATAAGCGGCATGCCATACATATCGCAGATTTTGCGCAGTCCATACAAGTAAGCCTCATCGACGACGTTAACGCCGCCTTCGCCTTGAATAAGCTCGAGCATAATCGCGCATGTATGGTTATTGACTGCGGCGAAGCAGGCATCCAAATCGTTGATTGGCACATGTTTGAACCCATCTACCTTCGGAGCGAATAACGTCTCCCATTCCGGCTTGCCAGTCGCCGACATCATGGCAAGCGTACGACCATGGAAGCCGTTCGTAACGGTAATAATCTCATAAGCGCCGTTCATCTTAATAGCGCCATGCTTTCTTGCCAGTTTAATGGCGCTTTCGTTCGCCTCAGACCCGCTGCTCGCGAAGAACGCTTTATCCATGCCGCTAATATGCGTTAGCAGCTCAGCGAATTGAATCATCGGCTTGTTGTAGTAAGCAGGGCTTGCATGCACAAGCGTTGCCGACTGCTCGGCAAGCGCCTCCCGAAGCACCGCCGGCGAGTGGCCAAGCGCATTAACGGCCCAACCTGCAATAAAATCAAGGTAACGCTTGCCCTCTGTATCCCACATATACATGCCTTCTCCGCGTTCCATTACAATAGAAGGACGTTTGGTCGTAAAAAGTATCGATTTATCGGCTTCGGCCAGCAAGCCGTTTGTTTGCGTTGTTGCAGCTGTTTCTGTTTGAATCATAAATGGATCACCCGCTTATTCAGAATATTGTATAAATATACAGTACGATGTATTTATATGCAATAGTCCGTTAAGTAATTTTTAACGAGCGTAGGTTAAAAATAGGCCTGTGTCTAACACCCCGCCCCTCGCCCGGTCCCCTCTAGCAGTGTCGCAGCTACATGTGTAATCAATCCGAATTTATTAAGTAAGTAGATTGGATTTCATCCATTCAAATGAGACGAAATAGTCCAAAATGTAAGTTTGAATGGAACTGATACAGGCTAAATGAGTCCATTCGGGCGGATGTGAGCTAGATAGACGGGGTAGGCATCAGGCAGCGATCTTCGGACTGGACGGGGAGGGATTGCCTCTCAGTCGCTATTTATGACAGCGCTATCATGTTATGATCAATATAACGATAATTGAGCAGGGAGGATGAACGAGAGATGAGTAAGTGGAGCGGGGATACGCTGCTTGATCGGCTGTATGAGGAAGCGGTGAGCAGGCATCAGGAGCAAGCTGCCGGGGAGACTTGGCTGCAGCGAAAAGAGAAACTGAAGCAGTCGCTTCGTAAGACAATCGGCGAATTCGAGCGTAATGAGGAGCATGAGCCGCGTCTGCTGGAGCGCGTCGAATGCGACGGTTATATTCGCGAGCGAGTGGAGCTGTCGGCGACGCCCGGCGTCTCCTATGCCGCGTATGTCCTCATTCCGAAGGAGGCGAGAGGTCCTCTGCCCGGCGTCCTGGCGCTGCATGGCCATGGTTACGGCAGCCGCGAGATCGTCGGCCTGATGATGGATGGAACGCCGGATGAAGGCATACCCGGCATACACCAGCACTTCGCGGTTCAGCTTGTTAAGCGAGGAATGATCGTTATTGCACCTGACGTGATCGGCTTCGGCGAACGCAGGCTGCTTGCCGATTTGGCAGCGAATCCGGATGCTCCGAGCTCCTGCTATCGTCTGTCTACGCAGCTCATGATGCTCGGCAAGACGCTTACCGGACTGCGGGTCGCAGAAGCGCTTCAAGCATTTCGTTATCTAGCCTCGCGCCGAGAAGTGGATGAAGCTCGGGTTGGCGTCATGGGCTTCTCGGGAGGCGGTCTAATCGCATATGTGTGTGCTGCTTTGGAAGAGAGGATCAGCGCTGCTGTGCTGACAGGCTTCACGAATACGATTAAAGACAGTATCTTCGCTGTGCATCATTGCATCGACAACTACACGCCCGGTCTGCTTGAGCATGGGGAGCTGCCGGAACTGATCGGCTTAATTGCGCCGCGTCCGTTGTTTCTGGAATCGGGAGAGAAGGATCCGATCTTCCCTGTTGCCGGATTCCATAAAGCAGCCGCCCGAATCGAGGAAATCTACGATAGGGAGGGCGCGGCAGACAAGCTGGCGCAAGACGTATTCCCGGGCGTTCACGAAATAAGCGGAAGGTTTGCATACGACTGGCTGAAGGACACACTCTCCTAATAAAGCTGCTAGGTCTTCTTCTCTTCCATGATCCGCTTTGCATACTGATTCGGGGGCATACCGACATGTTTCTTGAACACTTTGCTGAAGTAATAGGGATCGTTCAAACCAGTTAAATAGCCGATCTCGCCAAAAGTAAGGTCGGTTGTCTCGATGAGCTCCTTCGCATGCTTGATTCGTACTTGATTGACGTATTGGGTAATCGTTTGCCCCGTCATCGCTTTGAAGCACCGATTCAAATAATCATAGTTGCCCTCGAAGACCGATTCGATTTGATGACTCGTTATTTTGTGCGGGTAGTTCTGATGAATATAATCGAGCAGACCGTTCACCTTGCCAATCGATTTGGCAGGGTAACGGTCATTTCTTTGCAGCTCGTCCATGAAGTTGTCCCGCGACAGCTCGATCAGCAGCTCCGTGAACCTTAGAGCGGTCAAGCTGTGGTTGTAATGCTTGCGTCTATACAGCTGCAGCATGTCGTTCATAGCAAGAAGCGCCTTGCGGAACCTTGCTTTATCCGTAATCGCATGGCTTTTTGGAAAGCAGCAGTCATATTCAGACACAAGCGGATGAACAGGCTTCCCCTCTAGAAACGGCGACTGATCGTGATGAGCGATAAAATATTGAGCCAGCGCCTTCAAATCTTCCACCTGCAGCGTTCTAATGTCCCCATGCTCGAAGTGAATATAGTAATAATCGCATAGATCATGTTCGGTGCCTTCATGCTCCATATTTGGTTCAAGCACGTATATATCGCCTTTCCGCAGCACGAAGGAATGGCCATTCTCCTTCATATGCAGTTCGCCGCTCTTGATGAAATAGAGGACGTATTCGTCCGTCGTCCGTTTGAAGTGAAGCCAAGGGCTCTTATACGATATGAAGCCTACCAGACGAATTCTTGGCACGATTTCGATATTGATCGCAAGCAAAGCGCACACCTCCGTCATAAAGTTCAAAAGTCGGTTTTGTACAAAAAGAGTCTGTATCTTACATTCCCGTTCATTCTATCACAATCTATACTGGGGTTGTATTCGCAGCCGATATTGAAATGGGGGAAAACGAGTGAAGAAGTTAAAGATTGGCGTTATTGGACTAGGCGGCATTGCTAACTTTCATATCGAGGGCATACAGGCAAGCGAGGATGCGGAGCTATGGTCGATTTGCGACGTTAATGAAGAAGCGCTTGCTTCTAGGGGAGAGCAGTTGAATATTCCGGAGGAGCGCCGCTATACCGACCATAAGCTGATGCTCCGGGATGCCGAGATGGATGCGGTGACGATCGGAACGCCGAACAGCAATCATTTTGATGCAGCATACGATTGTATTCAAGCTGGCAAACCGTTTGCGCTGGAGAAGCCAATCGCGCTCAATGAACAGGAAGCGCTTACGCTGCGTGATGCTCTAATTCACAACCCTGTGCCGCATATGGTGTGTTTCTCTTATCGGTATAAAGCAGCCGTTCGCTATGCGAAGCAATTAATCGAGAAGGGCGAGCTTGGATTCGTCCATCATGTATACAGTCAATACTTGCAAAGCTGGGGGCTGAACGAAGACATTCCGCTCGTATGGCGATTCCGCAAAGACTTGTCAGGCTCGGGAGCGCTCGGTGACTTAGGCTCGCATATTCTGGACCTCCATCGTTTTCTTGTCGGGGAAACGGTACGTGTTATAGCCGATGCAGGCACGATCGTGAAGGAGCGTAATCGGATTGGAGCGGAGGGCAAGGGTGCCGTTGATGTCGATGATTTCTGCCATGTGCTTGCTCGTTTCGAAAGCGGAGCATCGTCTTCGATGAGCATTTCCCGGTTCGCGTACGGACGGGGCAATTATCAGCAGGTGGAAGTGTACGGGACGAAGGGCGCGCTTTTGTACAACCTCGAAGAAGAGGATACGCTTCAAGTGAAGTTTGGCGATGAGCAGCAATTCCGTTCCGTGGTTATTCCTGACGATTGCCGAGTCGGCCAGATGCAATCCTATTTTGATTTATTGCTGGGTAAAGGCGACGGCTTAGATGCGACCATACAAGACGGATTCATCAACCAATTAACAATCGATCGCATTATTCAATCGTTCACCGAAGAAAAATGGGTATCAATCACACCCGTGGAGGCAGCTAATCATGGCTAATATAAAAGTAACCGTATGGAACGAATATCGGCATGAGCGCGTGAACGAGCATGTGGCGAGCATATACCCTGAAGGTATTCATAATGCTATTGGCGGGTATTTGAAAACGCAAGCGGGTATTGAAGTGCGGACCGCCGTGCTGGATGATCCCGATCATGGCTTAACGGACGAGGTCTTGGCAAATACGGATGTACTTATCTGGTGGGGGCATCTGGCGCATGGAGAAGTAAGGGACGATATCGTGGCGAAGGTTCGCGACAAAGTACTGGACGGCATGGGGCTGATCGTCCTTCATTCGGGTCATGGCTCGAAAATATTCGAATCGCTGCTCGGCACGAAAACGGGCGCGCTGAAGTGGCGCGACGATGGGGAGAGGGAACGGATATGGGTAATCGAGCATGGTCATCCGATTGCGGAAGGCCTCGATCAGTATATCGAGATCCCGAAGGAAGAAATGTACGGCGAGCGCTTCGAAATTCCGGCACCGGACGAGCTTGTGTTTATCTCGTGGTTCGAAGGCGGAGAAGTGTTCCGGAGCGGCTGCTGCTACCGTAGAGGCAAGGGCAAGCTGTTCTACTTCCGCCCGGGGCATGAAACTTTCCCGATCTATCACCAGCCGGAAATCCAGCAGGTCATCGGCAATGGCGTTCGATGGGCTGCGCCAGTTAAAGGCGCGAGCGTCGCATATGGACGCGTCGCTCCGATCGAGCCGATCGGTAAGGCGGACTAAGGTTAATTCAGAGGAAAGGCGTTCCCGGTTCAGACGGGGACGCCTTATTTTTTTCTAAAGGTTATCCATAGCTGTGTAGAACTGCTTCCTTAGAAGCGACTTGTCTTCATTGCTATGTGACCAATAGATGACGATGAGATTATGTTTTTGAACTGTATTGGCGTGCAGATTGTTTAACGTAACGGGATTAGGAGAGCCGTCGGAATTATTAATTCGTATACGCTCCTCCTCCGATTTGAAAGCATACACAAATGTGAACTCGCGGTGGGCCATGTCGGCCGTCGGCAAGGTTAGTTCATACGCACTGGGGAGGACTCCGTTAAATTCGAGCGGGGTTGACGCTAATAGCTCAGCTTCGTCTAGCGAAATGCCTCTGACCTCCAGGCCTTGCTTGTGTAGAGCTTCACTAACATCATCGGCTGTGTGTGCGCCTTTGGATGAGCAAGCAGCCAGTAACAATATAAACAAGAGCAGCAACGCATATCGTAAGCTGGGTTTGATCACTCCGTCGATCCCCCTTTCGTATCTATGTAAATACAAGACGGAGAGTGGTTCATTTAAGTTGCTTGCTTGCAGAGCTCTGCCGATCGAAAATTAACGGGAAAACCTCCCGTTAAATTGTCAATTTAGGCGTCGTTAATTGAAATAACTGGAGTTACTCCCTTTAATATCGATCTAATCTCCCCCAGAGGAGGAGAATGGCATAATTAGAAGGAAAAATTCCAGTTATTACATTCAAAACGGTTACTTCTATAGAATTAACTGGAGTTTTTCCAGCTAATTGATCGAATCTATACTTACAGATCAGCGCAGCCTCAACGAAGTGGTGTCTTATATTTCTGCAAACACAGAAATATAAGACACCACTTTATTTCGCTCCATAACTCGTTCAAGAAACATGAGTAATATCCGACACCATAAGCACAATGTAAACGGTTTCTTGTAACCGCCTTTCAACTCATAATGAGGAAGCAACGCACATATGAGAGGGAGGGTCTTACACAATGAAAAGGTACAAAAAGATTTTCTTCGGGGTTCTGGCAGCGGTAACGGCATTCACGATTACGGCTTGCAGCGGCAACAGCGGAAACAATGTGAACAATACGCCGGCCGACAACGGGGGCAACAGCAAGCCGACAAATGAAAGCGGGAACAAACCGCAAACGGACGGCAAAAAGGTAACAATCGAGTATTGGCACACGTACAGCGACCAGGAAGAGAAGGTGCTTACGGAAGAAATCAAGCCGCTGTTCGAGAAGCAGTATCCGAACATTGAGCTGAAGCTGACGCGCATGCCGTATGAAGGATTGAAGGAGCAGGTTATCGCCGGCGTAGCGGGCGACGCGGCTCCCGACCTGATGCGGATGGACATTATTTGGGTGCCGGAATTCGCGAAGATGGGCGCGTTGCAGGACGTTAGCCAACTGGACGGCTTCGAGGATCTGAAAGGCAATCTGTTCGAAGGGCCGATGCAAACGAACGCATATAACGGCGGCTACTATGGCGTGCCTCTGAATACGAATACCAAAATCGCGATATACAACAAAGCGATTTTGGATGAAATCGGCGTAGCGCAAGCACCGGCGACTATCGATGAACTCGTCGCTGCGGCGAAGCTTGCGGTATCCAAAGGCAAGCCGGGCGGCATCACCATCGGCGGCGCCAACGTGTGGGCGGCATCGCCATACTTCTGGAGTCTCGGCGGCACGCTGACGAACGAGGATTACACGAAGGTTGAAGGTTTCTTGAACAGCCCTGCCAGCGTGAAGGCGCTGGAGACGATCGTGCAATGGAACAAGGATGGACTCGTTACGCCGACGATTCTCGGCGGCGAACCGGGCGCTTGGGACGGTATGAAAAACAATGATTACATGATGATCGACGACGGACCTTGGTTCTACAGCATTCTTATGAACGAAGCGGAATCAGCGTTCAAGCCGCTCGAGCAAACGGTTCGCGCGTTGATGCCTGCCGGCGACGGAGGCAGCCGCTCCGTCGTAGGCGGCGAGGATCTCGTTATCTTCGCAAACTCGAAAAACCCGCAGGAAGCATGGACGTTCGCAAAGTGGATGCTCGGCGAAGAGCCGCAGAAGATTATGAGCAAGCTTGGCCTCATTCCAACGAACAAAACAGCAGCTAACGATCCGTCATTCCTTGAGACCCCTTTTGTTGCCGAATATGTGAAGCAGCTTGAGACAGCGCTGCCGCGCACGCCGATTCCGCAATATGGCGAGATGGAGTCCATCATTAATCTCGCGTTCGAGAAAGCAGTACGCGGCGAGCTTGACGCCAAGACAGCGCTGGACGAAGCAGCGAAGAACATCGAAGCGATCCTCACCAAGTAAGCAATCAACTAACTTACGCATTCTCAATCACTGAGGCCTTCTTCTTCATCCCAGGCGGAGAGAAGAAGGCCTCCCAATTGAGCGAGAAGGAAGGAGTTTCCTTATGTCTATTCCAGTGACGGGTCAGCCGATATCCGGGCATAACCCTGCTAGCTTGCGAATCAAAAAAGGATTGAAGCAATGGATGATGGTGCTGCCGTTCATCTTCCTGGGCGTCGTTGGCACGGCTGTGTTCGTCATCTACCCGATGATCCGGAATATCCTCATCAGCTTCCAAGACTACAGCATTATGCCGAACGCGGAAAATCCGTATGTCGGTTTCGACAACTACGTATCGGCCTTCACTGATCCGAACAACAAAGTGTTAATGGCGATCCGCAATACGTTTCTGAACGTCGCGGTGACCGTACCGATCAACTGGCTGCTCGCGATCGTGTTCGCCGTACTGATCAATCTTCATTTTGTGAAGCAAAAAATCGTCTTCCGAACGGTCTACTACTTGCCGATCATTACATCTTGGATCGTCGTTGCGTTTCTGTTCCGCTTCCTGTTCGCAGGAGGAGAATACGGCCTGGTTAACTACATTTTCTACAAGCAGCTCGGTATCTTTAATGAACCGATCAATTTTCTCTCCAACTATTGGTCGGCGATGATCGTCATTTGGCTGTTCCATATTTGGAAGACGGTCGGCTGGGGCGTCGTCATTTATTTGGCAGCGTTGCAGGGGATTTCGAAAGAGTATTACGAGGCTGCGGCTATCGACGGGGCAAACGGCACGAAGCAGTTCTGGAGCATAACCGTCCCTATGCTAGGACCGGTAACGGCGTTTGTCGTGATCAACTTGATCAACGGCGCATTCAACTTCTTCCCGCAGGTGTACTTTATTACGAGGGGCGGGCCGATGGATCAAACCCAGACGCTGCCGAGCTTAATGTATATGCAAGCGTTCAAAAACTTTAACTTCGGTTATGCATCCGCAGTAGCTGTCATGATGGGAATCGCCGTCTTCCTGCTGACGTATACCCAGATGAAAAAATTCGGAAATCAGAGGTTTTTGTAAAATAACGCTTGGGAGGGATAGCAATGAAGACAAATTGGCATATTCAGCTGCTCGTATACGCAATTATCATTTTAGGCGCTTTGGCCTTCCTGTTTCCCTTCGTCTATATGATTATGACGAGCTTCATCAAAGGCGCCTATTCGCTGCCGCGGCCGAAAGAAGTGTTCTCGGTCGTTCCGGACTTATACAATTACAAGCTGGTGTGGGGCAGAAATAATTTTGCGCGTTATTTTCTGAACAGCTCGCTTGTGACGATCGTATCCATGGTCGGCAGTCTGTTCCTCGGCTGCTTGACGGCGTATGGTTTTGCGAGATTTACGTTTCCCGGCAAAGAATTTCTGTTCCGCACGTTTCTGCTGACGATGATGATCCCGGGTGTCATCAATATTATCCCGCAGTTCCTGATCATCAAATCGCTTCATCTGATCAACACGTATTGGGGGCTATGGCTCATCTACATCGGCGGCGGGGTCGTCGGAAGCACGTTTTTCTTGCGAGGCTTCTTCCAAAGCATACCGAAGGAATACGAGGAATCGGTGCTCATCGACGGCGGGGGCAACTGGCGGATTTTTTGGAATATTTATTTGCCGCAGTCGATGCCGGCCATCGCGACGCTTGCCGTTCTCTCGTTCCAGGGTACATGGGAGGAATATTTCACTGCGCTGGTCATTATTAAGGATGAGGCGATGCGCACGCTGCCGATCGCGCTCCTCATGTTCAACGACAAATACGCGACGAATTACTCATGGGTATTCGCAGCTTCGATTATTGCGCTCATTCCGACCGTGCTGCTCTATATCATTTTCCAGAAACGGTTCGTGCAGGGCGGATTTAACGAAGGCGGCGTGAAAGGTTAATTGCTATCGATAAGAACAGGAGATTACGAATGAAATTGAATCCGATGAAAATAAAATTATTATCGTTGCTGCTCGTCGGCTCCGTTGGCGCAATGTCCGCGGCAGGCTGCAGCAGCGAGCTGAAGCTGAATGCCGAAACCGTACAGAGCCAAAGCTTCATGACGAAGCTTTCTACGGATAAGGCTGCCTATCGTCCTGGCGACAAGGTGCAATTCACGCTAGATCTGAAGGAAGACCGGTCCGGTTCGAAGATCATCGTTCAATATCGCCATCTCGGCGAACAGGTTGGCAGGCAGGAAGTGAAGCTGGTCGGCAAGCAAGCCGCTTGGAGCTGGACGCCTCCGAAGGAGGATGGCAAGGGTTACATGGCCGAAGTGTTCCTGACAGAGAAGGGCGAGGCGGTGGATCATCTCAATGTCGCGGTCGACGTCTCCGCAGATTGGAGCAAGTTCCCGCGTTACGGCTACTTGGCTGACTTCCATGCGATGTCTACGAATGAACAGAATGCCGTTATCGAGCGCTTGAACCGATTCCATATTAACGGCATCCAGTTCTACGACTGGCAATACAAGCATCACGAGCCGCTCCAAATGAACGGGAACGAGCCGGCCGCCGAGTGGCCGGATATCGCGAATCGTCCCGTTGCTTTCGATACCGTTAAAGGTTATATCGATCTTGCCCATGAACGGAACATGATGGCGATGAACTACAACTTGCTGTTCGGCGCATACGAAGGAGCGGAAGCCGATGGGGTGAAGCGGGAATGGGGCTTATTCCGCGATCCGACGGGGACGAATCAAGATAAACATCCGCTGCCGGATAGCTGGGCTAGCGATATTATGCTCTATGATCCTGCTAACCCGGAATGGCAGAACTATCTAATAAAGAAGGAAATCGAGGTATTCAAGCAGCTTAGCTTCGACGGTTGGCATGTGGATCAGCTCGGCGACCGCGGTGCGCTATGGAATGGCAAGGGCGAATCGGCCAAGCTCACCGAAGGGTACGTTTCCTTCCTGAAGGCGGCTAAAGAGAAGCTGGATACCGATTACGTCATGAACGCGGTTGGCCAATACGGGCAAGCTTTCCTTGCTGCGCAGGCACCGCTAGAGTTTCTATACACGGAGGTATGGGACGCGCAGCCTAAGTATTTGAACCTGAAGGACATCATCGATCAGAACAACAAGTACGGCAAGGGCAAGCTGAATACGGTGCTGGCTGCTTACATGAACTATGATCTGGCTAATTCGGCGGGACAATTCAATACGCCTGGTGTTTTGCTTACCGACGCCGTTATTTTCGCAGCGGGCGGCTCGCATCTGGAGCTCGGCGAGAACATGCTGGCGAAGGAATATTTTCCGAATCGGAACTTGATTATTCCGGATGAGCTGGAGGAGCAGCTCGTTCGTTACTATGATTTTCTGGTCGCCTATCAAAATGTTCTTCGCGACGGGGTTGAAGATTCTGAGCTAGTAGCGGAAGGGCTAGGCGATATCGAGGTGTCAGCCACTCCCGAGATTAATAAGGTATGGTCATTCACTAAGCAAAAGGGTGACAGCGATATCGTCCACTTCATTAATTTCACCGATGCGACGACGCTGGAATGGCGCGATAATGAAGGCAAGCAGGCCATTCCTAAAGAGCTTAAGGATGTCGGGATAGCCCTTCCCGTAGGGAATGAGGTTGCGAGCATTCAGTTCGCTTCGCCCGATTATTACAACGGATCGTCAGTCGAGCTGTCGTTCGAGCAGAAGGACGGAGTCGCAACATTCAAGCTTCCGGGCCTAAAGTATTGGGATATGGTAACGGTGAGCTACAAGCAATAATAGAAGTGCCAAAGCGATGGCGGGAAAGCCCGAAACGCTTTGGTTTTTTCTCTTTTAAACAACGGCGAATGAGGTAAACTAGAATTATCTCGAATAGTAAGGGTGGACTTAAGTATGCTGCGCTTTGAACGAATCAGAAACCGCTATGCTTCCAAGGTCATTATCGCCTTTTTGTTCATTATATTGATCCCTACTACGTTGTCGGGATTCTCTTTCTACTTGGAATCTACCGCACTTGTCAAAAAAAACGTAAGGGCTTCCACGGTGCAGTTGACGAAACAGACCGCGGATGCGCTATCAACCATGATCAATGCGGGCAGCGACACATCGGATTTGATCTATAGCGACTTGCAGGTTCAGCATACGGCTATGTATTACACGACGAGCCCGCTGAATGAGCAAGTAGAGATGTCGAAATCGACGAACACGCTGCTTCGAAATATTGCCTATTCCAGCTCCTTTGTCAAAATCGTTTATATATTGAAGGATAGCGGCGTCGGCTGGGGAAGCGGTACTTTCTCTACGTCGAAGCTGAAGAAAGCTGAGCTGGCCGAGCTGGACTGGGTGAAGAAGTCGAAGCAGGAAGACGGCAAGCTTGTCTGGCAGCCGCTTCGCAGGGACCTCTTTAGCGGAGGCGGCGAGAACACGGAGCTGGTGCTGCCGGTAAGCCGTGTCCTAAAGGATTTCAATACGCTGAAGCAGATTGGGCTGCTTGTCGTCAACATGAACGGCCGATCGGCAGTCAACACGATTGGGCAAGTGAAGCTCGGCGAAACGGGACGTTATACGGTTGTCGATTCGGAGGGTGTTGTCATGATTGACACCGATCTGGCGCGAATCGGCAAGCCGGTAGCTGAGCGTGATCTGCATGAGCTTATTATCGGCAATGACGCGGTCGAATTCGAATATGACAACAATGGCGTTCCGTATTATGGCGTCAAGCAAATGCTGAGCAACGGTTGGATGCTTGTCGGTACGGTGCCGACCGTGGAAATTACGGGCGCGCTCGATAAGCTGCATACGCGCATTCTGATTACATCGGCGTGCTTCGCGCTTATGGCCGTCCTTATCGGACTATTGATTGCCAAGAAGGTGACAAGGCCGATTAAGCAATTGACGCTCGAGATGCGGCGCGTGCAGCAGGGGGATCTGACGGTGCGGACGGAGGTCAAGACGTCAGATGAGATCGGGCTAATGAGCAAGCATTTCAACAAGATGCTCGATGAGATTGAACAGTTGATGGAACGCGTCGAAACTCAGCAGAAGGAGAAGCTGGAGGCTGAGGTGCGAGCGGTAACGTATCGGATTCATCCTCATTTTCTATATAACACATTAAGCACGCTGCGATGGCTTATCCGATCGGGAGAGCGGGAGCGGGCCGATCAAGGACTGGCAGCACTTACTCGGCTGCTGCAGGCGAATATGGGCAAGGACGGACAAATGATTACGATCGAAGAAGAGCTGGAGATTATTCAGAAATATTTGGTCATTCTCGAGATGCGTTATGAACATAAGTACGAGCTGAATATTCAGATTGAGCCGGAGCAAAATGGGATTCGAATCCCGCGAATGCTGCTGCAGCCGCTTATCGAAAATGCCGTATTCCACGGCTTCGTCCCGCTCAATCGGGGTGGAAACATAACGGTTGAAGTCTATGGTCGATATCGCGAAGTGCATATCGTTGTGAAGGATAATGGGGCTGGAATAGAAGAAGAGCAACTGAAGCTAATGAATTCCCGGCAGGGAGGCATGGAGCAACTCGGCATCGGCTTGCGGCATATTCATGATTCGCTGAGGCTGTATTACGGACCTGCTTCATCCTTCACTATCACGAGCGAGCCGGATGTCGGATCAACGATCCATATTATACTTAGATTTCAGAATTAGCGGCAAGAGGGGGGAAGAAAATGTTTGATCATGTGTTAATCGTGGACGATGAGCCGATTATTCGCAATGGTCTGAAGAGCTTCATCGATTGGGGCGGGCTGGGACTTATTCTAGAAGGAGATTGCGCGAACGGCAAGGAAGCGCTCGCCGTGCTTCGCGAGAAGCCAATCGATATTCTCGTCACCGATATCAAGATGCCGGTCATGGATGGCCTAGAGCTTACTCGGCAAGCGCTTGCCGTTAATCCGTCGATCAAAATCATTCTCATCAGCAGCTATAATGAATTTGAATACGTACGCGAAGGAATGAAGCAGGGAGCGATCGATTATTTGCTTAAGCCGACGCTGGAGGCCGAGGAGCTCATAGCTGTATTGCAGAGATGCAAGGACCTGATTGCTCGTGGCCGTAAGCAGGTCGTGGAGCATCAGCAGCTCGTCAAACAGACCGCGCTGCTGGATCGCAAACGGCTGGAGCATGACGTCATTCGGACACTCGTAGCCAGTGATTCCGGAACACGCTTCTCCGATTTATTCGGCATTGCCGGAGCAGCTTATGTATGCGCCTTTGTGACGGCCGACGGATTATACGAGTGGCAGGAGACATACGGCAACTTGCATATAAGCATGATGTATGAGGATATGCAGACGTTGTTTTACGATTGGTCGGAGATCGGCTGCGCACCGATATTGAGCGGGGAAGGACTGCTGCTTATTTACCCTGTTGTATCGTTGAATGATGGCGGAAGATCAGGCGCGGTGCAATCGCTAGAGAGCTTCCAAACACTAGTAGCCCGAGAGCTAGCCGCATCCGTTACGATCGGTTGCTGCTTGGCTTTGGAAACGGAATGGCTGGAGAACGGTATGAACAGATGCCGTTCCGCTGCTGCAAGGCGTTTCTTCGAAGGGATGGGCAGCATTTACCCATGGAATGATGAAGATACGAAGGCGAATGAGCACGGACCGACGGATATCGAAGAGCTGCGCGGGCACGCCATGCAGCAAAGGATGCGTTCTGAATCTAGCCCGATAGCCATGATCGACAGCTGCATCACGCGGTGGAAGTCCATGAGACCGATGCCTGAGCAAGTACGAAGAGAAGCATACGAGCTATTGACGGCCTTCTCCTATAGGAACGGCGATGCTAAGCCGTTGCCCGACTTTCGTGAGCTGATAAGACGATGCGATACAATTGATCAGCTTGAGGCTTTCATTCGCTGCTCCGCGGAGGAGATGGAGCAGCCGAATCGGCTAAAGCTTACGGACAAAGGGCATGGAGCCCAATTAATTGCGAAGGCGATGGAATTTATTAAGCTCCATTACCTCGAGGAATTGACGCTGCAGGACGTCGCGGATTCCATTCATGTAAGCAAGAGCTATTTGTCGAACCTGTTCAAGAAGCAGTCCGGCCATAATTTTATTGATTATGTAATCGAACTTCGACTGCATGAAGCGAAGCGGCTGCTTATGCAGAATGAGATTAAGATATATGAGGTTGCCGAGCGGTCGGGCTTCAACGATGTCAAATATTTTAGCAAGCTGTTCAAGAAAATGACGGGAATGACGCCGGTGGAATATCGCGACAAGCACCAGCAATAAGCGAAATGGCGACGGGAGAGAGCGAAATGGCCGTTAATCAAAAGCGAATGATGATGCTAGTGCTCGCAGCGTTGCTGCTCTTTGCTTCCGGCTGCGGGCAGCAGTCGATCATAACGGACAAGAGCAGCGTGGCGAGTCTGAACGATAATAAAGTGTATGAAATCGAGTTTTGGCATACGTATAGCGATGCGGAGACGCAAATACTGGAGGACCAGTTGATTCCGGCCTTCGAGAAGGTCCACCCGGATGTCCGCGTTCATCCCGTCCGTCAAGCGAATGATAATGAGCTGAAGTATACGCTTATATCCAAGGCATCCTCCGGCCGCGCGCCGGATGTTGTTCGGATGGATATTGCTTGGATACCGGAGTTCTCTCAGAGCGGGCTGCTGCTTCCGCTCGGCGACAATCCCGACTACGACGACGTGATGTCCGCGCTCCAGAGCAATACGGGATCGGCGGGTTATTATGAAGGCCAGCATTACTCGCTGCCTGTCAATATGAATACGAAGGTCGCCATTTATAATCGCGCGCTGCTCAAGGAGGCAGGCTTAACCGATCCGCCTGCGAGTTTCGCGGAAGTCATCGAGCTTGCGAAGAAGCATCGATTCAAGATCGGCATCGGAGGGCTCGACGCGTGGAAGAGTCTTCCCTACATTTATGCGTTAGGCGGTATAATGACGAGCAGCGATTATAAGAAGGCGACGGGTTACTTGAACAGCGATAAGACGATTCATGCGGTTGAGCAGCTTGTCTCGCTGTACAACGAGCAGCTAATCGACCGCAGCATCATTAGCGGCGGAGCAGATAACTGGGAGGGCGTGAAGACAGGGCGCATTTTGGTAACGGATGAAGGGCCGTGGTTTTATAGCATCTTCGAGGGGGATGAGTTGAAACGGGTCATCGATTCCACCGTCGCTGTCCCTTTCTCGCCAGATTATGGCCCTGCTTCGATACTAGGAGGAGAGGACTTGGTCATCATGCAGGGAGCGGAGTATCCGGCTCAAGCATGGGCATTCATGAAATGGATGGTGCGCGAGGATTCGCAAATCGCAATGTCGAAGACGGGGCTCATTCCAACGAATATGAAAGCGAAAGTAATCAAAGCGCAGGACGATTCATTCATCCCGCCGTTCACGCAGGCGCTCGATCAGACGTTTCTACGTCCGCCGGTCAAGCATTGGGGCAAGATCGAAGAGATCTTTTTGAATGATATGATAAGGATTTTTCAAGGAGAGCTTTCTGTTAAGGACGGCTTGACCGCGGCGGCCGAACAGATTGATAAATGGCTGGAGTGATTGCTTGCCCTGCACGACCAGCCGTTTGTCTGGTTAGGTCGTATACTGCTTGCGGAACTTGCTCGGAGCCATTCCGATCTTGTCGGCGAAGCAATTGGAGAAGTAAGGCGTATTCTCGAAGCCGACATACTGCGCGATTTCCGCTACGGGCCATTCCGTCTTGATCAGCAGCAGCTTCGCCTGTTCGAGTCTGTACTTGGTTACGTAGTCCATCGGGGTCATCCCGTATACCTGCTTCATACAGCGAGTAATGTAGTTGTAATGGAAGTTCAAGGCATCGGTCATTGTTTTGCTCGTAATTTCCGTCCGATAGTTATTCTTAATGTAGGCTTCCGTTTTCTCCGCGAGCGTGACCGAGGGGCTCGTATACGTGTCATCTTGCCTGAGGTCCAATAAGCGAAGCAGTTCATCGAAGTGCTGTTGACTTGTCCAAAAAGCGCTGGATTGGCGCTCGCTGCCCGATTGGTTCAGCGCGCGGAGGAGCTGATACGTCGTCTCGGGGCTTGGCAGCCTCCATTGCTTCTGCAGGTGTAAGGAGTAAGGCGTTGTATGAAATTTTGTATAATGCTCCTCTTGATTCAGGCTTGCATATTCTTCTGCCGACTGCTGCCATTCGCCGACAGGCAGGAAGTGTATCCAGTAGAAGCAGGTTGTTTCCTCGCAGGGCTTCACCGAATAATGATAACGATCCGGAAGCAGCAGGAGCGTCTCTCCAGCTGTCAGCGCCCATTTCGAATTCTCTTCTCCTATGTGCAAAGTGCCGGATTCGACGATAATCAGATCGAACAAGCCAAGCTGTTGGCGGCTGGGATGATGTCCACCCGGCTCATAAATAGTCATGCCGCTCTCTAGAAAATAAGGAAGCGGCGGGGCTGCGAAATACACATGCTCAGACGATCGGCTAGTCATTGTAATCTCCCTCCCGGGCGAGTGTGATATTTTATAAGAAATAGGTTTGATCTTATTATATTTATGTTTCATTGTAGCGCATACAATAGGAATCAGCAGCACATAAATCATAACTTTCTTTCGGAGAGGTGCGAGGTACTGATGGGACAAGCGGTAAATAATAGGAGCAAGGCAAGACCGGCTTCGCTTCAAGACGTTCAAATAAAAGACGATTTCTGGAGCTACTATATCGATTTGGTGCGTGACGTCGTTGTTCCGTATCAATGGGATGCGTTGAATGACCGAATTGACAGCGCCGAGCCGAGCCGTGCAATTGCTAACTTCAAGATTGCGGCTGGAGAAGCCGAAGGCAGCTATCATGGTATGGTATTCCAAGACAGCGACGTAGCCAAATGGCTGGAAGCAGTAGGCTACTTGCTGCTTACGAGGAAGGATCCGGCACTGGAGCAGATTGCCGACGATATTATAGATACGATTGCCAAGGCGCAGCATCCGGATGGTTACTTGAACACGTATTACACGCTTAAGGAACCGGGCAAGAAGTGGACGAATTTGACAGAATGCCATGAGTTGTATTGCGCTGGCCATATGATCGAAGCGGGCGTCGCTTATTACAAGGGAACGGGCAAGCGCAAGCTGCTTGACGTATGCTGCCGTATGGCGGACGATATCGCAGTTGTGTTCGGGGACGGAGCGGGACAGATCGCGGGTTATGACGGTCATCAGGAGATCGAGCTGGCGCTCGTGAAGCTGTACGAAGCGACGGGTGAAAATAAATATTTGGAACTAAGCCGATACTTTATAGATAAGCGCGGACAGAAACCAAGTTTCTTCCAAGCGGAGGCTGAAGCGCGGGGTTGGACATCGCATTGGCATAATGGAAGACTGCAGCTTGATGATGCTTATTTCCAAGCGCATGTGCCGGTTCGCGAGCAGGACGTAGCGATCGGCCACGCGGTTCGAGTTGTATATATGCTTGCGGGAATGGCTGACGTAGCGCGCGAAACGAACGATCAATCGTTGGTCGATGCTTGCAGTAAGCTTTGGGACAATATTGTCTCCAAGCAAATGTACGTGACGGGCGGCATCGGTTCGATGGCGAACGGGGAAGCCTTCTCGATCGATTATGATCTGCCCAATGACACGGCTTATTCGGAGACGTGCGCCGCAATCGGACTTATTTTCTTTGCGCACCGGATGCTGCAGATTGAACCGAACAGCCGGTATGCGGACGTATTAGAGCGTGCGCTCTATAACACGGTAATCGCAGGCATGTCCCGCGACGGCAAACATTTCTTCTACGTTAATCCATTGGAAGTAACGCCGGAAGTATGCGACGGAAACAATAAAACCTACAATCATGTTAAGCCAGTACGCCAACAATGGTTTGGCTGCGCTTGCTGCCCGCCGAATATTGCGCGCTTGCTTGCTTCCCTAGGTGAGTACATGTATGCGGTCAAAGGCTCGACGATCTACTCGCATTTGTATATTGGCGGCGAGGCAACCTTGCAGGTTGAAGGAACAAGTGTACAGCTTACTCAGAAATCAAGCATGCCATGGTCGGGCAACGTCAGCTATGAAGTGAAGCCTGCTGCTCCAACCAAGTTCGCGCTTGCGCTCCGCCTGCCGGATTGGAGTGCTTCCGCGACGATTACCGTTAACGGCAAGCCTTATGCATATGAGGATAAGATTGAAGGCGGATACGCAATCGTAGAGAAAACATGGTCCTCTGGAGATGTCGTGGAGCTCGTGCTTGATATGCCGGTTATGCGTGTAAGGAGCAACCCGCTTGTGAAATATAATGCGGGCAAAGTAGCTTTGCAGCACGGACCGCTCGTCTACTGCGTCGAGGAAGCGGATAATGGCGCGGGTCTGGGCTCAATCATGCTGCCGGTCGATTCGGAGCTGCGCGTGTCGTTCGACAAAGGGCTTGCGGGAGGGCTGCAAGTGATTTCGGCCCAAGCGCTCAAGCTGGAGTATAAGCAATGGGGAACGCAGTTGTACCGTACGGATTCATCGGCTTACTTGGCGCCTGCCGAAGTGAAGTTCATCCCTTATTACGCTTGGGCGAACCGGGGCAAAGGCGAGATGGCGGTTTGGGTGAAGGAACGCGTGTAATCCAACAATATATTTGTAGTTAATGCTCTAGCAGCCTTGCTCTCCTATAACTTCGGTTATTGGCGAAGCGGGGCTGTTTGTTTGTCATTCTGAGGCGGGAGGTCTACAATATAAAGGATGAATACCGGGTTGTTTCAAGAGTATAAGCGAATGAAGGAGAATACGTATGAATAGCTTTTCGGCAGAAAGTATGAAGCAGCGCTTGGTGGAGATCCGCCGTCGATTGCACGAGCATCCAGAGCTTTCGCATGAAGAATTCGCCACGACGGCTTCGATTGAGCGTTGGCTTAAGGAGGCAGGTATTCGCATCGTCGATTACGGTTTGAAGACGGGCGTTATCGCTGAGGTCGGCGGTCTAAAGGGCGGGCCGATCGTTGCGGTCAGAGCGGATATCGACGCGCTGCCCATCCATGAAGAGACGGGACTTTCATTTGCCTCCGTGCTGCCTGGCAAAATGCACGCCTGCGGACATGACTTCCATACAGCGTCGATCCTTGGCACAGCTTTTCTGCTCAAGGAACGCGAGGCGGAGCTGCAAGGTACGGTACGCTTCTTATTCCAGCCGGCCGAAGAGAATGCGAGAGGCGCACAGCAGGTCATCGCAAGCGGTGCGCTTGCTGGCGTCAGCGCCGTATTCGGCATGCATAACAAGCCGGATTTGCCAGTAGGTACGATCGGCATCAAGGGCGGGCCGCTTATGGCAGCCGCAGACGGGTTCGTTATCGAGGTAGACGGCAAGGGCACGCACGCTGCCGTGCCGGAGGCGGGGCTTGATCCTATCGTAACGGCCGCGCATATCGTGACGGCGCTTCAATCGATTGTAAGCCGCAACGTCAGCGCGCTGGATAGCGCAGTCGTCAGCGTGACAAGAATAAGCGCGGGAACAACGTGGAACGTCATTTCCGACAAGGCGGAGCTTGAAGGCACGCTTCGTTCCTTCGACGAACCGGTACGCTTCAAGGTGAGGGAGCGGTTCGAGCAGGTCGTTGCCGGCGTGGCGGCGGCATTCGCAACGAGTGCCCGCGTGAAGTGGATAGACGGTCCTCCTGCGGTTGTGAACGACAAGAAGTGGGCCGATACGGCGACTCGAATCGGTTCTAGGCTGGGGTATCAGGTGATCGAGCCGACGCCTTCCCCAGCGGGAGAAGATTTCTCGTTTTATTTGCAGCAGACGGAGGGACTGTTCGTGTTCATGGGGACGAGCGGGCCGCATGAATGGCATCACCCGTCCTTCGATTTGGACGAAGCGGCATTGCCGATTGCCGCATCATTTTTTGCTTCACTTGCCGCAGAGGCGCTAGTCGAACTCAAAACGGAATTATAGGATGAGGGTCGTATATGCCGTTGTGGCGTATACGGCTCTTTTTCTAATATGCACTTAATCTAACGGACAGCAGCAGCTCGCATATACCATTTTACCTATTGATCTCGACCATAACGGACTCAGTTGACTCTATTTCTGACATACAAGGCTAAAATGCTCAAAAAACGAGCAATTAAGGTCTCCTCAGTCCGTTATCTCGCGAAATGATAATGATATGGCGTTTTAGCGTCGCTGGTGTCCGTAACGGAGGCAGTGGTTAGAGAGCAGTGACAGCCGCATGAGCATAGTGGAGTGAGCAGCAAACTTTCGATAATGTACTTTTTATGTTCGTAATTGTGTGTTATTATAGAAAACGAACAATAACATACCTATTAGGAGGCTTTTATACAATGGAAGTGCGCCATACTACGAACCCAACCGATGTGAAGCTATATGATACGGAACGTCTTCGCCAGGAGTTTTTGATCGAAAGCTTATTCGAGCAGGATCAAATCAAAATGACTTATACACACTATGATCGTATGGTCGTTGGCGGCGCAGTGCCGGTTACGAAAGCGCTTGAACTGGAAGCGGCTGCTACGCTTAAGACGGAATACTTCCTTGAGCGCCGCGAGATCGGCTTCCTGAACATTGGCGGACCGGCATCGATTTCCGTTGACGGCGAATCGTATGAGCTTAACAAGCTTGAGGTGTTGTATGTCGGCAAAGGCAAACGCCAAGTGCTGCTTGCAAGCGTTGATGCTGCCAATCCAGCTAAGCTGTATTTCTGCTCCGCCCTTGCGCACAAAGAAATCGAGACGCGCAAAATGACGGTAGAGGAAGCGAACCCTTCGCACCTTGGCTCGCAAGAAACTTCCAATGAACGCGTCCTTTATAAATATATCCATGCTGACGGTATCCAAAGCTGCCAGCTGATGCTTGGCGTCACGAGCTTGAAGACGGGCAGCGTGTGGAATACGATGCCTTCGCACGTACATGATCGCCGCATGGAAGCTTACTTGTACTTCGACATGAACGATGACGCGCGCGTGTTCCATATGATGGGCGAGCCTTCGCAGACGAGACATCTTGTCGTGGCGAACGAGCAAGCGATTATTTCGCCGCCATGGTCGATTCATTCCGGCGTGGGCACAAGCAACTACACATTCTGCTGGTCGATGGCCGGCGAGAACTACACGTTCACGGATATGGACGCGGTACCTGCAAGCCAGTTAAAATAGTCGTACTGAAAGATTTGGGAGGTACGCGTCATGCTAGCAGCGGAAAGGCATCGCAAAATTATAGAAAAATTAGAGCGTAACGGCGCGGTCAAAGTATCCGAGCTAAGCGAGCAATTCCAGGTAACGGAGAAGACAGTCCGCGAGGATCTGGAGAAGCTGGAAGAGAAGGGGCTGCTGAAGCGCACGCACGGCGGGGCGGTCATGGAGCAGAACGGCGAGGACAGCCTGCTGCCGATCCAATACCCGAACAGCAAGCACCAGTCCGAGAAAACGGCGATCGCAGCGCTTGCGGTAACTTGCATCGAGCCGGAAGACATTATTGCTCTGGATGCCGGAAGCACGACGCTTGAAGTGGCCAGACTGCTCCCGAACATGCCTGTAACGGTACTGACGAACGATCTGCTCATTATCCGGGAACTAATCATGAAGGATCAGGTTAGGCTTGTTGTTCCCGGCGGATATCGCCATAACAATCTGCTTATCGGCGCGGAATCGCAGGAATGGATTAAGCGGCTTAATGTCCATAAGCTGTTTCTGTCGACGACCGGCATTCATATGGAGTACGGCTTAACGATCTTCACCGAGGAATTAACGAAGCTGAAGAAGATGTATATGGAGAATGCGAAAACCGTCTATTGCCTGGCCGACCATAGCAAATTCGACCGAGGGGCGCTCATTACGTATGCATCATTGGAAGATGTCGATATCATCATTACCGATGATGGCATAACTCCAGAAATAGAAGCGAAGTATGAAGCATATGGCCTTCAAATGATGAAAGCATCGGCGGCAGGCGGCGGCAAACGTAGGTAAAGGGAAGGTGTAGAACGATGGGATTGTTTGATTTAAGCGGCAAAACGGCTGTTGTGACAGGTGCAGGCCGCGGGCTTGGGGAAGCGATCGCGCTTGGCCTCGCGCAAGCAGGCGCCGATATTGCACTCGTAACGAACCGAACGCCTGCGGACAAGGCTGCGGAAGCGATCCGCGCACTTGGACGCAAGGCGATTACCATTCAGGTAGATGTTGCCGATCGCAGCAAGCTGCCTGGCATCATTGAACGGACCGTCGACGAGCTAGGCAAGATCGACATATTGGTCAATAACGCGGGCATTATCCGACGTACGCCAGCAGCCGATCACAGCTACGCCGATTGGCAGGACGTGCTGGACGTCAATTTGAATTCCGTATTCGCGCTTTGCCAGCTTGCGGGCAACCGCATGATCGAGCAAGGCTCGGGTAAAATCATCAACATTGCTTCGATGCTTTCCTTCCAAGGCGGCATCAACGTACCGGGCTACACGTCGAGCAAGCATGCGGTAGCTGGTCTTACCAAAGCTCTTGCGAGCGAATGGGCTTCGAAGGGCGTGCAAGTGAATGCCATCGCTCCAGGCTATATGAGCACGGACAATACGGAAGCGCTTCGCGAAGATCCGGTTCGCAGCGCCCAAATTCTTGGCCGCATCCCGGCTGGCCGCTGGGGTACTTCCGAGGATATGATCGGCCCTGCGGTTTTCCTTTCATCGGCCGCATCCGATTATATGAACGGCCATATTCTCGCCGTGGACGGCGGCTGGCTCGTTCGATAAGCAGCGTTGTGTTGCAAGCCTCCAAGCTATCATAGCTTGGGGGATTTTTTTTTGGAGCAAAGCTTTGATTGCCTAGATATGGATTGTGTTTCATAATCATAACTAATAGAACAAACGGGTATAAGGAGGAAGTATGTTGCTGCGGAGAACGTTAACATGGATAGGATGGATTATTGCCATACCGGTCGCGATTGCTGCGCTGTTCCTTATTTATGTGACATTGGTCGATTACAAGCCTGCTTCGGAGACAGAGCTTGAAGCCAGCCATAACAGCCAGCAAGCGTTGAAGCAAGGCGATTCTGTAACGGTGACGACCTTTAACATCGGATATGCTGGACTTGATCAAGGGCAAGACTTTTTCATGGATGGCGGCAAAAGGTCGCGTTCGAGCAGCAAGGAGCAGACGGCAACTAATCTTGATGCTATTGCACATTTTTTGCAGGAAACGCAATCGGATTTCTATCTGCTGCAAGAGGTAGATACGAAATCATCTCGAAGCTACAAGATTGACGAAGCGGCTGCTCTAAGCGACACTTTATCCGACTACGACAGCACTTATGCGGTTAATTATAAAGTGCCTTGGGTACCCGTTCCTGTGTTTGATCCGATGGGGACGGTCAGAAGCGGTCTGATGACGTTATCTACATTCCAAAGTACATCGCATATACGCTATGACCTGCCCGGCAAGGAAAGCTGGCCCGTACAGCAGTTGGAGCTGGATCGCGCATTAATCGCAAGCCGGTTTCCAGTCGACAATGGCAAGGAGCTGGTGCTGATCAATCTGCATCTGTCAGCGTTTGACAAGGGCGGAGCCATTCGCAAGCAGCAATTGGATTTCTTGGACGGTTTCATTCGCGAGGAATCAGACAAAGGCAATTATCTCATCGTTGGCGGCGACTGGAATCACTCTCTGCCTTCAACCGATGCCGCTGCTTTCGAAGCGGAGCAGGAGTGGCCGGAATGGCTGCAGCCGTTTCCTGAAGGCTTCGGGTTAGAAGGGCTTCAGTGGGCGAATGATCCCGCTGTCCCATCCGTTAGAACGCTCGACATTCCTTATGAGAAAGGCGTTAATTTTCTTGCTGTCATTGATGGTTTCCTAGTATCGCCGAATATTGGGATTACGAGTGTGAAGGGGCATGACCTCGGCTTTGCGAACAGTGATCATAACCCTGTGACGGGGCAATTTGTTTTGAATTAGCATAATCGCGCAGCTGCAGTTCAAGATAAGCCATTGTCGATAATATGACTTGGGGCAACGCCGGTATATTTTTTGAACAAGCGACTAAAGTAGTAGGCATCGGTATACCCGACCTTTTTAGCTATTTCGCGTACTGTATATTTTTTGGTGACGAGCATTTCTTTGGCGCGATTTATTCGAAATTGCAGTAAATAATCGATTGGACTAATTCCCGTATGCTTCCGGAATTGCGCTGAGAAGAAACCGTTGCTTACGCTATATCGATCGGCCAGCATCGTCAAGGTAAGTGGTTCCATATAATGAGCATGCAGAAAGGCTTTGGATTCCTCGATCATATCCGATCTTGAATTGCGCTCGCTCTGTAAGCGGAAGTCCACCAAAGTATCGTGGAGCAACTGAAAAAACGAGGCGTATACCCCGAGCGAAGACATGCTGCCCGGATCCATGGATAGGGAGTGAAGGGCAGCTAGCTTCGCTAGCGTATCCGGATTTAATCCCGTATTTAGAACGAAGGATTGATGAAGAAGGGAAGAAGAATGGTACTTGTAGTCCATTAAGCTGTAATTAATCAAATAATAATCAAATTCCGAGTCTGTGCCGGTCCTATATTTCAAGTGCATGTTTTTCATTCCATGCAATACATCGCCGGCCTTTAATAAATACGGAACGCCATCGCATACAAATTCGCTTTCGCCTCGCACAACATATAGGAACCCCGCTTTTTTTATGTTCACATCACCATAAGTGTGATTTGCAGGCAAGATCACTCTGAACACGCCGGCCACCTCAAGCTTAGATTGCAGCAATTCTTTGGCAAAACTATTGATAGGAATCATTCCCTTGGCTCTCCTAACCATAATGAGATAGACTCCCAAGGGATATCACTTGGGAGTCGGTCTTGATAATAGGCTGAATGCTATTTTAGGTTTTTTAATATTTCTTCGATTCCATAAGCTACGCCAGTCGGGCCAGGAGAGAAGGCGGAGGATTCCAACGGATAGACATGGCCGTTCTTAACCGCGTCAAGCTGATTCCATACCGCGCTTTTTTGCAGTTGTTCAAGAATTGGAGCCAAAGGAGCGGTAGGACGGTTATGAAGGAAAATATGATCAGGGTTCAGCTCGATGAGCCCTTCTAGGGATAAATCGCCGCCAGACTCGGCTAATTCGTTGTCAGGCATCTTCAAACCGATTTCATTGTAATACGTATTCAGCCGCTCCGTTCCCCAGAAATAGAAGGCTTTATCCGCAGGATCCAGGAAGACGACATCCTGATCCTCATATTTTTGCAGCTTGCTCTTGGCATCGCTTAGTCTAGCATCGTGATTGGCAATTACTTGCTGCGCTTCTTCTTCCAAGCCAAGCGCTTTGGCGTACTCGGTAAGCGCCCATTTCCAATCATCATAACCTTTAGCGGCATCCAGGAAGAAGACCGGCGCGATTTTTGTCAATTCGGTATAAACTTTTTCATTTTCCTCGCCGCCGGCAAGAATGATATCAGGTTCGTATTCGAGAAGTTTCTCCAAATTGATTTCTCCATCCGTACCAAGATCAACGAAAGCGTCGGATTCGAAGTAAGGCTTGAAAGCCGCTAGCTTGGAGTAGTAGTTATACCCGGTTGTTGCAAGCTGTTCCGGTTCAAGCGTAAGCAGCAAGTCAATGAATCCCCATGCCGTCAACGCGATTTTTTTCGGTTTATCGGGAATCGTAACCTCGCCTTTTTCATCCGTTAAAGTACGCGGAAAAGAGGACTGAGAGGACTTCTCCGGTGCTGTCGTACTGCTGTTTGCTGCTTGTTCATTTGTTTCTGAGCCTTCATTTGAAGCTCCGCTGCATCCGTATAAAAGCAAAACGCAACAAAGGATTAAAGCCATAGGTAATATAGGTTTCCATTTCATTTCTGTTACCCCATCCGTTTCTATTTTGATAATGATTATCAGTGTTAGTATAAGACGAGTACAGCTTTAGAACAATAGACGAATCGAATAGCTAGGATGGATTATATGAATCACTGATTGATCCGATTTCATGTTGTTTCTCAGGAGTGGAAAAATCTTTTTCGATTCACATCATTCTCTCATTTTCGTTCGATATAATTGCAAATGTACTCGGAATGATAATCATTATCACATTCTGTGAATATTGATCGCGTCTGCTCAGCATCGAATGAAGGAGGTAAACGGTTGATGGATCGATCCTTGTATAAGGCCGGAAAGCGTTATCGCCAAGACGGAATTAAACCCCGCTCGCAACGAAGCAAGTACAAAATTTTGCAAGCGCTAAGCGAAAGCGGAGCCGCAACGGCAAAGGAGCTGGCGGAAATGCTGAATATGGCTGCGCATGAGGTGAGCAAGGCGGCTCAGATATTGACCGTAAGCGGATTAATTACGAGGGGCGAAGGAAACGGTCAATACATGTCCATTACCGATAACGGAATTCGTGTCTGGGCGGAAGCGAAGCGGGAAGGGCAGAAGCGGTTGGGATGAGGGGTAAAGCATTTACTGGATTATTCGGAATCGCTTTGTTTATCGTTTTTTTGCTCCTTAGCTCGCAGTTGTTCGATTCTGATCACTTGCTTGGCCGGCTGCGCGTCATCATTGTTCAACCAGGATGGATCATGTTCATGTTTGTCGCCTACTTGCTCTCTTTCCTGCTTAAAGCTGCGGCTTGGCGGGCGTATGCCGGACGAGAGCATCCGATCGGCCTGTATCTCCACGGCATGTTCTATAGCTTGCTGATCAATCATCTGCTGCCGATCAAGGCCGGCGATCTTGTTCGTACAGGGATATTGATGAAGAAAACGAGCATGAGGTGGGACAATGCGCTTCATAGCGTCGTCATCATGCGTTTGGCGGATATGCTGGTGCTTGGGGTCATATCGGGATTAGGCATGCTGTGGTTAGGCATGACGATGTCTTGGCTTGCGGTTGCGGCAGCCGCTGCAGCGCTACTTGCTGCAGGCGCGGCGCTGCGATTTACACCGATGCGTCGATGGACATTTGCAGAACGGCATATTACGCAGCTTAAGGCAATCGTGTTATCCCGGCAAGGTCCATATATTCTTTCCCTTATTGCCGCCAGTTGGGTACTCGAAGCAGCTATTCTGTTTGGAATAGCCCATATGGGAGGCATAGAGATAGGCGCCGTTGCTTCCGTCTGGGCGAACAGCGTAACGATCGGAGGACAAATCTTTCATGTGACGCCTGGAGGAATCGGCACCTATGAGAGCACGTTAAGCAGCTCATTAGCCGTGCTCGGGGTGAGCTGGGATGAAGCCTATGCGACAGCGCTGCTGGCACATGCCTTCAAGTTCGCCTTTTCTTTCATCGTTGGCGCCTATTCATTGGTCCGAATGCCGATCGGCCTTCGCGAGGCGAGAGATTGGCTGCGAATGCCGAGGAAGTCAAACCTACATACGAATTCTACAAGTGAGAGGACATTTTAATGAAACAAGCGTCGGCTTTTGAGATCGTAGCGGCAAGATGTTGGAATCTATTGAACGAGGGCAAGCCGTTTACACCGATTTTTACTGTTTCTGTATTTCTGCTCTACCGGATTGATCAATGGATGAATGGCGACTTTTGGACTGACGCCGGCCTTGGACTTCTTTGCCTGTTGCCATTGTTTATTATTTATTATCATTTTGATTTTCCATTGTTTCTGCGCAATTATTTGTGGTTTCCGGTTATAGCTGCGTTGCTGCTGTGGCAGCCGGGCAATCTTCTGCTTTATGCGGCAGCTATCGGCTTGTACTTGTTCTTTACGGTCTTCTTCTGGGGTACTTTCTATTATCGAATGCGAATCGGCACATCGTGGTGGAATTTCAAAAGGTTCTGGAAGCTGGTGCTTAAGAACAGCGACTCGACGAGCGGCAATGCACAGGAGCAATTGCCGAAGGTGCTGCTGCTGCTGCTGCTGTGGAATTACGGCTATGAGTTGTTTTCGCTCGCAGACGAAGGCACTACGTTGGCAGCGTTTGATGATGAATGGCTTGTATGGGCCGCATTCACGGCGGGCTTATGGCTGTACAGCTGGATTCTGCATCGGAATCTGTTTGATTGGAAGCCCAAGGAGACGGAGTCGTTCACGAGCGATCCGGACAGGACGGGAAAGGAAATCAACGACAAGGTTATCGTGATCGTCATCGACGGCATGCGCAAGGAACGGTTCGAGGAGGCCGAAGCGCCGTTTCTTAAGAAGCTGCGGCAGGAAGGAACCGAGTATACGCAGATGGAGACGGTTTATCCGGCGAGAACGGTCGTTTGTTTCTCGTCCATGTTCACTGGCGCTTACCCGCGGGATCATGGCATACGCTCCAATATGGTTTGGAAACTGGGCATTCGGGTGGAAAGCATATTCGATTCGCTGCGGAAGGTCGGGAAGCGCGGTCGTCTGCTGGGCATTGCCCATCTGATCGACTCCATGGGAGACGATGTCGAGAGCGTAACGGCTGTCATGCACAATGACAAAGCGGATCGCAACATCATCGATCGCGCCAAAAAAATTATGGCCGAACAAAATCCTGAATTATTCGTTGTGCAGATGATCGGCGTCGATCAGACAGGACACAGCATGGGCGTGCTGTACGATGAGTATTTGCAGAAGATCGCCGAGGCTGATCGGCTTGTCGAGGAGTTTGTTGATTGGCTGACTAGCCAAGGGATGATGCAAAATACGACGCTCGTCATCTGTGCCGATCATGGGCAAGCGGACGGCATTGGCGGTCATGGTCACTTGGACGAAGGAGAGCGGTTCGTACCTTTCTTCCTGCACGGACCATCAATTAGGCAGGGTTGTCGAATTGATGAGAGACACTCGCTTATTTCTATGGCTCCAACGCTGGCTTACTTGTTAGGCGCGCCTTATCCGGGCGCCAGTCGGGGGAAGGTGCTGACGGATGCTTTCAAGCCATAACAAAGAGAGGATTGCCATGAAATCAACCATCAGGAAGAAGCTTATCGTATTTATCCCGGCGCACAATGAGGTAGGAAATATTGAGAGTGTCATTAAGCGCGTACCGCGTCAATTCGATCTCAATTATGAGGTGTTGGTCATCGTGATCGACGATGGGTCCACTGACCGAACGGCAGAGGCAGCCAAGGAGGCGGGTGCAGATTATGTGTATTCATTCGCTGCCAACAGAGGCTTGGGTGCCGCTGTGAGAGAAGGGCTTGCCCGCTGCTGCCAGCTTGGAGCCGATATCGGCCTTATGATCGATGCCGACAATGAATATCCTCCAGAGCAAATTCCCGATGTCGTTCGCCCTATCCTATCTAATGCAGCTGACTATACGTTCGGATCGCGGTTTAAAGGCAGCATTGCCGGGATGAGGCTGCATCGACGGCTGGGCAACTACTTGTTCACGGTGCTCCAGTCGATCCTGCTCCGCAAGTGGATTTATGACGGACAGTCCGGCATGCGAGGTTTTTCAAGAGAGGCGATGGAGAGCGCGGAGATCATTCATGATTACAACTACGCTCAGGTGCTCACGCTGAATTTGCTCCGAAAGGGCTTCCGGCTTGAAGAGGTAGCTATTGCCTACAAGGTTAGGACGCAAGGGCAGTCGTTCATTAAGTTCCGTCAATATGTAACCTCCGTTCTACCGGCTATTTATCAAGAGATGAAGCGACCGGCGATTCGCGGCGCTGCTTCCCATGCTCCAGGCCGGCAGTTGCAGGAAACATCCGGCTCGCAGGTTTGATGGTTGACGGAGCTTGAGGGGGATAGGCGGATGAAGCAGCGATCACTTCGTTATTTCTTATATGGCGCTCCCATTATTGCCGTGTTGACGCTCTTCGTCATGAACCTGTGGTTCGCCAGTCCGTTCGTGCGCTCTTGGGATGAAGTCGACTTCGTACTCGCAGTAGATCGTTTCGATTTGCTTGCCATGCAACCCCATTTTCCGGGATATCCGTATTTCATTGCGGGAGCTAAGCTGCTTCATACCTGGATGTCTGATCCTGTTAAGTCGTTGATCAACTGGAATGCGGCGCTCGCTTGCAGCTCGGCAATCCCGATTGCGCTGCTGGCGAGGAGGTACATAAGCGGAATCACGGCGATATGGGTCAGTGTTGCCGTTCAGACAATGCCCTATCTGTGGCTGATGGGTTCAAGGCCAATGTCCGAGTGTGCGGGCATAGCGGTGCTATGGTGGTTTTTGTGGAGTATTCGAATGGCTGCGGATCGCCCGGAGTCGAACCTACGACTTGGCGTCGCAATCGTTTCGTTTAGTTTGCTCATGGGCATTCGGGTTTCCTACTTTCCGTTTGGGCTGGCGCTGCTCCTGCTGCTTGTCTATCAATACAGAAGCGAAGCAAATAGGCGCATCGGACTTCGGAGACTTTCATTAGCGCTCATAGCCGCTGCGGGAGCGCAGATGATATGGATCGGCGGGTTAGCGATGTCCGAAGGGACGCTGGAGGGGTTCTGGAACTTGTCGATGGCATTCGTAGCCGGACATTTCTCCGAATGGGGCGGCGGCGTTGCCTCCGCACAAGTGCCGTTCGGAACCCGAGTCGTTACGCTCGTCTACGATCACTTGATTCGAGAGGTGCTGCTTAGCCGATCGGTTGTGCTAGGCGCGATCTACGGATGCCTAATCGCTCTTACAGGATGCGGGATATGGAGGCTGGGCAGCAATAGAAGGAGATCAGTCGTAGATGGTTTGAAGCATCACGAATGGCTGCTCATCGTATTGGCGGCTTACGGAGGCTGGGTTTTACTCGGTCAAAATATCGAGAAGCCGCGCCACATCGCCCCGATTGCAGGCCCGTTGATGCTGCTTGTCTATGTGTCCGCATTGAAAGCAGCTCATTGGCTGAGGCGTACTTCAGAATCGGGCCGCGAGCAGCAGCTATGGGACAAAGTCAACGCCGCAGCCATACAGCTCACATTAACGGCTGTGGTGATCGTTCAATTCATTGCCGGAGCACAATTGCTGGAGCTCCAAGCCGAGCAACGTCCGTCCATCTATCAATTGGACGATTATATGGAAACGATAGAGGAACCGTTCGTGCTATATACGTGGGAGGAAACCCGCGTACTTGGATATTTGCAGGCGGAATACGAGCATCGGAAAGTATACACGTTGGATTATTTTCATGCGATAGCGTCATCGGAGACGGAGCGTCGGGTGTTTTTGACAGACCACGTCTTGAAAGGTTTTTTGGCACAAAACAAGAACGCGGGAATGAACGTCGTGCCCGTCGCCTATATTTCTTCGGATAATCGGTTTGATCCGGTCTATTCCGAGATTACCTTATACGAATGGAAACGGGCTTATGACAACTAGAGAGAAGCAAAGAGAGGGGAGAGCGCAAGTGTCAAGATGGTTTCGATATGGGCTGGCAGCGATCGTCATTATGGTATGGCTCGCTCCTGTCCAGGTTTCGGCATACTCCTACGGAGATGCGAATACGGAGGATGTTGCCGAGACTTTCAAAGTGATAGCGGGCGCATTAAGCGGGGATAAGGCGGATTGGCAAACCGTCCAGGATACGCATCAGGTTCGGCGATCCGAGATCAAATCGCATTTTGGCGAGGCGGTTGCGCTGACGCTGGATAAGAACATTGAGGCGAAGGATAGCAAGCAGCTCATTGCCAACTACAAAGCGGTGCTTGTGATGAATTTGGATCGTCGATTTACTTATGCGTTGAAGGATGTATCGGACTATGCCGCAACGAAGCTGCTTTTGGCCAAAGCCAAGGCGACCTTCGATACGCTTGCGCCTTATATGACCTCCGGAACGGATGACATCAACAAAGCGTTTGATGCTGCGCTTGAAGCGCTCGGCAATCCCGGATTGTTCGGGGTAGGGAAGAAGGAAGCAGACCCGGATACGTTCAAGGCGAAGGTTGACTTTATTTACGGAAAGGTTAAGCCTCTATTCGCTTACAAAGCCTACGTCAAACCGACTAATACGGATACGAACGCCGTGAAACCGAGCAAGGAGCCTGCAGCTACGCAGAAGCCTTCTGCTACTAAGGCTCCGACAGCTACGAGCAAGCCTGCTGCCAGCGACAAGCCGGCTGAATCCGATTCGGCAGCGGAGGAGACGCCATCGGCGACGCCGAGCGCAGAACCGAGCCAAGAGCCGGGGGAAAGCACGGCGCCAAGTCCCGAAGCAACGGGCACTGCGCCGCCTGCAAACTCCAGCAGCGAGGGAGATTCGGATGAGCTGACGGGTGAATCCGAAGCTGAATCCGATGAGTCTGCGCTAGCCGAGGGCTCACAGCAAGGAGCGCAGGAGGAAGGCCATGCTCCGATGGAGCGGACGGACAAAACGAATCCGCTCGTTACGATTTTCGTAATCGCTGGGGTCGTAATCGTTGGCGGCGGGGTTGTATGGTTCATTCGAAAAAAAGGATTGCTATAACTACTAATCGATATTAGGAGAGATGATCATGCGTAAATTTTGGTCCATTGCAATTAGTCTAGCTTTAGTATTCTCTACATTCGTTACGGTGAGCACAACCGCTCACGCACAATCCGTCTTCAACATTACTGAGGATGCGGAGCTTGCCGCCAAAATCAAGGCATTCGCCGATATTAAAGCATTATTCACCGATAATACCGATCTTAAAGCGGTTCAACAGTTTTACGTCGCTCAATTCCAGACAGACGTGAAACGGATCGACGCTACGATTAAGCCAAACGATCCTAAGATCGACGAGAATATCTCGTTTGTGCTTGATAATGCAATCAAAGGCACGCTTAATGTGAATCAAGCGAAGCAGGCGGTAGATAAAGGTCTTCAATGGTATTTCTATTTCAATCTGCGCGATGTTATCAGCAACAAGGTTCGTCCGGCGCTGACTAAAGAAGATTTTGCAACGGCAAAAAGCGAGTTTTACAAAGTTGTTCAAATCTATGAAGGCGTCATTCAAGGGACGGTCGTTAAGCGTGACGGCACGTACAAACTTGATATGGTCGGAATTCTGAAAGGAACCATCGAACAGCTTCTGAAAGATCTGGACGATAAAAATGCGAACGACTTCAACGTACATCGCCAAGTGCTGGACAAAACGATTATCAAAACGTACGCGCTGGCAGCTTTTACGTACGCAACCAACATCCCGACGAAACCTGCGGCTGAGCAGCCGACGGCTGTTACGGAAGGCTACTTCCTTTACCTCCCTGTCTATACGTATCTAAGAGGCGGAAGCGTGGAGGATGCCGACTACATTCTGAACGCATTCGCTTCGGGAGATGCAAGCAAAGTAAACAAAGACAAAATTCAGGCGGCATTGCAACGCACGATGATCGGTAAAGTTTCTGAATATGTAACGAACGCTTACACGAAGCTGGCGGAAGGCGACTTGCAGGGCGCTCGCGGATACGCGATGGAAGGCAATATGTTCTTGTCGACGCAGGAAGTATTTCTCACGAAAGAAGATTATGCGGCTGCAGCTGCGTATGGACAACAATTCGCCGATGCCGTCAACAAATCGGATCTCGCAGGTGCGAAGTCGGCTTCCTTCCAAATGCTGAAGTACCTAGTCGTGAAGGACGGCGTACAGTTGAAGGTGGGCGAGAAAGCATACAAAGTTGACGGCGAAGAACGGACGGCGGTTAGTGCGCCATTCGTTAACAAGAACACGAACCGGACGCTCGTTCCCGTACGCTTGATTGCCGATGCGATCAATGCCGAAGTAAGCTTCGACAATAACACGAAGACGGTTACTATCGTTAAGGATGGCAAGACGACCGAGCTGAAAGCAGGCAACGATACGGTCGTTCAAGACGGCAAGCTTAACGAAACGATTAAGCTGGATCAACCGGTCGTCATTGAGAAAGGAAGCTCGTTCATTCCGCTTCGCGCAGTTGCGGAGCTGTTCGGCAAAGCGGTCTTCTATGAGAAGGGCGAAATTATTATTCTTCGATAAATAAGGGTTATCGGCGGGGAGACGCCTGCGCATCATGCGCAGGTGTCTTCCTCCGCTATTTTAACTTGCTGGGAGGTTATATTATGAATGTGCAATCGTTTCTGATCACGTTTCGCGAGGCGTTCGAAGCTATTTTGATCGTGGGCATCATCATGACGTATTTAAAGAGAATCGGACAGACGCAGTGGAACAAGTGGGTTTGGGTCGGCGTCGTTCTAGCGCTTGCGGCGAGCTACGGTGTCGCGCTGGTGTTCCAAACGGTATTGACCGGCTTCGCGACGATGGGCAGCCAAAACTATTTGAAAATCGGCATCATGCTCGTGTCTTGCGTGCTGCTGTCGCATATGGTCTTGTTCATGGGTGAGCAGAGCCGCAGTATGCAGGGGAAGCTGGAAAATAAAATATCCGCGATTCTGACGGTTGGCGGCGTGCTGAACATGATCCTTCATTCCTTCCTTGTTGTCGTAAGGGAAGGCGTAGAGACCGTGTTCTTCTTCGCGGCGATAACCGGCGGCGACATTCAGAAGGCCTTGCAAAGCTGGGGAGCGTTGATCGGCTTAATTGCAGCTTTGATTGTCGGTTATTTGTTTTTCAAAGGGACAAGAAAAATACAGCTGAAGACGTTTTTCCGAATTACGAGCGTATTCCTTATGATGATTGCGGGCGGTCTGCTTGTGCAAGCCGTTGGGATTATGCAGGATATCGGGATTATGGGGACGGTATACAAGACCGCTGGCGGCGAGGTCGGAGAAATATACAATTTGACGGCCATTATGCCCGAGCATCCTTTGGACGAGACGCAGCATATACGCGACACGGGCGAGCAGCCGCTAATTAGCGGGCAAGTCGGGATATTTTTTAAAGCGTTCCTCGGTTATACGCAAAATCCTTCCGTTGAAGAATTCGTGCTGTATTGGGCATTTTATTTGGTCATTATTGTCATGCAGGGGTTGCAGAAAAAACGTCACGAGAAGCTGCAGTCCGCACAATCGCTAACAGGAGCGTGAATAAGATGAAGATTGGGATTATCGGATTTGGACATGTAGGCAAAGCGATGTATAAACAATTTCCAATGGCGATCGTGTACGATGGGCCGCTTGGAATTGGCAGCCGGGAAGAGCTTGCGGGCTGTGATGCCGCCTTCGTATGCGTGCCTACCCCCGAGGCGGCAGACGGGAGCTGCGATACGACACAAGTGAAGGAAGTGCTGAACTGGCTGGATGCCTCGGTCATCGTCATTCGATCTACCGTTCCCGTGGGCTTTACCGAGAGTCAGGCTGAAGAGACGGGCAAGCGAATCGTGTTCCAGCCAGAATATTACGGGGAAACGACCGCTCATCCGTTCTCGGAATTATCCTCGCGAAGCTGGCTGACGCTCGGCGGATCGGCGGCGGACGTCAAGCTTGCCGTGAAAGCTTACCAAAGCGTGTACAATGCGGAGGTCAAGTTCGTGTTCACGGATGCGCGAACAGCAGAGCTGGCTAAATATATGGAAAATTGTTTTTTGGCAATGAAGGTTACGTTTTGCAACGAGTTTTACGATATTGCGCAAGCCTTTGACGTTGATTATTCCGGGCTGAGGGAAGTATGGCTGGAGGATCCTCGAATCGGGAGAAGCCATACGTTCGTGTATGAGGACAATCGCGGTTTTTCGGGAAAGTGTCTGCCAAAGGATTTGAACGCCATGATCCATCAAGCGGGAGAGCGGGACGCGAACGTCTCGTTGTTGCATGCAATGCGGTTAAGAAACGAACAATTTATGAAAAACAAGGATTGATAGGTTTGCGAATATCGAATAGAATAAGCCTATATCTAATAATGATAATCATTTTCATCAAATACTAAAAAGGTAAGATTCCTGTCGCGGCCGGCATGTTGGCGCGGCTTCAGCCTAGCGGGGGGAAATATCGGAATGAAGAAGGTCTTGTTAATTGAAGACGAAAAAAACATGTCGCGATTTATTGAGCTGGAGCTGCAATACGAGCGGTTCACGGTAACCGTGGCTTCAGAAGGGCATACGGGGCTGCAATTCGCTCTGGCCGAGGATTGGGATATTATTTTACTCGATATTATGCTGCCGGGAATCGATGGTCTGGAAATTTGTCGGCGGGTTCGTTCTTTCAAGTACACGCCGATTATTATGCTCAGCGCAAGAGACAGCGTTTCGGAGCGGGTATCCGGGCTCGATTGCGGGGCTGACGATTACTTGCCCAAGCCGTTCGCCATCGAAGAATTGCTCGCCCGCATGAGAGTCGTGTTCCGGAGGCAGCAGGATCGGATACTAATCAATCGTATGGACGATGATCGGCAGCAGGTTCTCTCCTTCCTTGACCTGGTCGTTGATCCGAATACGCGCAGAGTTAGCAGAGCAGGCGTCCCGATCGAACTGACGAAGCGTGAATACGATCTGCTCAATGTATTTCTGATCAATACGAACCGCGTGCTTGATCGCGAGACGCTGCTCGATAAAGTATGGGGCTTCGAGGTAGCGGTCGATACGAATGTAGTGGACGTATATGTACGATATTTGCGCCGCAAAATCGACTTTCCTGGCGAACCCAGCTATATCCAAACCATGAGAGGCATAGGATACGTGATGAGAAAATGAGCTTGCGACAATGGACGGGCTTTTACTTCCGTATGCCGATCAAATTCAAGCTGACTTTAGGATCGACTTTGTTGATTCTTGCGCTGCTGCTCGGTTATAACATACTGCAATACATGATTATGGAACATTGGATCATCCATCGCGAGAAAAAGAGCATCGAGCAAAACATGGATGCCATCCTAAACGATTTGCTAGAACAGGAAACAACGTTCAAACCAGCCAACTTAGCCGGCATCAAACTATATTTGAACAAAATGAATCGTGACGATCAACGGATCCGCATCTTGGGAGACGATAACCGACCGATTATTACGATATCGAATAACGTGCCCGTTCACGTAAGTAACGGGATCGATAAGCTGGAAAGCAATCTATCAATCTCGCAGCAGACGTTCGACATATACAAGCAGGACGGCTATTCGCTGTTAATCATGAAGAGTCCGCTCACCATTCATGAGTTTACCGGAACGGTCGAGATCGTGAAGAGCCTGGAGCAGTTCGAGGAACTGTCAAAGACGATTTCGCAGGTTATGTTCTATTTTGCCTTAGGAGCAGTAACACTCAGTATTCTGGTAGGGTGGCTGCTTACCCGGAATCTGCTCAGACCGCTGCAGGGCATGGCGCAGACGATTCGGGACGTAAAGAGTAAAGGGATACAGGAGAGAATGCGTCCTGCCTTAAACGGTGACGAGATATCGACGCTGATGCTGATGTTCAATGAGATGATGGATCAGGTGGAGGATGCTTTTCGGCATCAAACGAGATTTGTTGAAGATGCTTCCCACGAGCTAAGAACGCCAATCGCCATCATCGAGGGCCATCTCGCCATGCTGAGCAGGTGGGGAAAAAAAGATCCCGTTATTTTGAGTGAATCGCTGGAGGCATCCTTGGAAGAGTTTGCGCGATTAAAGCGGCTCGTCACGGAATTGCTGGCTTTGTCCCGCGCAGAGAAGGACGCGCCCCTGATCGAAATGGCGTTGACAAACCTGCCGGCAGCAATCGAGTCCATCGTGGACCGTTTTGCAGTCATCCAACCCGAGTTCAACCTGGAAACCGATGTGCTTAGGGTGGACGGTGTTCGTATAGGGGTTCCTGTCGATCATTTGGAGCAAATAATGTTCATTGTATTAGATAATGCAGCCAAGTACGCCTTGCAGGACAAAACAATCGTTGTCATGGCCGATGTGTACGATCAGCAACTGCATATTGAAGTGACCGATCGAGGCATCGGCATACCGGACAAAGACATTCCTTACGTGACGGAAAGGTTCTATCGAGTGGACAAAGCAAGAAGCCGCGATCAAGGCGGGAACGGGCTCGGTCTTGCCATCGCCAAACGCCAGGTCGAACGATATAAAGGCAGCATTGCCATCCGCTCTAAGGAACGAATGGGCACAACGGTTACAATAAGCTTTCCTTGTCTGTCCCCGCCGTCATAGACGGTATAGGAAAATGAAGCTGGAGGGTCTACTTTGAAGAAGATGTCGGTCTATATATTCATTTCCATCGTCCTTGTGGCTTGCGTAATCCTAGGCATAAGCGGTCAGCTCGGGATTTTTCCCAATACGGACAAGGATAATGCGCATGCTCAAAATGAGGATTTGAAGAAGGGGAGCGTAACGGTGTATACCGCAAGGCATTACGAAGCGGATTCCGTCGTATTCGATACCTTTACGAAACGTACCGGCATTGAGGTGATTGAAGTTAAGGGCACTCCCGAGGAGCTCGTGGCGCGCATGAAGCAAGACGGAGATAGCTCCGATGCGGATCTGTTCTTCACCGTAGACGGCGGAGTATTGAACTTCGCCAAACGTCAGAACGTACTCCAGCCGCTGAGCTCAGAGGCGCTTGACAGTCAAGTGCCTGCCAAGTGGCGCGATCCGGATCATTATTGGACCGGTGTAGCAACAAGGGCTCGCGTAATCGTCTATTCGAAGGATAGGGTGAATCCCGAAGATCTGTCCACTTATGCAAGCCTTACGGATGAGAGATGGAAGGGCAAGGTGCTGGTAAGATCCTCTGCGAGCCTATATAATCAGTCGTTGCTTGCATCCTTCATTGCGCTCGAGGGAACAGACGAAGCTGAACGTTGGGCCAAAGGAATGGTGAGCAACTTTACTCGCAGCCCTGAAGGCGGCGATCGCGAGCAAGCGAAAGCGATTGCCGACGGCATTGGCGACATCGCTATTATGAACACTTATTATGTTGGCCAGCTTTCTGCTTCGAAGGATCCGGACGAAGCGAGCGTTGCGGAAGGATTAGGCGTGTTTTTTCCTAATCAGGAGACGACGGGCGCTCATCTTAACATAAGCGGAATCGGGCTTGCTCGTTATTCGAAGCATAAAGACAATGCGTTAAAGCTGGTGGAATATCTGACTAGCAAGGAAGGCCAAACGCTGTTGGCCAAGGAGAGCTTTGAATTTCCTGTTAACGTGGAGGCGGAGGTAGCGGAGCCGATCCGATCATGGGGGACCTTCAAGGCACAGCAACTGAATTATGCCGATCTAGAAAATAACCGGCAAGAAGCGATCGATATTTTCGAACGCTCCGGCTGGAAGTAAAAGAAAAGAGCATGCGGCTGCTTAGCTGCATGCTCTTTCGTTGTTTTTTAGATTACGCATTCTCTTCGTACAGCTTCACGATCTCGATAATCGTGTTCACGGCATGAAGCATGCTGTCGACCGACACATATTCGTAACGTCCATGGTAGTTCTCTCCGCCAGTAAAAATGTTCGGCGTAGGAAGCCCCATGTAGGAAAGCTGCGATCCATCCGTTCCGCCGCGGATCGGCTGGATGATCGGCGTAATGCCGAGACGCTCCATCGCCTGCCTCGCAATATCGACGATTTCTTTGACAGGCTCGATTTTCTCGCCCATGTTGAAATATTGATCCCGCAGCTCAAGCTCAATACGATCGGCTCCGTACTTCGCCTTCAAGGTCTCGACGATGTCGGTCAGCTCGGCCTTGCGGCCATTGAATCGCTCGCGGTCATGGTCGCGAATCAAATAACGAAGCTGTGCCTCCTCCACATCGCCTTGAATCGAGGATAGATGGAAGAATCCCTCGTAACCCTCAGTATGCTCAGGAGCTTCTTCGACAGGAAGCTTGCTTTGAAGCTCTACGGCGATTTTCACCGCATTGATCATTTTGCCTTTGGCAGTACCGGGATGAACGTTCTTGCCCTTAATCGTAATTGCGGCTGCTGCTGCGTTGAAGCTCTCGAATTGCAGCTCCCCAAGGGGACCTCCATCGAGCGTATAGGCATACGAAGCATCAAACGCCGTCACATCGAACTTATGCGGGCCTCTGCCGATCTCCTCGTCAGGCGTGAATGCGATCCGTATTCTGCCGTGCTTCACCTCGGGATGTTGGATGAGATAATTCATCGCCGTCATAATCTCGGCAATACCGGCTTTGTCATCCGCGCCAAGCAGCGTCGTGCCGTCAGTCGTAATGAGTGTTTGTCCTTTATAGCCTGCCAGCTCAGGGAAGTCACTCGGCGACAAGACAATTCGAAGCTCGTCGTTCAGCGTAATATCGCCTCCGTCATACGCTTCAACGACTTGCGGCTTCACGTTCGCGCCGGACAGCTCGGTAGCGGTGTCGACGTGGGCGAGGAAGCCTATCGTCGGGATCGGCTTATCGCTGTTGGCTGGAAGGGTTGCCATAACATAGCCATTGTCGTCAAGCGTTATCTCCTGCATGCCGATCGTCTTAAGTTCCTCTACAAGCATACGCGCCAGCGTCAGCTGTCCCGGCGTAGACGGGCAGCTTGTATAGCTTTCGTTCGATTGCGTATCCACCTTCGCATAGGTGACGAATCGATTTATAATCTCGGATTTCATAGTTAACGGTCATCTCCAATTGTAATAGACATATTTATCATTATAATACAAACCGGCTCACAACGAGAAACGGTCGACAGCATCTCCGATATTCAGCGAAAAAAACACAAAATAAGCGATTTACCCGCCGCAGCATGCAGGATAATCGCGCCCGCTAAAGAATGACTTCATATAGATGAAGAAGCTTGTCCATTTGTTCACGAAAGGGCTGATCGGGTAGTGGACGCTTACGAGTATTACAAACAAATATTTGCAGATCTGCCGAAGCCCCTCGCTTATGTCGATCTTGACATGCTGGATGCGAATGCGGCTGCAATCGCCGCGGCAGCGGGAAGCAAAAAGGTACGTATAGCGAGCAAGTCGATTCGTTGCGTCGACACCATGCGGCGGCTGCTGCAAGCAAGCGACGTATTCCAAGGCATCATGTGTTATACGGCAAGCGAGGCGGCATTCCTTGCCCGCCAAGGATTCGACGACCTGCTGCTTGGTTATCCGCAGTGGCATTCTGCCGCATTGCTCGAATTGCTGGAGTTCGTTCGCGAGGGGCGCTCGATCGTCTTTATGGTTGACTGCGAGGAGCATGCGATTCAGCTTGAGAGACTGGCGAAGGACAGGCAAGTCGTTGTTCCTCTATGCATCGACATGGATATGTCCGCCGATTATCCCGGTTTGCACTTCGGCGTATGGCGCTCGCCGCTTCGATCATGGGAACAGATGAAGCCGCTAGTGCAGCGCATTAGCGAATCATCGTGGCTGAAGCTGGACGGAATGATGGGCTACGAAGCTCAGGTGGCGGGAGTTGGCGACAACGTACCGGGCAAGCGTTTCAAAAATGCGTCAATCAAATGGCTCAAAAAACGATCGATCGCAGAAAGCGCAAGACGCAGGAAGGAAGCGGCCCAAGGCATTAGCGCTATGGGCATTTCCTTGCGCTTCGTGAATGCGGGCGGAACGGGAAGCATGGACAGCTCCCGCGAGGAAGCATGCGTCACCGAGATTACGGCAGGCTCAGGCTTCTACGCGCCAGGCTTATTCGATCTATACAGCTCGTTCCGCTATAAGCCGGCGGCAGGTTTTGCCGTCGAGGTCGTTCGCCGGCCGAAAGCGGACATTGTCACTTGTATGGGCGGCGGCTATACCGCATCGGGCTCGCCTGGACCGGAGAAGGAGGCGAAGCCTTATTTGCCGGAGGGGCTTGCGCTGTTCAAGCTTGAGGGGGCGGGCGAGGTGCAGACACCGCTGCGCGTGCCGTCCGGTTTGAAGCTTGAGCTCGGCGACCCCGTGTTCTTCCGTCATGCGAAGGCCGGAGAGCTCTGCGAGCGATTCGAAATTTTGTATGCGGTTTCGCAAGGAAAGATTGTTGGCGAATACAAGACTTATCGCGGAATGGGAGAGTGCTTCCTATGAAACAAGACTCGTCAGGCTGGTCGAATTGGTCGGGCTCGGTACAAGCGACGCCAAGACAGGTCATCATGCCGAGCAGCATCGAAGAGGTTGTACATACAGTGCTCTTATGCCGCCGCGAAGGAAGAAGGCTGCGAACGGTTGGCTCAGGTCATTCCTTCACGCCGATTGCGGCATCCGACGATATACTGATCTCGCTAGACCGCATGCAAGGCATCGTCTCCATCGATCCGGAAGCGAGAACGGCAACCGTATGGGCAGGAACGAAGCTGAAGCTGCTCGGTGAGCTGCTGTTCGAGAACGGCTTGGCTCAGGAAAATCTAGGCGATATCGATGTACAGTCGATTGCCGGGGCGATTAGCACGGGTACGCACGGGACGGGGCGAACACTCGGCAATATCGCAACGCAGATCGCTGAGCTCACAGTCGTTACGGGCACGGGCGAAGTCGTGCAATGTACGGAGCAATCCCATCCTGAATGGTTCAAGGCGTTTCAAATATCGCTTGGCACCCTCGGCATCATCGTGCAGGTGACGCTGAAGCTTGAGCCAGCCTACAAGCTCGAATACGAGAGCAGACGAATCCCATTGTCTGAATGTTTGCAGCAATTGCCGAAGCTGGCGGGAGACAATCGCCACTTTGAATTTTATTGGTTTCCTTATGCGCAGCCATGCCAGATTAAGCTTACGAACAAGACGGACAAGGAAGTGACCGGAAGAAGGGCATGGGATCACATAAGCGAAGTGTGGATCGAGAATCGGTTGTTCGGGCTTTTGTCGGAAGTATCCCGCAGGCTGCCGGGCACGAGCAAGCATATTAGCCGAATCTCCGCTTCGCAAGTTCCAGTAGGACGTAAGATCGACCACAGCCACCGATTGTTTGCTACACAGCGATATGTTCGTTTTAACGAAATGGAATACAATTTGCCGGCGGAAGCAATGGCACCGGCTATTGAAGAGATGCGTGAGGCCATGTCGCGCGGCAAGTACCGCGTTCACTTCCCGATCGAGTGCCGTTATGCGAAGGGCGACGATATTTGGCTTAGTCCGGCGCACGGAAGGGATTCGGCGTACATCGCCGTTCACATGTATAAAGGGATGCCGCATGAAGAGTATTTCGAGGCGATGGAGCAAATTTTTCTGAATTACGGCGGCAGGCCGCATTGGGGCAAAATGCATAAGCTTCAAGCGGCGCAATTGCAGACGCTGTATCCGAAGTGGCATTCATTCCAAGCGGTGCGCGAGGAGCTGGATCCAGATCGCATTTTGCTGAACGACTACATGCAGAAGCTGCTTGATTAAGCAGTCGTATCCAGCCGTCATCGGCTGTAATCTATCTTCAAAAGGAGAGCTGTGCGTATGGAAGTTGACGCAATCGTAGTAGGCGCCGGTCTTGCTGGTCTTGTCGCGGCGGCAGAGATCGCAGACGCAGGGAAGAAGGTGCTGCTTCTCGACCAAGAACCGGAGAGCTCCCTTGGCGGGCAAGCGTGGTGGTCGTTCGGCGGACTGTTCCTTGTGGATTCGCCGGAGCAGAGACGGCTTAGGATTAAAGATTCGAAGGCGCTGGCGTGGCAGGACTGGCTGGGGGCGGCAGGCTTCGACCGGGATGAGGATGAAGATTATTGGGGACGGAAGTGGGCCGAAGCTTATGTCGACTTCGCCTCGGGTGAGAAGAGGGCTTGGCTTCATGCGATGGGTGTTCGTTTCTTCCCGATTGTCGGCTGGGCGGAGCGCGGAGGTTATTTGGCGGAAGGTCACGGGAATTCCGTTCCGCGCTTTCACATCGTGTGGGGAACGGGGCCTGGCATCGTCGAGCCGTTCGAGCGGCGGGTTCGTGCGCATATGGAGAGCGGGACGATTACGTATTTGCCGCGCCATAGGGTCGATAATCTGCTGCGCAGCAACGGAGCCGTCATAGGCGTGGAGGGCGCGGTGCTTGCGCCAAGCACGGCGGCGCGCGGCGAAGCAAGCTCCCGCGAGCAGGTTGGACGCTTCGAATATCGAGCGCAGGCCGTCCTTGTCAGCAGCGGAGGAATAGGCGCGAATCACGAGCTCGTTCGGCAGAACTGGCCGAGCAGGCTGGGGACGCCGCCCGATGATATGCTGTCAGGCGTTCCGGCTCACGTTGACGGGCGCATGCTCGCCATAACGGAGGAGGCCGGTGGTCGGATCGTGAACCGCGACCGGATGTGGCATTATACCGAGGGCATTAAGAACTGGGACCCCGTATGGAATCAGCACGGCATACGGATTCTTCCGGGTCCGTCATCGTTATGGCTGGATGCGAAGGGGCAGCGTTTCCCTGCGCCTAACTTCCCGGGGTTCGATACGCTTGGCACGCTCGAGACGATACAGAAGACCGGTTACAGCTATTCATGGTTCATTCTGACGCAGAAGATTATTGAACGCGAATTCGCGTTGTCCGGCTCGGAGCAAAATCCCGATTTGACCGGCAAAAGCATCAAGCAGGTGCTCGGCCGCGTGCTCCCTGGACCGACTGCACCGGTCAAGGCGTTCATGGAGAAGGGTGAAGACTTCGTCATTGCTGCGGATCTAGCCGAGCTCGTTGCCGGCATGAACAAGCTGACAGGTGAATCGTTGCTGAACTTCACTGACATTGAACGCCAGATACAAGCGAGAGACCGCGAAATTGAGAACAGCTTTACGAAGGATATGCAAATTACAGCCATTCGGGGAGCTCGCAACTATATTGGCGATAAACTGATTCGTGTCGCGGCTCCGCATAAGCTGCTCGATCCGAAGAACGGCCCGCTCATTGCCGTGAGACTTAGAATCGTCAGCCGCAAGACGCTCGGCGGATTGCAGACGGACTTGTCCGGCAGAGTGCTTGACGGGAACGGCGATCCGGTGCCCGGCCTATATGCAGCCGGAGAAGCGTCCGGCTTCGGCGGAGGCGGCGTACACGGCTACCGCGCGCTTGAAGGCACTTTCCTCGGGGGCTGCCTCTTCTCGGGAAGAGTGGCCGGGCGGGCTATCGCCAAGCTTTGAATTATACGTAAATTTGAAAAAGCCGATAATCCTTGTGAATAAAGGATTATCGGCTTTTTATTTTGACAGATGAGAAGTAATCGATCCAGAAGATTGTACGAGAAATCGTACAATTTGAGGAGATAATGTTTTTCAGGCAGGTGATTGTGTGAATAATCGTATAACACAAGCTGGCAACGGTCATAAGATAAGGTTTTTGTACGATAAACCATATAATGTGTGGATGGAGTCGTATGGAGTCAGGAGCGTTGTACGAAAATTCATATAAGACATGACACAACCACCCCAACCCTTGGAGCTATTGTTATACCTTACTTCTTCATAATCGGGATCCATATCTCGCAGCGATAGTCGTCGGCCGTCGTGTCGCCCGGCGGATACATCTCAATCTCCGGTCCTTCGGCATGCTCGTATCCTGTGGCGGGGAACCATTCCTGATAGATTCTCCCGAATACGGCTTGTATCGCGCCTGGGAGCGGGCCTATTGAAGTGAATATTGCCCAAGTTGATGCCGGAATGGAGCGCAGCGACAATCCCTCTGCATTGCCTCCGGTCGTTTGACCGGCAATCATATAGGTGAATTCCCCTTGTCCGGGCTTCATATCCAGGCAAATGCCAAGCAAATCCCCCTTGATACCCGCAGTCTCAAATTGCTGAATAGTGCCGTTGCTGTTGCATTCCGCCCAAAACTTCGGGATGTCGCGCAAATTTTGGCCGTCCTCGCACGTTACCTCAATCGACTTGCCAAGGACATTAAACGCTTCTTTCTCTTCAATGCGATAATCCATGTCTTTGTCTCCCTTCAAGGATAGATGGAAAGAGATGCGTGGAAAAGCTTTCAAGCTGACGCCTGGTTTCCTGGCTTCCGACGGCGTTAAACCGTGGATCTTGCGGAACGCTTTGGCGAACGATTCGGGAGAATCGTAGCCATACTTGAGCGCTACGTCGATGACCTTGGCAGAGGACATCGCGAGCTCCTGAGCAGCTAACGTCAGCCGGCGCTTACGCGTATATTCGGCTACCGTCATCCCAGTAAGGATATGGAACATGCGCTGAAAGTGGAAGGGAGAGACGAATGCCTCCTTCGCGATTTCCTCGATATCCAGCCGATCATCCATGCGTTCCTCGATTAAGTCCAAGGCGTCCTTCATGCGGAGCAGCCATTCCAATCGCAACACTTCCTTTCGTTACCTATAGTATCACCACGCAGGATGGGAAACCTGTCATTGTGTGCTCTCTCATAACAGACGTCACCAATGAAATAAGAAAAGGCCGAGCGGTAGTAATTAGCTACTCGCTCGGCCTTTTCTATGCCGTAAACCTATTTTAGACAAATTTTAAGCTAGGGGGTCCGTCCTCGATCTCTATAATAATAGTATAGCTGGCGCAAAATTATAAGTCTATACTTTTTTTACTAATTTGGATATATTTTTTGAGCGGCGTTTGCGAAGTGTCATCGGACTTGATTGGAAGAGGGATACACAAACACAATGAGCGGGGAGGTTTACTTGAAATGCAGGACAATATGATTGAACTACAAGGAATTGGGAAGTCGTTCAAGGTAGCGAAACGTTCGGCTGGATTGAAGCAAGCGGCGAAAGCGTTGTTCGTACGGGAGCATACGGTTGTCGAGGCGCTTAAAGATATTTCTTTCTCGATTGGCAAGGGAGAGATTGTCGGATACATCGGCCCGAACGGAGCGGGGAAGTCGACGACGATTAAAGTAATGAGCGGCATACTCGTGCCTGATGAAGGAAGCTGCTCCATTATGGGCTATACACCATGGGCGGATCGTACTGCTTATGTGAAAAACATCGGTGTCGTCTTCGGCCAGCGCTCCCAGCTATGGTGGGATGTGCCGGTGATTGATTCTTATGAGCTGCTCAAGGATATTTACAAGATACCGCCTAAGCGGTATGAAGACAATCTACGAATGCTGACGGAAACGCTGGACCTTGCAGAATTCATTCGTACGCCTGTGAGGCAGCTCAGTCTGGGTCAAAGAATGCGCTGCGAGATAGCGGCTTCGCTGCTGCATAGCCCAAGCGTATTGTTCCTCGACGAACCGACGATCGGACTTGATGCCGTGAGCAAGCTGGCTGTTAGGCAGTTTATTAAGACAATTAACAAGGAGCAAGGCGTTACGGTCATTCTGACCACGCATGACATGGCCGATATAGAAGCGCTGGCGGACCGGATTCTTATGATTGGCAAGGGGACTTTGTTATACGACGGGAGCTTGGAGCAGCTGCGCAGCCGGTTCGGCGTGCAGGGTAAAGAATCCTTGGATGAGATGATCGTTCAGCTCTATAAGGAGCATCAAATATGAGGGCCTATGTCTCGGTATGGAAGCTGAGATTCATTAATGGGCTGCAATATCGCGCATCTGCAATTGCCGGTGCAATAACGCAGTTGTTTTTTGGATTCGTATTCATTATGATCTACATCGCTTTCTATAGTCATAGTACAGCGCACCCGCCGATATCGTTGAAGGAAATTATTACTTACGTCTGGCTGCAGCAAATTTTTCTTTCGTTCATCATGCTCTGGGCACGTGACAATGAAATGTTCGATCTCATTACGACCGGCAATATTGCCTATGAATTGTGCAGGCCAATCGGCATATATCCGCTTTGGTTCGCCAAGCTGCTCGCGCAGCGCGTGGCAAACGCAGCGCTGCGCTGCTTGCCGATTGTTCTTGTCGTGTTTTTTTTGCCGGAACCGTATCGTATGACAACGCCTCCGGACTGGCCAACGCTTTTCTTCTTTGTTGCTTCATTGCTGCTGGGCTTATTCGTCATTGTTGCGATATCAATGATGATTTACATTTCCGTATTTTGGACACTGTCTCCGACAGGTTCGATTCTTATGATCTCGATTGCCGGCGAATTCCTGGCGGGGATGATTATTCCCGTGCCGCTTATGCCGGATTGGCTGCAACGGTTTACTTACGTATTGCCGTTCCGCTGGACGGTTGACTTCCCTTTCCGTGTATATTCAGGCCATATTTCACAGACGGAAGCGTTATGGGGGATCATCATCCAGGTAGGCTGGCTTGGGGTACTCATAGGAATAGGTTGGGCCGCAATGAGGAAGGCACTACGGCAAGTAGTCATTCAGGGGGGCTAATCGCCATGAAACTCTATTTCAAATACTTATCGATTTTGTTCAAGTCGCAGCTGCAATATCGAGCTTCCTTCTGGCTGCTAAGCTTCGGACAGTTTTTTGTACCGGTTACGGTGTTCGCGGGTTTGTATTTTATGTTTGAGCGCTTTGGGGAACTGCAAGGCTGGACCTTCTTCGAGGTTGCGTTGTGCTTCGGCATTATTCATATGGCGTTCTCGCTAAGTGAATGTTTCGCGCGGGGGTTCGATGCATTCTCGGGTCTCGTGAGAAGAGGCGAGTTCGACCGTCTGCTTGTTCGTCCGCGCAGCACAGTGCTGCAAGTGCTTGGGTCGCAATTCGAATTCACGAGAGTCGGGCGGATGCTGCAAAGCGCGATTGTGCTTGGCTGGGCACTGTATAAGCTGCCGGTTGATTGGAATGCGGCCAAGGTAACTACATTTATATTGATGATCGTTTGCGGCGTATGTATCTTCGCAGGCATCTATATCTTGATGGCAACGATGTGCTTTTGGACGATTCAGGGGCTTGAGATCGCGAACATTTTGACAGACGGAGGGAGGGAGATGGCACAATATCCGCTGAATATTTACGAAAGATGGGTTAAAGTTCTGTTTACGTATATTATTCCGTTCGGATGCGTCAATTATTTGCCGTTACTCTATATTCTTGGAAAGCAGAACGGCAATGACTGGTTCTATATGCTGCTGCCGCTTGCTGGTGTATTGTTCTTGGTACCTTGTCTAGCGGTATGGCATATCGGTGTCCGCCATTATCGTTCGACCGGATCATAAGGATCATAAGCTCGCCATAACGTAAGCAAGCCCGCTCCTTCGCGCTGTAGGAGCGGGCTTGCTTCATTCTAATACGCTAATGGATGGACACATAGGCAACAGAACGGTTCTTAAGTACTGTCTCTTCGGTATTGCCTTCGATGAAGGTAGGATTGTCGGTATGAGCGAGAAGATCGTCGATCGCGGTACAGAACAATTCATTGAGTCTTCCATCGACATGTGCCGGCAGCAGAGAGTCATACAACGAGGCAGAATCCGTGAAAGCTCCGACGAATTGACGCAGCGGCTCACTCCATTGCTTCAGATCGATTTGGCTGTCGGACTCAGGCGCAAAAAATTCACCCCAGCCGACCCCTTTGTTGCTTAGCATTCGAAGACATACGCGATAACCGGAAGAGTCGACGGCGAGGGCAGGAATAACGAACAACTCGATGCGTGTGATGGTGAGACTGTCACTAAGCTCTTGATCGGACAGAAAAGAAAGATGACAATCGGATTTCGTCAACATAAATAAACCTCTCCTTATTTCGCTTACGAGGTTAGCTGTCGGATTCGGACAGAGAGACGCCCTACCAAGGTTACAAATCCTTGGATTCACCCCTTGCGAGCGGATCGATTGATCCAAGTAGTGGCTCGCGTTGGTTCCCCCGCTTTTTCAAACGAAAAATTCAGCGTTAGTATGCCGTATATTATAAATCTATCCACGCCATTTGTAAATGCTTTTCGCTAAATATTCTGACAACTTACCCTTAAAACAGTGAGATATAGGAAACGGAGCACTTCAGTAAATCTCCACTCATGGCCGGATTTAACGTACTCTTGTCGTTCCGAACGTGAATTAGCGCGTCGTTGAACAAACCGTAAATGCGATTGTCAACGGGGCTTTCCTTGGCCTGTATCTCACCTATATAACGATGCAGTATGCTGCCCCATCTGATCCAGTCTGCCGGTTTATCTGCTTCATTCACGAACAACTCACCCCAGCCTAATCCGTTATTCGTTGCTAAATGGAGACAGACGCGATACCCGGCGCAATAACCGTTGTATTCAGGAATGACGAACATCTCGATTCTTCTAATGATTAGCGCCAGGAAGTCGTTGGTGCAAGAAGGTAATGGCTCGTCGATTTGTGCTTGTGTGAACATATGAAATTCTCTCCTCTATTCGCTTACGAGGTTAGCTGACGGATTCGGACTAGAGAGCTGCCCTACCGAGGCATTGCCTCGGATTCACCCCATTCGAACAATCGAACGATTGCTCTTGTTGGTTCCCCCGCTTTATCCTATGGACAAATTCAGCGATAATGATTTGCCTTTTTCGGCTCGACGTCTATCCTAAACCGATTTGAGGCATTTGTAAAAGGTTCATTTTGTTGCACAAGACGCTCTAAGAGCAAATTAGAGGCGCGACGTTCATTTTAACTATGAAAAGAGGCTTTTTCGATAGAATACTCGGTTTTACTTCTGTTATTTAAGATTTGAAAAAAAGCATGCTTGCGCGAGTTGGATACGAAATTCAGGCTTATATGTAATTTTAGAAATCGAGAGATAATTGGCGAAAAAGAGAGGAATATCGAGGTATAACTTTTTGAAAACGTTAACTATCAGTCTATAAGCTCCTATATTATCCAATATGGACGCTGGACCTGCTTTACATAAAATTTGGCTGGGAGTAAGATTCGATACAGGATTCGCAAATGAAGTTGCGATGGACTGATCGCTGAGTTTCCGCGAGGCAAGCGGAAAGCGGGGGAACCAAATGTGAAGCGGTGCGTCTGTACGATGTGAGAGTCGTCCGACAGCACGGCAGGGGTGAATCTTCGAAGAGGCAGCACCATGGATGCCGCTTCGAAGTAGGGCGACTCTCACCGCCCGAATCCGACAGCTAACCTCGTAAGCGTGGTTTGGAGAGAGGAATGATACAACGATTCGTTTTAATTGCTATTTTATCGCTGAGTTCCGCAGCAGTCTGCGGGAACGGGGGAACCAAAGAGCGATGCGCCGCTATGGAGTCGGCCGCATTGGTGCTCATGGGGTGAATCGCAAGGCTTAAGCGCCTTGCGTAGGGCGACTCTCACGCCCGAATCCGACAGCTAACCTCGTAAGCGTAATCGAGAGAGGCAACCATCGCAGTGCCGATTCGGCATGGCTTCCTTAGCCATGCCTCCGAAGAAGCCCGCGGGGAAAGGTCCTCTTTTCCCGCAGGCTTCTTTTTTGTTGCCTTTTTTTTCAGAAATTCGGAGGAGATTGCGGTTGGGCGAGGAGCATATTATCGTTGCCGGGCTTAATGAAGCTGGCAAAGCATTCATAAAAACATTGGTATTTCGCGGACTGCCGTTCATCGTCCTGACGAACAGCAAGCTAGAGGAAAGACAACTGCGTAAGCACGGACTTAACAACGTTTTATACGTGAATACTAATGACAGGAATAGTTGGATGATTCCGGAAAAAATCATTGGCGATGTATTCATCTTTGAGAGCAGCTTAGCGCTTAGCTGCAGGTTCATACAATGCTGCAGAGATTGGACGTCTGGATCGATCTACGTCATTACGACGCATTGGAATCCAAGAGTCATATATAAAGGGCTTGGCGCAGATCACATCGTACATTCGCAAACCGGCGAAATTGGGTTTCTATTGAAAAAATAACTTTTTGTAAATGTCTATAGCAGGAGGGAACTACCTTGATGGATCTGTACATGATTGGTACTTTAATCGTTTGCTTCGGATTGTTTTATGGTTTTCTTGCTTGGTGCGACAGAGCGATTAAGCAAACTGGGGGCGATGGCGAATGATTATCGTAGCAGCGCTTGCCGTACTCGTATTCGGTTACCTCTTATATGCTTTAATTCACCCGGAAAAATTTTAACCAGGAGGAACAACGATGGATATTTTGCAGCTATTAATTGTCATTGCCGTTCTTCTGCTGCTTGTGAAGCCGCTCGGAACGTATGTATATCACGTATTCTCGAACGAGTCCAACCGGCTCGATAAAGTATATGGAGGATCTGAACGGTTCATTTACAGGCTGATTGGACTTAAGAATCGAGCGGGTATGAGCTGGAAAACGTATGCGCTCAGTTTCATCGCCACGAACATCATTTTGGTAGCTTTCAGCTATCTGATTCTACGGCTGCAGCATGCGCTCCCGCTTAATCCGAACGGCATGGCGAGCATGGAGCCTACATTAACGTTTAATACGATTATCAGTTTCATGACCAATACGAACCTTCAGCATTATAGCGGCGAGAGCGCTTTGTCTTATTTCTCGCAAATGGCGGTCATCATGATGATGATGTTCACATCCGCTGCAACTGGGTTTTCAGTCGCAATCGCGTTCGTAAGGGGCATTACGAGCAAAGGAAAAACGATAGGCAACTTTTTCGAAGATTTTGTTAAAGCCCATACGAGAATTTTCCTTCCGTTGGCCTTTATTATTACGCTCGTTCTTGTTGCTCTTCAAGTACCGCAGACACTCGATCCGACGATCGCGATCAAGACATTCGAGGGCGCGGTGCAGCAAATTGCGATCGGACCGGTCGCTTCGTTGGAATCGATCAAGCATCTCGGTACGAACGGCGGCGGCTTCTTCGGCGTCAACTCGGCTCACCCGTTCGAGAATCCGAATCCGTTAACGAATGTCATCGAAATTTTGTGCATGTGGGTTCTTCCGGCAGCATTGCCTTACACGTTCGGTTTATTCGCCAAAAATAAAAAGCAGGGCTGGATCATTTTTTCGGCCATGATGACTTTGTTCCTCGTATTCCTTAGCGTTGCTTATGGCGCCGAGAAGATGGGCAACCCGGCAATGACCGCGCTTGGCATCGATGCCTCGCAGGGAAGCATGGAGGGCAAAGAGGTTCGATTCGGCATCGCGCAATCTGCTCTCTTCACAACGGTGACGGCGGCTGCGACGACAGGAACGGTCAACAATATGCACGATACGCTTACGCCGCTTGGCGGACTGGTGCCGCTGGCCGAAATGATGCTTAACGTCGTATTCGGGGGCAAGGGCGTAGGGCTAATTAATATGCTTATGTACGCTATCTTGGCTGTGTTTATATGCGGGCTTATGGTTGGACGGACGCCGGAGTTTCTCGGACGGAAGATCGAGCCTCGCGAAATGAAGCTGATCGCCATCGCGATTCTCGCGCATCCGTTCATTATCCTTGTACCGACCGCTCTCGCGTTCATGACGGATCTTGGTTACGCAGCCGTTACCAACCCGGGATTCCATGGTATAAGCCAGGTGCTCTACGAGTATACGTCCTCGGCTGCCAATAACGGCTCCGGCTTCGAAGGACTTGGCGATAATACGCCTTTCTGGAATATTAGCACCGGACTTGTCATGCTCTTCGGACGTTACATTTCGATGATCGCGATGCTCGCCGTAGCGGGTTCGCTTGCACGCAAGCAGCCGGTTCCGGAGACTATCGGCACGTTCCGCACGGATAATAAGCTGTTCCTTGGACTGTTGATAGGTACGGTGTTGCTGATTGGCGCTTTAACATTTTTGCCGGTTATCGTTCTCGGACCGATAGCCGAACATTTGACACTCCGCTAACGGATGAGGTGAACGAAGATGAGTAGAAACCATAGCCAAAAAATGCTCTCTGCCGACGCGGTCAAACGCGCGGTGCTGGACAGCTTCATTAAATTGAATCCACTTGTTATGATGAAAAATCCGGTCATGTTCGTTGTAGAGGTCGGTACGGTTATCGTCCTATTGATGGCCCTATTTCCCGGATATTTCGATGCCAAGCAAAACGTTGGCTTTAATCTGACCGTGTTCGTCATTCTGTTCGTTACGTTGCTGTTCGCGAACTTTGCGGAAGCAATCGCGGAGGGCCGAGGCAAAGCGCAGGCCGATTCGCTCAAACGGTCGAAGCAGGACATGACCGCCAATAAGCTGGTTGGCAGTACGATTACGGTTGTATCTTCGCCGGAGCTGCGCAAAGGCGATATCGTCGTCGTCTCACAAGGCGAGATGATTCCCGGCGACGGCGAAGTCATCGAAGGTCTGGCATCGGTAGACGAATCGGCCATTACAGGCGAATCGGCACCCGTTATTAAAGAGGCGGGCGGCGACTTCAGCTCTGTGACCGGCGGCACGAAAGTAGTCAGCGACTCGATTAAGGTGCGAATTACAAGCGATCCGGGACAATCGTTCATCGATCGGATGATCGCGCTCGTCGAGGGAGCCCAGCGGCAAAAAACGCCGAATGAGATCGCGCTGAATACGCTGCTGACGAGCTTGACGATCATATTTTTAATCGTCGTTGTCACTTTGAAGCCTATTGCGGAATACGTGGGCGTCGACTTGGAAATTCCGGTGCTGATTGCTTTGCTGGTATGCTTGATTCCAACGACGATCGGCGGCTTATTGTCCGCGATCGGTATTGCCGGCATGGACCGCGTTACGCAATACAACGTGCTTGCCATGTCGGGTAAAGCGGTCGAGGCTGCAGGAGACATCAATACAATGATATTGGATAAGACGGGAACGATTACGTTCGGTAATCGGATGGCGAGCGAGCTTATACCGGCAGGAGGCCGCAATCAGCAGGCTTTAGCCGAATGGGCTGCGATCAGCTCCATCAAGGACGAGACGCCTGAAGGCAGATCCGTGCTGGAATGGATGAAGAAGCAAGGACTTAGCTACGACGCCTCCATCGCAGAAGGCGGAGAATTCGTGCCTTTCAAAGCGGAAACGCGCATGAGCGGAATAGACTTGCCGGATGGTCGTCGCGTTCGCAAAGGGGCCGTCGATTCGGTCAAGAAATGGGTAATCGAGCAAGGTGGACAAATACCGTCCGACACGGATCAAATCGCGAATACGATAGCGACGCTTGGCGGTACACCGCTTGCGGTAGCCGTCGACAAGCAATTGTTCGGCGTCATCTATCTGAAGGATACGGTTAAGCCGGGCATGAAGGAGCGGTTCGACCAGTTGCGCGAGATGGGGATCAAAACCATCATGTGTACGGGTGACAATCCGCTTACGGCTGCGACGATCGCTAGAGAAGCCGGCGTTGACGACTTCATTGCCGAGAGTAAGCCGGAAGATAAGATTGCGGTCATACGCCGAGAGCAGGCGGAGGGCAAGATGGTCGCAATGACGGGCGACGGAACGAATGACGCGCCCGCTCTGGCGCAAGCCGACGTCGGCCTTGCGATGAACAGCGGCACAACTGCGGCCAAGGAAGCGGCCAATATGGTCGATCTGGATTCCGATCCGTCCAAAATCATTGAAGTAGTCGCGATTGGCAAGCAGCTTCTAATGACGAGAGGGGCGCTTACGACATTCAGTATCGCGAATGACATTGCTAAATATTTCGCAATCATTCCCGCTATGTTCATGCTCGCTATCCCTCAGATGAGCGTGCTTAATATTATGAATCTCGGCTCCCCGATGTCTGCTATATTGTCGGCGTTGATTTTTAATGCAATTATTATACCGCTGCTTATACCGCTCGCCATGAAAGGCGTTGCCTATAAAGCAATGAGCGCCTCGCGATTGCTGAGCCGCAACGTGTTGGTCTATGGACTCGGAGGCGTTATCGTTCCGTTCGTAGGGATTAAGCTGATCGACATGATCGTGCATTTGTGGGTTTAACATTTGATCGAATATAGATGAAAGAAGGCTTGCCTAATGGCGACTGAGGAGAAACAAAACTCGAAAAGCGGTTTGACAATCATAACGGTAGCATTGCGCAGCAGCGTCGTGTTCATGATCCTATGCGGCATTTTATATCCGCTCGCAAGCACGGGAGCAGCGCAGCTGCTCTTCCCCGCACAAGCGGATGGGAGTTTAATTAAGAATAGCAGCGGCGAAGTGGTGGGATCGGAGCTGATCGGACAGAGCTTCGCCGATCCGAGCTACTTCCAAGGACGAGTGTCGAGTATCGATTATAACGCAGCCGGCTCAGGCTCGAACAACTATGCGCCTTCCAATCCTGCATTGATTGAACGGACGCAAGCTTCGATCGACGCCTGGATAGCGAATAATCCAGATGTACCGATCGATCAGCTTCCAATCGCGCTGATCACGAATTCGGGCTCGGGGCTCGACCCGCATATTACGCCGCAGTCGGCGACGGTTCAAATTCCGAGAATCAGCAAGCTGTCGGGAGTGTCGGTCTCCGAGCTTGAGAAGCTTGTAGCCGATCATACGGAAGGCAGGGATTTGGGCGTATTTGGCGAAGAACGTGTCAACGTGCTTAAGCTGAATTTGGCGCTCTCTGAACTTGTGGGCAAGTAGGGTCACCCTGGAGGTGAGGGGCAATTATGCCGTATCAAAGAAAAACGCCCGAGGAGCTGTTGCTGACCATCTCCAAGCTGCACCGCGGCCGGCTTAAAATATTGATCGGAGCCGTAAGCGGATCGGGAAAGACGTATCATTTGCTGCAGGAAGGCCTGCAGTTGAACAAGGACGGTATTGACGTCGTCATTGGCTTGTTATCGACACCGCTTCGACCGGAAACGGCAGAGCTTGCGGATGGGCTTGAGTGCGTGCCTAGCCTGTTGCAGGGGGGCGTTGATCTTGATGCGCTGGTAGAGCGCAATCCCGAGGTAGTCCTCGTAGACGGGCTTGCCCATATAAACCGGCCAGGCTCGCGATTCTACGATCGGCTTGGAGAGGTTAAGTTTTTATTGGATAGAGGCATAAGCGTCATTACGTCCATCAATGTGTACGAGCTCGACGGAATCGACGAAACGGTGCTGAAATGGATGGACATCCAAGCAACCCATACCGTACCCGCAGATACGCTCGAACTGGCAGACGAGGTTAGACTCATCGACGTTTCGCCTGAAACGATGCTCGGACGGCTTGAAGCGGGGCTGCTCGGTGACGCCGCCCATCCGGCTATGGCGCAGCGAGGCAATCTGGCGATACTGCGGGAGCTGTCGCTGCGTCTCGTGGCTGAAGGCGTTAACGATATGCTGGAGAAACATCGCGGTGAAAAGGGACTCAGCGGTCCCTCCGGGGCTTCGGAGACCATCCTCGTTACGGCCCAATATGTCGTGAACGGCTCGTTGTATGTGCGGCGGGGTCGGCAAATTGCGAGAAGATTGAACGGCGAACTTCTTGTTGCTGCCTACGTTCCTCCCGGAAAGACGTTGTCCAAAGAGGAGCAGGCCATTAAACGTTCAATCATGAAGATGACAGAGAAGGCTGACGGAAGCTTCGAGGAGCTGCCGCAGCCTCCCAGGCGCAAGCTGCCTGCTGCCTTAGCGCAGTATGCGGCAGATCGTCAAGCGACGCGTATCGTGATGGGTCACTCCAAGAAAAGCCGCTGGCAGCAGCTGCTGCAGGGCTCGCTTGCCGACAGCGTTCTGCGCCGATTGGAGAAAGTCGACTTGCTGCTCATGGCGGATCTTGCCGAGCATGAAGGGGAGAGAATTATGCCCGTTCGGCAACGGGGGGATTCGAAGCGGGAGCTGTTCCGCAGATTCAGCATGGAAGAGAAGGAGCGGCAGATCGCATCGTATCGCAGGGGGGAACTGAAAGTATATATCGGAGCGGCGCCAGGCGTCGGCAAGACGTATACGATGCTAGCCGAAGCAAACTTGCTGCTCGCTAAGGGGGTTGACGTCGTGATCGGTCTCGTGGAGACGCACGGCCGCGCCGATACGCTGGGCAAGATCGGATTGCTGCCGATTATCGAACGACAGGTTATCCCTTATAAAGGCACGAGTTTAGAGGAGATGGATGTTGACGCCATCATACGCAGAAATCCGGAGGTCGTGCTTGTAGATGAGCTGGCGCATACCAATGTGCCGGGAAGCACGCGCAAGAAGCGTTATGAGGACGTCGTACAGCTGCTCGAGCATGGCATCTCCGTCATCTCGACGATGAACATCCAGCATATTGAAAGCTTAAACGACGCTGTGGAGCAGCTTACCGGCGTAAGGGTCAGGGAGACTGTGCCTGATGCCATCCTCAGGCTGGCGGATCAAGTGGAGCTGATCGACGTGACGCCACAAATGCTGCAGAGCCGTATGCGGGAAGGGAAAATTTACGCTATGGCAAAGGTAGAGCAAGCGCTAGGCGCTTTTTTCTCGACTGGCAATCTGATCGCCCTTCGGGAGCTAGCGCTGCGTGAAGTCGCCGACGATGTCGACGAGAGACTGGAATCATGGGACCGCCGCCAGACGCTGCGCGGCGAGCTTCGGAGGCGGGAGATTATTTTCGTCGCCGTCGATATTCGGTCGGGAGCGGAGCAGCTGGTCAGACGAGGATTCCGTACGGCGTATCGGCTTAAGGCGGAATGGCGCGTTCATTACGTTCATGACGGAAGCGAATGGTCGCCCGGCGATGCCGCCAAACGGGATTCGGTGATGAAGCTGGTCGAGCGGCTCGGAGGTAAGTTTGAGACGTCATTAACGGCCAGCAAGAAGCATGTAGCCGAGACGCTGCTTACCGCGGCTAGCCAAGCGAAAGCAACACAGCTCGTTATCGGTCAGCCGGCTCGTTCAATGGTAGGAAACTGGCTGAAGGGAAATACGGTTCGCAAACTGCTGCGGCTTGGACGTCATATGGATGTGCTGATCGTAGCAAGGCAAACAAAATAGACATCCTCCTGGCGGGCTATGGCTCACCGGGGGATGTCTTTTTTATTCCATAATGTTATGGCTGCAGCCAATCTGACGACCATTTCTGAATTTCGCGAATGACCGGCTCGAGCGCCTTGCCTTTATCGGTTAATGAATATTCTATGCGAACAGGGATGTCTGGATAAACGTGACGAACGACAATGCCTTCTGCCTCTAGCTCCTTCAAGCGTTCAGACAATAGTCTGCCGCTGATCGGCAAGGCGCTCTGTATCGTGCAGAAACGTTGCGTTCCCTCTAATAGTTGATAAATGATCAGGCCGGTCCAACGCCTGCTGAACATATCCATCCCCTTCTCGAAGCGGGGACAAAGAGTCTGTTGTTCCATTCGTATCACCTCTTTTGTCTTCTTCCACAGTATAACCCTTATATAGTTTTTATACAAGCACACTTCTTGACCGTTAATTACTTGACTATCATTAGTTGTGAAACTATAATTAGTTACGAATAGTAAGTGAATGAGTGGAATGAAAGTTAAGGAGGCGTTTCGTTATGAAGCCATTATTTTTAGCGCACGGCTCACCAATGTTGGCCGTCGAGCAAAATGAATATAGCCGTTTTCTACAACATATAGGCGCCAATATGAAGCCTGACGCCATCGTCATTTTCACCGCCCATTGGGAGACTGAAGCTGTGACGATCTCTTCCAAGGATGACGAATACGAAACGATCTATGACTTCTACGGCTTTCCCGATGAACTGTATCAAGTAAAGTATCCGGCCAAGGGATCAACCAAAGTTGCGGCATTGGTGGGCAAGTTGCTTAGCGATAAAGGCATCCCGGTCGCATACGATGAAACACGCGGACTTGACCATGGCTCATGGACGATGCTAAAGCATATGTTCCCGCTTGCCGATATACCTGTCGTACAGGTATCGGTCAATCCATACCGCTCCGCAGAGGAGCAATACCGGATCGGCGAAGCACTCCGGAGCTTGAGTTCACAAAATATTTTGTTGATTGGAAGCGGTGTAACCGTTCATAATCTAAGAGCGGTCAAATGGGGACAGAAGGAGCCTGAGAGCTGGGCAGTCGAGTTCGACGATTGGCTGATCGAGAAAATGAACGAGCATGATACGGAATCGTTGTTTAAGTACGACAGTCTTGCTCCGCATGCACGAATGGCCGTCCCGCGCGCCGAGCATTTCGTGCCGCTATATATTGCGCTTGGAGGCGGCGATCCCGAAACTGCGCCAAAAATTGTATATCGAAATTATGAATTTGGAACTTTGAGCTATCTTTCGATGCAATTTTAATTCATACTAATCCTATAATCTTACAGAGAAGGTGAAACGCCTAATGATTCAATCCCATATTGCAGACCGTATTAAAGACAAAATAAGAAGGATCGAGAATGGCGTGAGCGATATATACGTCGTCGGCCCGATTAATCTGCCTGTCAATTTGGACGGGGAGACGAAGATGTTCCAGTGGTACTCGTGGCTTCGGAAGGAAGCAGGCGAACCAAAGACTGCATCGCAGCTTGTCGAGGATTTGAATAGATTCTCATATGCAGATATGCAGCAATCCAGCGTTCTTGTTTACGGCGACTTCGAGCATGAGAGTGATGCAATTATACGTATGCACAGCATTTGCCACACGGGCGATATATTCGGAAGCGAGCGTTGCGACTGCGGCTTCCAATTGAAGCAATCGATGCGGATGATTACTGAGCATGGCACAGGCGCGTTATTTTATTTGGCTAACCACGAGGGCCGCGGAATCGGATTGTTCAGCAAGGCGATCGCCTATTTGCTCCAGGAGGACGGTCTTGATACCGTCGATGCCAATACGGAGCTTGGATTCGCCGACGATTCGCGCGATTACAGCGAGGCGATTGCCGTTCTGAAGCTGCTTCGCCCAGCGAGCGTAGCGATCATTACGAACAACCCGCGCAAAGTAGAGGCGCTGCGCAAAGCTGGCATGAACATTGCCCGCCGAGTACCGCTATGGGGCAATCCATCGGTTTATAACGAGAAATACCTCCAGACGAAGGTCAATCGTTCGGGTCACTTTAGCAAAGAGTCAGTGCCTGGGTCAGAGTCGGAGACGATTGCGCGATAGATAACATAGAGGAAAATGAATATGAAGGCGGAGCAAGGATGATCCCTGCTTTGCCTTTTTCCTTTTTATAAATTGGGCAATTCGTCTATTATTCACTTGAGCTTTCTCAGAAGTGCTGAATCGTAAAGGTGATTAAAGGGGATGGCTAATATATGAAGAGTGCGGGTGTGAAAACGAAAACGCCGGCTGTTATGCAATTTCATGAAGGCTTGAAGGCAGAGGCGGAAAGGCGATTAAATCAACCATAAATCGACAAATTTATTTTGCGTTCGCTCTTTATTTCAAGTATGATGATAAGAAAAAAAGAACTCATGTTCACAATCAAAGGAGCAACAACGCATGCATTCGAAAACAAGCCACTGCAAAATTGTCGATTGCACGATCCGCGACGGCGGACTCGTGAATAACTGGGATTTCAGCGTAGAATTCGTTCAATATTTGTACCAAAGCTTGAATGAAGCTGGCGTCGATTATATGGAAATCGGCTACAAAAACTCGCCAAAGCTGCTTAAAGGCGCTGAAAGCGCAGGACCTTGGCGTTTCCTGGACGACGATTTCTTGAAAAAAGTCATTCCGAACAAAGGAAATACGAAGCTGTCCGCATTGGTTGATATCGGTCGTGTAGACGAGAATGATATCCTTCCGCGCAGCGAGAGCCTGCTTGACCTTATCCGCGTCGCTTGCTACATCCAAGACGTAGACAAAGCGCTTGAGCTTGTGAAAGTATTCCACGACCGCGGATACGAAACGACGCTTAACATTATGGCACTCTCCAACGTAATGGAGAACCAGCTTATTGAAGCGTTCAAGCTGATTGACGAGAGCGTTGTAGATGTTGTGTACATCGTGGACTCTTACGGCAGCCTGAAGCCTAACGATATGACTTATCTCGTACAGAAGTTCCAACAGCACTTGCCGAACAAACGTCTAGGCGTTCATGCTCACAACAATCTGCAGCTAGCTTACGCGAACACGCTGCTTGCTGCTGAGAAGGGCGTTGAGCTGCTTGACTCCTCCGTATACGGCATGGGCCGCGCAGCGGGCAACTGCAATACGGAATTGCTTGTTGCCGAATTGCAAAACACGAAATACAACATCCGTCCTGTTCTCGATATGATCGAGAAATACATGATTCCTCTCCGCGAGAAGGAAGAGTGGGGCTACATTATCCCTTATATGATCACAGGCATTCTTGACGAGCACCCTCGCTCGGCAATGGCGCTACGTGATTCGGAAGACAGAGACAAAGGCGTAGATTTCTACGACCGTCTGACGACTCCGGAAATCGCTCACGGCAAATAAGCTCTGAGAATAAGAAAAACCGTTCGACCAGTGAATTGACGCTGGTTGGACGGTTTTTTTTGAATTGTTAAGTGCTGGGCGTGGTTACCCTACTCACCTTGTGCTTGCACTTTCTGCAACAGATGGACGAATGGAGACGATCTTCCCAGTCGTCGTTGCACTTTTTACAATGGATTGGTTAGTGGTCGTCATGAAAACGTCGTTCCTGAACATTCTGTTGCATTTTCTACAACGAGTCGCTTTATGAATGTTCATTTCAATGTATTCTGTTGCAGATACTGCAACGAGCGAAATTGCTAATCGTTAACTAATATGCCGAGCGATGTCTGAGCAGCTGCCAACGAAACGTATGGTTTCTGGTGTTAGAGGCGCCGTAGTCTGTGTGCAATTGATTATTGCGAGAATAGTTCGCCGTCACCGCGGATTGCCGCTGCTTGATGCGGCTCGTTCGGATGCAAATAACCTTTGCCGCGGAAGGTCGTGCCGTTAACGGCGACAGCCGTTACTTCAACGCCGATGTCCTCCGATTGTCCGAACCAGGCAAGCAAATCCGTTTCGCCGATGCCAATGACGTCGATATACCATAGCCGGTCGCCGTAATCGCTGACGAGAACGAGACCTGCTGAAGTGAATGATAAATGTCTGGTTTGCTGCTGATATGCGATTTCTATTGCGATGAGCTCGAATGTTTCCATTAGGGAAGTCCTCCTTGAATATGAAGCTGATGCAGTCGATCGCGGACTCGCCTCATGTCTGTTACCGATTGTAAAACGATCAGCGGAAATATGCAACATTTGTAAGCCGAGGGCCGTTTGATAACCAAATAGATAAAAAGGGGTTGAAGGAATGAATAATGCTCATTCGTTCAGAAGGTCTATTGGTAAAACGATTGCGATGCTGGTAGGCATAGCGACGCTCGTCTGGCTGCTCGGCGGCTGCTCATCGAGCAGCTCAAATGACGAAGGCACAGGTAATCGAAGCAGCAGCGAAAGTGCGACTGAAGCAGGGGAGTCCGCGAACGGAGGCGATCACGATACGTCAGCGCCGAGTTCTGAAGAGGATATGTCCTCGAAGCCTGATACTAGTAATCGCAAAGAGAACAAAGACAAGCGCGGTTATGGCTCGCAAGACAAGGAAGTTCAGGCAGGCCAGTTGACCGCGGGAGAATGGGATGATCTCGCCGCATGGGAGCGGTTCGGCAATCTGCTTAATAGCCAAGAGGGCGACAGCAGCTTGCGGGCGTGGTCCTTCGCAGCGTTCCACCGTGTTGAGGTCGTAGTGACTGCGAACGGCAAGGCAGTTGCCGACGCCGAGGTAAAGGTGATGCAAGGCGGTCAACCGCTTTGGGAAGCTCGGACGAACACTGAAGGAAGAGCTTATGTATTCGCCGGCTTGTTCGATGGACAAGAGAACAGACGACAGAACGAATACATCATCGAGGCGAGAGCCGGGCAACAGAACAAGCGGTTAGAAAATATAGATATTACGAAGCAAGGCGTCGTCAAGGTTGATCTTGGCAGCGAAAGCGGTGCTTCTTTGTCCGATCAAGTCGATGTGATGTTCGTCGTCGATACGACGGGTTCGATGGAGGATGAGCTTAACTACTTGGGCGCTGAACTGAAGGACGTCATTCGAAGAGTGTCCGAGGAGCATGCGAACCAGCTGGATATCCGTCTGAGCGCGAACTTTTACCGGGATAAGCATGATGATTATATCGTGAAGCCGCATCCGTTCGTCACGAATGTGGATACGGTGACCGGATGGATTACGAAGGAAAATGCACGCGGAGGCGGTGACTTCCCGGAGGCGGTAGATCAGGCGCTGCGGGATGCGATTCATGACCATGAATGGAGTAAAGAGGCAAGGGCGAGGCTGCTGTTCCTCGTGCTGGATGCTCCCCCGCACAGCGATCCGCAAATTATAGATGAAGTGCAGCAGTTGATACAAGACGCGGCGAAGCAAGGTATCCGCGTTATTCCCGTCGCCTCAAGCGGAATAGACGTCGATACGGAATATTTGCTCCGATTCATGGCTGTCGCGTCAGGGGGGACTTACTTGTTCCTGACGGATGATAGCGGTATTGGCGGCGATCACTTGGAGCCTGCAGTCGGCGAATATGAGGTGAAGCTGCTGAACGATCTGCTTGTAGAGGTCATTAATCGCTACGTGCAGGAGTAAAAGCTGATATAGAAGAGGGCTATTCCTAAGCGGCGACTTGGCTGCCGTGGAATAGCCCTTCTTAATATCGTTGCTGCGTATTCGATTAGTATAGCTTGCCTTGGCGATACAGAGAGGTGGACAGCTTCGTTACGGCATGATTGTAACAGCTTTGACGAAGCGGCGTAGGCTCGCCGAAATAAGCGGGCAGTATGCCGGTTAATGTTTTTTGCATTTTGGCATAGAGAAGCTTGTAGACTTCTTCTTCTGTGTAGAATTGCGTCTCGCGGCCCTGGAGCCATTCGAAATAAGACACGATAACGCCGCCTGCGTTGGCGAGTATGTCGGGAATGACGATCGTGCCGTTCGCATTCAATACGTCGTCGGCCTCGCCGGTAACAGGAGCATTGGCGCCTTCCACGACGATACGGGCTCTCACTTTGGACACATTGTCGGCGCGGATCTGTTCTTCCAACGCAGCGAGCATTAGGACGTCAACGTGGAGGTAAAGGACAGCCTCGCGCTCGAGAATGTCAGCACGGATGCCAAGCTCCTTCAAGCTCTCTGGCGTTGAAGGAAGATCGCCTTGGTTATTGGCGGCATACTCAATCAATACCGGAATGGATAAGCCTTCCGCATTAAACAAGGTGACGTTGCGGTCGCTGACGGCCACGACCTTGTTGTGGAGATGCGGACATTTGTAAGCTTCAAGCGCGGCGACAGAGCCGACATTGCCGAAGCCCTGCACCGCAATCGACAGCGGTCGGTTCGCATGGGCAAGCGCCGTCTGAGCGTACGGGTTCGAGCTTCCCGCGAGCCAATCGCTCTGCTCATTCAGGAAGTCGTGCAGCAGGTAGCGGAACGTGAAGTAAACGCCTTTGCCTGTCGCTTCCCTGCGGCCAAGGGAACCTCCGCTTACGATGCTTTTGCCTGTAAAGCTGCCGAGGTAGGGCTGGCCGGGATGAATGCTCTTGTATTCGGCCATCATCCAATCCATCTCGCGCTCGCCCGTTCCCATATCGGGTGCCGGAATGTCTTTGTCCGGTCCAAGCACATCGCTGAAGTATTGGACATATTTTTTGCAAATAAGATACAGCTCTTTGACGGAATACTTCCGCGGGTTAATGACTACGCCGCCTTTGCCGCCTCCGAACGGAACTTCGTGAAGCGCGTTCTTAAGCGTCATAAGTGCAGCGAGATTCGTTACCTCGTCCTCGTTCACCGATTCATGGAAGCGGATACCGCCTTTGTAAGGGCCGAGTGTGTCGTTATGCTGAATGCGATAAGCCGGAATGCGGACGACGCTGCCGTCTTCGACCGTAATTCTCAGAAAAGCTTTATGAACTTTATTCGGAGTGGATAGGATTGCGGCCAGCGACTTGAAAGCTTGCTCACGTTCCTTCTCCTGCAAATTTGGCAGAAATGACTGATCTCCCATTAAAACATTCAAAGATTGCTGTACGATGGCTCCTGTTTGGCTTGCCATGGGCAGACGACCTCCTTCAGTGGTTGTGCAGCTAATACTTAACGTCATAGTATGAGGAAAAATACTCCATTTGAGTGTACCATACTTGGAAGCGTTTAACCAAAACAGCTAAGCGGAGCCGCTTGCGAGTAATAGGAATAACAGTTGCTATACGGCGAAAAGGTATGTCAAAATCGATGTATCCGTATAAGAGCGGCGGGCGGGAGGATGAGCGGCATGGTTGAAAAGGATTTCGCTGGACTGCAAGTCAAGTCGGACGATGAACGGTTGCATTTCTATCCGCTGGGGGACAGCGCGATTGTCCTGGAAGCTAGTGAGATTGGAGCTGAAGCGGATTGGACAGAGTTCGCTGCGCTTGCCTATCAGTTGAGTGCGAGCCGAGAACCATGGATATTGGATATCGTTCCTGCTTATACGAGCGTAACGGTGGCATACGATCCGAATTTGCTCTGGCGGGAGGAAAGGGAGACGGATGCTGCCGGATGGAACAACAGGTTGACGGACCTTTTGCCGTATCAGCTTGCCGAGCAGAGGTTACGGGAGATTATAAGCCGGGAATGGCGCGTTTCAACAGTGAACACAAGAATAGTTGAGATCCCAGTCTGCTACGGCGGCGAATTTGGTCCGGATTTGGCCGAGGCGGCTGCACATGCGGGAATGACGGAGGATGAGATGTGCAGGAGGCATGCCGAGGCCGAATATAAAGTGGCGATGATTGGCTTCATGCCGGGTTTTCCGTATTTGATCGGATTGCCAGAGTCGCTCGTTCAGCCGCGCAAAGCTGTCCCGCGCTTACGTGTAGAGGCAGGTTCGGTTGGCATAGGAGGCGGGCAGACGGGCGTTTATCCGCTTGCGTCGCCGGGAGGTTGGCAATTGATCGGACGCACGCCAGTGAAACTATTCGATGAGCAGCGCAGCGAGCCTTCTTTGCTGCGGGCGGGAGATACAGTTCGATTTGTGCCGGTAACGGACGCGGCGTGGAGGGATGAACAGACTGGCGTTGATTCACCGAGCGAAGATCGCAACGACGGACGATTGCACGATATTGCGACTGGCGCAGCCGAAGATGCAGGTTTTCGAGTGAGTAAGCCAGGTTTACATACGACGGTACAAGATTTAGGCAGGGCGGGCTATCGTTCTATCGGCTTGCCGGCAGGAGGCGCGATAGACAGTTATTCGCTGCGGCTTGCCAATATGCTCGTTGGCAATGAGGCGAATGCGGCGGCGCTTGAGCTGACGCTTATCGGGCCGGAGCTGGTGGCGCAGGACGATATGCTGATCGCCGTATGCGGCGCGTATATGACGCCGACAATCGACGGCGAAGAGCTGCCGATGTGGCGGCCGGTCTTCGTGCGAAGCGGCGCCGTGCTCCGCTTCGGAAGTGCGCTGAGCGGCTGCCGCTCGTATATCGCGGTTGCCGGAGGCATCGGCGTGCCCGAGGTGCTGGGCAGCCGCAGCACGTATGCGCGCGCCGCGCTTGGCGGCCTCGGCGGGCGGTGGCTTGCCGCCGGCGACGTCGTGCCGTGCGGCGCAGCTGGAGCGGCTGCCGCTTCGCGGTGGGCAGCCGCATGGATCGCGGCGCTGGCCGCCCGCCCAGGTTGCTGGGCGGCCGCGCCGTGGTTCGCGCAGCCGCTTGCCTATGGCGGCGGCAGCGATGAGGACGGCATCGAGCTTCGCGCGATGCCGGGCAGCGAATTCGGGCAGTTCAGCGAAGCTGCCCGAACAGCGTTTTATCGGGAGCGCTACCGCGTCGCTCCCGACTCGGACCGTATGGGCTGCCGCTTGGACGGCAGCCCTCTCGAACGATCTGCCCATGCGGAGCTCAGCTCGCATGGCGTAACGCCCGGCGCCGTCCAAGTGCCTTCCGGCGGCGCCCCGATCGTGCTAGCCGCCGATTGCCAGACGACCGGCGGTTACCCCAAGATTGCGCATGTCGCCAGCGTTGATCTGCCGCTGCTCGCCCAAGCCAAACCCGGCGATACGATTCGCTTCCGGCATGTATCGCTTGAAGAGGCGCAGCGGCTGGCAATAGCCCGCGAGCTGGAGCTGCGTCAGCTCGCAATTGCGATACGCTGCCGCTTGCCATAGGAACAGGAGAGGAATGCATCAATGAACGATCGATTAGATAGTACGACTGGGTCGGCAGCCGTCAAAGCCGTCGATCTCAACTGCGATTTCGGAGAAGGGTTCGGCGCGTATTCGTTCGGCCAGGATGATGAGCTGCTTCGGTATGTTACAAGCGTTAACATCGCCTGCGGCTTCCATGCAGGCGATCCTCATACGATGCGCCTTGCTGCCGAGAAGTCGCTGGCGGCAGGTGTTGCGATTGGCGCGCATCCGGGCTTGCCCGATCGGATCGGCTTCGGACGACGCGAGATGAGCATAACCGCTAGCGAGGCTTACGATTACGTCGTTTATCAGGTTGGGGCATTATCCGCCTTTGTGCAAGCGGCTGGAGGAAGGTTAAGCCATGTAAAACCGCACGGCGCTCTCTACCACATGGCCGGACGCGATCAAGAGATTGCTGCAGCCGTTGTGAAAGCCGCAGCCGATATTGACAAACGGCTGCTTATCTTCGGAGGCTCCGGCAGCCTGCTTCTTAACGAGGCTAGGCGCCAAGGGCTTGGCGCTGTCTCCGAAGTATTCGCCGACCGCACGTACTTGGCGGACGGTACATTAACGCCGCGCAGCCAGCCGGGCGCGCTGCTGGCCAGCACGGAAGCGGCCGTCAGACAGGCCGTCTCGATGGCCACCGAAGGCAAAGCCTATACGGCAAGCGGCGATGAAATCCCCATCGAGGCCGGCACGATCTGCCTGCACGGCGACGGCCCGCATGCAGCCGCATTCGCGCAAAGCATTAGCAGTGCCTTGCTTGTAGCCGGCATCGCTCTGCGCGCACCGCAATAGGAGACAAAGCAAAAAAAGCAGCCGCCAATGATCTGCACCTCCATTGTTAGTCGTGTCTAACAAACGGGATGCCATTCAAAGGTGAGGCTGCTTTCTGTCTATATACTCAAATATGTTGTTACGGACTGTAGTGACGCTAACTGCAATCTATAAGCCGAGTTGGGAGTGTAACGGATCGTATAGACACTATCTGCGACTAAAAGGTCAAGTTTTGCAGAAAATCGACTATTTAACGACTCCTCAGTCCGCAACTCCGCAATAGGATCGTTTGTGGACGGTTAAGTGTCGCTGGAGTCCGTAACGCCAGCAAGCACATGTTACGATTAATTCAGCTTAAGCAGCAGCGAGCTGTGAGGTGGCAACTGGAAGGAGAGCCGATCCAGCGTTCCAAGGTCCTCGCGCTTCCACAGATCACGTCCCTGCACGGGGGCAGAAAGACCAAGCTGCTCCAAGCTGACCGATACATTGTCCGACGCTTCTCCTGCGTTGAACAAAGCGACATAGGTTGTATCGTTCTCGCCTTGCGAGGCCCATACGATACGATCACCGTCGCGCGATACTTGCCGCGCTCCGCTGCTGTTGCGATGCAGCTCCAGCACTTCTTCGTTCGTAATGAGCGACAGTGTCCAGTCGTCATTATCGCGAAGCTCGCCGCCGAACATAAGCGGCGAACGGAAGATCGACCAAAGCGACATCATCGTGACCTGCTCGTCGCGCGTGAATCTCGTCCAGCGGTCGCTACCTCCTCCGTCAACCGATCGGATGCCGAGATGCCCGAGCGGAAGCATGTCGCAGTCCGGCCAGCGTCCTTCCGCTACATGCGGAGCCCATTTCTCGCAGCGCTCGAACATATTGTAGAGCAAATGCCAGATGTCCCAGTAATCGTCGGTCATCCGCCACATATTAGCATTTGCGGCAAGCTCCTCCGCATGCTCTAGCGGCGCGGGTCCTGGCGAGAGGCTGAGCACCATCGGCCGTCCGCACTGCTCGATCGCCGAGCGGATTAGCTCGATCTCTGGCAAATGAATGCCGTATAGCCGCGATGCGGCGATGTCATCGACTTTGACGAAATCAACGCCCCAAGAAGCGTATAGGTCGAACAATGAATTGTAGTACGCCGCAGCGCCGTCTCTCGATGCATCAACGCCGTACATATCGGTGTTCCACGGGCAGATTGAGTTCGGATGCGCGATCTGGCGGGCCGTTGCCGTCGTTCCCAGCACCGGTGTATCGGCATGTGCCGCTTGGCGCGGAATGCCGCGCATGATATGGATGCCGAACTTCAGGCCTAAGCTGTGCACGTAATCAGCCAACGGCTTGAAGCCTTGTCCGCCAGCGGCAGACGGGAACCGTTCAACCGAAGGCATAAGCCGCGAATATTCGTCCATTTCCAGCGGAACGAACTGGCGGTAATGCGAAGACACCGCTCCGGGCTCGTACCATTGAATGTCGACGACGACATATTCCCAGCCGAATGGCTTCAGATGCTCGGCCATATATTCCGCATTGCCTCTAATTTCTTCTTCTCTAACCGCAGCCCCGTAGCAGTCCCAGCTATTCCAGCCGAGCGGCGGCGTTGCCGCATATTGATGATGTTTCTTCGCGCTTATTACCACAATGATCGCCCTCTCTATCGTAATATTGCTCTATGCCAATATCGTAGAACGAATCATTAGCCTGTGGCTAGCCTATTTTATTGCGTTCGTATGTAAAATATTGCTCAATCAAATCGAAGTCTATCGATGGATGGAAGCTCCTTCGCCAGTCTGAAGTCTCCTGGCGGAAAACCAACTCTGCCGCGGAACACTTTGCTAAAGTAGCTGCCGTTCGCATAGCCGACCTCTCGAGCGATTTCATCGACCGTCAGCTTCGAGCCGCGCAGCAGTTCGACTGCTTTCTCGATACGCAGCTTCGTGACATAATCCATCGGCGACATGCCGGTCGTCCGAAGAAACAACCGAGCAAAGTAATATTTGGATAAGCCGACAACGGCGGCGATTTCGTCCAAGCTCTCAGGCTGTGCGAATGAAGATTCCATATGGAAGGCGGCATCACGAATGCTGCTCGGCCAAGCGGCTCTCTCGTTCTGAAATTTATGTTTCGTTTGCAGCAGCTCCATCATAAGCGTATAAACAAACGACGATGCCTGATAACTGTTCTTTATACCGTTCATACGCGCTTCTGAATATAGCCTCTGCAGCGCTCGAACGGCAGAACTGCCGGCCTCAAGCTGAGGCGTTACACCAATCGAATCGATAAGCTCTCGCCATAACGGCTGCAGATTAGCTTGGCGAATGAGTACGAAATAGAATGTCCAGCTGTTGCTTTCGGGAGGCAGGTAATAATGATGATCGCCCGGAATTTCGGCCAGGAAAGCCGTGCCTGGGCCCATCTCATAGGTTGTATCGCCAAGACGGTATCGGCCGAAGCCCGAAACCGTATATTGGAGTAAATAGAGCGGTCCATCGATCCGCTTCATGCCGTCCCAAGAATACTCGGGATCACTGATTTGCTGATGTCCAACTGCGAACAACTGGTAGATCGGGAGCTGCGGCGAATCTTGGAAACGGTAGCCATATACGCCATAAGGTTGCGAATGAGCCACTATTGATGAACCTCCTTGCCAGTATGGGATGGAGCTAGCTAATTTGCAGCTTGTCGTATCAATCACTGAACTTTATGATAATAGCATCAAAAACGCAATACACTCGTGCGGACAGGTGTGAACAGCATTTATGAGCATTCAAGTATTTATTTATGGAACGCTTCTTCCCGGCGAAAGCAATCATCACGTCGTTGCAAGCTTCATACAAGCTTCAAGAACGGGACATGTGTTCGGCCGGCTGGTCGATTGCGGCTCGTATCCGGCAGCCGTTCGGGATGCAGATGCCAAGGAGCGCAATAGTATTATACGCGGTCAGTGGATCGTCGTCGATAGAGCGGGACTTGCGTCGATGGATGAGCTCGAGGAATTTTACGGCATAGAGGAACGCAACGATTACGAGCGGGTATGGGTGCGGGATGCTTATCGCCCAGAGCTGGCGGGATGGATCTACGTTTGGAGCAATGACAGAGGTTGCCCGAGAATACAGGAGGCGTATTGGCCGGATTATCGTGCAGGTGTTTAGCAGGGGATAGAACATTGCTCCATTATTGGCATTGGGAAATGACGTTGACAGTCCAAATCACCTAAAGTTACTGCAATTATCGAACTTAGACTAAGACTCAGACAGACGGGCAGTCCGAAACGAAAAAACCGGCGTACACGAGAGCAGCTCTCTCATTAGCCGGTTATTCCCTTATTCCCCTGCTTGCCGCTTGCCGTCTGAATGGTCGGTCTCGGCGTAAGCAACCAACGCAACCGTTGAGCCGTAATCCTCACTAAGCTTTTGTTCCAGCTTGCGAATCGAGTCGAGCGCATCCGCCAGCTCGCCAAAGCGGGCGAGCTGATAAGGCTTTTCTGACATCCAATCACACATCCTTATTCGAAGTTTAGCAGCATAGCCGCGTCAGCTTACGCCGTTAATGGACGGCAACCGCCATGGGTATCATTTATGAGCATCGGCGATTTCAGTTAAATTTATACGCCCTCTTGCAATCGGGCTGCAAAAGGTGAGCATTGTGTGTCACTGCGGCGGTTTCATTGTTCTTTTCATTTGCGTTTAGTACACTGTACGTGATAACAAGCGTAACGGAAGGATGGTTCAAGAGCGACATTATGATTCACACTCACGACAACATACATGATAGGAACTCAGGGAGAAGCTCGAGGACTGCTTTTTACCTGTTCGCAATTGTTGCCCTTTTAATTTTCACACTATTATTATGGCTTCCGGCTGGTCAAGCTGCCGCGGCGTCCGTTGATGCATCGCATCAGCATTCCGAGTCAGGTTATTCCGGCGGGGCGACAGGAGGGCAATCGCTGCTTTATATCATTAGAGCGGTCTATTATATCGCTTTGATGGCGGCAACGGGGACGATGTTATGGTCCGTTGCGCTTCCTTTTGCATCTGGCAGCGATCCGCAGCGTTTGCATGCCAAGTGGAGCTTGCTTGCCGTTAGAACACTGCTTCTCACCGCCATTGTGTACATCTTTATTCACTTCAATGCCCTTATGAATAGTCTCGGCACAAGCGTGGATGCCATCGGCGTCTTTACAGAGACGAATGCCGGCCGCTCGTGGATCGCGCTTCTAGTGCTGGCTGTTCTCGGTTTCGCTATATTGAAGCAAAATGAAATTGTTAAAGCGATATGGGCGCTGCTGCTGCTCGGCGCAGAGAGCTTCGGCGGACACACGCTGGCGCTCGACGATTCGGCGCTGGCCCTTATTATGAACTTCCTTCATCTGAGCTGCTCGGCCATATGGGCAGGGGGCGTTATGCTGCTCCTGCTCTATTGGTTCTCGGACCGTAAGGAGGCTGGGCGGTTCGCCGCTAGGTTCACTACCGTTGCTTGGATAACGATCGTTCTTCTAGCCGTCACAGGCATCATCATGACGGTGTTCCTATTGCCTTCGTGGCGCTATTTGCTATACAGCAACTGGGGGTGGCTGCTTATGGCCAAAGCGCTCCTAGTCCTTGCGGTTGTCGTCGTCGGAGCATTCCTGCGAGTTCGCGCAAAGCGCAAGGAAATGCCTCGCGGCATGCTGCTTAAGCTGGACGGCATATTGATGCTCGCCGTTCTATTGATTGTCGGCGTACTTACTTATATCAGCCCGGCCCCTGATACAGAGCCGCTTAATTATCACAAAATGGGCGAAGAGCTTCATTACACATTGGACATTACGCCGAACGGACCTGGTCCTAATGAGGTGTCGCTCAAGGTCTGGCTGCCAGAGGAGCTGGGAGAGCCGGATGCTGTCAGCTTGTCGATCACATCGCAGAAGCGTCCGAATCTTGCGCCGATTACCGTGGAGCTGTTGCCGAAGGAAACGAATAACGATAGTTCCTTCCCTGGCTTCAAGCTGACGGAATATATGGCTGGCAAGGTTGAGCTGCCATCTCCGGGTTCATGGGAAGCAGAACTGCGCATTACCGATATAGACGGCCATACAGCGGTGGAGACGATTCCATTCCGTAACGATTAAGACAGGGGGGAGCAGGTTGTCTTATAAATGGCTGAAGTGGCTGATATTATGGATACCGACGGTTACGATCGGCTTGTGGGAGTATGTGCGCCATGCGGTTTTGCTGCCCTACGTTTCGATGGAACTGGGTAATATTCTTGCTCCGGCGCTCGTATTCGTTGTTACGCTGACATTGCTGCGCGGTCTGTTCGCGAAGCTGGAGCAAACACAGGATTCTCTTCATCGGGAGCGAGTCGCGAAGGCCGCCTTCGAGGAGCGGGAGCAGCTTGCGCGCGAGCTGCATGACGGCATCTCGCAATCGCTGTTCATGCTTTCCGTTAAGCTCGACCGGCTGGAGCGCGAGACTGCCGATCCGAAGGCGCTCGCCACAGCCGAGGAAATAAAAACGACAGTCCGGCGTGTATATGACGATGTCAGACAGCAGGTCGAGAGCCTGCATCATTCGCCATTGCCTGCCATGCAGCCTTGGCTGCAAAGCATTCATCATCTGACTGCCGAGATGGAACAAACGAGCGGGATCCAGTCGTCAGTCGATTGGAAGTTGAATGAGGATGTATTATCTCCGAAACAAAAGGTCGAACTGCTTGCCATTATGCGCGAAGCGCTAATGAATGTGCAGAAGCATGCGAGAGCAGAGCGTGTAATCGTCCGAGGCGGACAACTTCCGTTTAGTGCCGGCACGGCGGGCGATGAGGCCGCCTTTTATTGTCAAATTGAGGATGATGGCATCGGAGTGCCAAGCGACGGGCTGGACAAGCAAGGGACGTACGGCTTGAAGATGATGCGGGCGAGAGCGGAAGCGATGCGTTGGTCGCTCGATGTGTCGCCTGCTTATTCGCATGGAATGATTGTTACGATACGGGGCAAGGGGGCAACAAAATGACAGATATCGAAGCAGCGGTCCGGGTGATGCTTGTTGACGACCATCCTCATGGTCTCGAAGGAATGCGGGAGATTGTGTCAAGCGATCCCGCGTTTACGGTCGTCGGCGAGGCGTCAAGCGGCGAAGAGGCGCTCACGCTCGCAGCCGCCATCTATCCCGATCTTGTTCTTATGGACATCAATATGCCAGGTATTGGCGGACTTGAGGCGACTTATCGTCTTAAACAGCTTCATCCCTCACTTAAGATTATAATGGTTACGGTTTCCGACGATATTACTCACCTCTTCGAAGCGATTAAGCGCGGCGCGCAAGGCTATCTGCTCAAGAACATTGCTCCTTCCTCTTGGCTGGAATATTTGCATGCTGTCTCTGTCGATGAAGCGCCGATGTCCAAGGCGCTCGCGTTCCGGCTGCTTCAAGAATTTACGGGAATGGACAAACCCTCTCCCTCAGTTGATCAGGCCATTTCATCGCGCAAGACGGCTGCTGGGGCTGCTAAGCCGTTGCCTGATATGACAACGCCGCTCACCGATCGGGAGAAGGTTGTGCTTGAGCATGTCGCAACAGGCGCTTCCAATCGCGAGATCGCCGGGGCGCTTTCCCTCTCCGAACATACGGTCAAAAACCACCTCAAAAATATTTTACAAAAACTTCATCTCGCAAATCGGGTTCAATTGACAATTTATGCGCTTCAGCATGGTAAGGTCGAAAAGTGACAAACGGGGTCGAAAGTCCTCCACGCCATTATTCGACGCTTTCGGCAGGATTCGAGATAGTTTCGTAGAATGATATAACAGACAAAATATCGGCGAATTCCGGCATAGTGCTTTTGGCATATGACTTCATAGAAGTGTGGGGGGAATGGATGTTGAACGATCGGCAATATCCTATCGATCGCGAGATCAAGCTCTTGAACCGAATGGACGAGCTTGAGCGTTTGAATGAGCGCTTGGAAGAGATCGGCGCCGATGTAGGGTGGACGGCTCGCGCTGTGCTTGACTTGTCTCTGGCATGCGAGGAACTTGTAGTCAATATTGTCAACTACGGCTTTCCGTCAGGCGGGGAGCATAGTATTGCTGTCATCATCCAAGCCTCGCCCAGCAGCGTCGAAGTGAAGATTGAGGACGGGGGCATACCGTTCAATCCGCTTGATAATTCGGATGCGAGCGCATTGCTCGACCTGGAACTCGACGACCGGCCGATCGGCGGCCTTGGCATTTTTTTCGTAAAACGGTTAATGGACGATATTCACTATGAATATACCGGGGGAATAAACCGATTTCGGATGCGCAAGCAATTTCAGCCTATGGAAAGTCATAACGAATAAGAGCAAGCGGGGGGTAACGAATGATGAATCTAGCAGCAACGGAATGGAATGGCGTTACGATTCTTCCTTTTGAAGGAAGATTGGACGGGAACAATGCGACGGCGGCGGAGCAAGCTTTTTTGCAATTGTTGTCTGAAGGAAAGCAAAGCTTTATATTCGATTTCAGCAGTCTTCAATACATAAGCAGCGCAGGTTTGCGTGTCGTTCTCGTAGCGGCGAAGAAGCTTCGGGCTTCGAAAGGGAAGATGGTATGCGCATGCTTGGGCGAGCAGGTATACGATGTGTTCGAAATGTCGGGTTTTACGACAATCTTGGAAATAGCGGCTACGCGCGAGGAAGCGCTAGAAAAAATCGAGGCAGGCGCGTAATGGCAAGCTGGCGCGAGCTTGAAAGGCGGTAACAAAATTGTCTCAACTCGAATGGATAATCGGCGCGGCGGGCATTGGCGCAGCGGCTTATATGCTGGTTCGTAACCGCCGTCTAGCGGCGAAGCTGAAACGGGCGGAAACGCTGTTTGATCTAAGTGCCGAGCTGCATGCGTCGCTGAACAAGCCAGAGCTGCTAAGCGCGGTGAACGAAGCGGCAAGACGTCTCGTATTCGCAGAAGAAGCGGCCGCCTTCTTCGAGGAGAACGGCGGCACTTTGCAAGGCGCGGATGTCGTCAGCATTCCGATGACGGCGCGGGGACGCAAGCTTGGCGTTCTGCAGGCTGCCGGCAAAAGCGGCGGCGCAGCGTTCAGCCATGACGATCGCGAGGCGCTTGCGAAGCTGGCAGGTCCGCTCGCGCTCGCGCTGGATAACGCGAGGTTGTACGAGGCGCTGGAGGAGTCGGTAAGCGAGCTGCAGCAGGCGACCGCGCTTACGGAGAGGCTCGAGAGCGAGCTGCAAATCGCCGGCAGCATTCAGCTTAGCTTCCTGCCGACGACGATGCCATCGGCCAATGAGCCGTTCGACGTGTGCGCGCTGCTTAAGTCGGCGAAGGAGGTAGGAGGCGACTTCTATAATTTCTTCAAGATCGATGATGATCATCTTTTCTTCACGCTGGGGGATGTCTCCGATAAGGGGATTCCGGCCGCGTTGTTCATGGCGATGACGCTTTCCTTGCTGAAAGGAAAGATGAATCCGAAGCTGTCGCCCGGCGAGCTGCTGGAGAAGGTGAACGACGAGTTATGTACGGATAATGCGCAGCTATTCGCAACGATCGTATGCGGCGTGCTGCAAATATCGACCGGTGATGTTGTGCTGAGCGATGGCGGACATTGTACGCCTTATGTCGTGAAAGCGGATGGTACTGTTCAACCGATCAAGCTGCGCAAAGGCATTCCGCTAGGGTCATTCCCGGAGTTCGTCTATCACGATCAGACGATTCGCCTCGACAAAGGAGATCGACTTATTGTGTATACGGACGGCATTACGGAAGCGGAAAATGCGCTGCAAGAGCAATATACGGTTCATCGCCTGCAGCAGTTTTTGTTGCAAACCTCAGGTTATTCAAGCGCGGAGATTATCGACGCGCTGCTGATGGATGTATTCATGTTCGCGGACGGCGCTCCGCAGTCTGACGATATTGCCGTACTGTGCCTAATGCGCAGATAGCGCGATCATTATGGAACTCGGAGATGGATATGACAAATTATGCAGCCGTTTCGAAGGATATATATGAAGAGCTTGGCTTGCTCGAACAAGGAATGCGGCTATTGCTGGCCGATTTCGAGAGCAAGGAGGTTGACGGACAAGCTCCTTATTCGATGCGCGGGTTAATGATAACGCCATCCGATATCGAGCGTACGCTAGAGGAGACGGAGCATCGTCTGGAGGACGATGCTCTTGCTGCGTTCAGGGCATATCGATTGCAATGGGAAGCTGCGCGCGATGCCGCTGGAGATGCGGACGACTCCCCGCTTGCGCGCTTGTCGCGTCAGCTTGGCTTGTCTGTGTGGGAGCGCCGCTGTGTCCTATTGTGCTTAGCGCCGGAGCTCGACATCAGATACGAGAGCTGGTTCGGCTATTTGAACGATGACGTGACGCTTCGTGCGCCGACGGCCATGCTTGCGCTGCGCTTGTTATGCGATTCGGAGGAGGAGCGCGACACGGCGCGCGCTTACTTGGCAGGCTCCTCTCCGCTTAGGCGGTTTCTGCTAAAAAACGAGACTGTCGGCGAGCGCAGCTCCTTAAAGCTTCCGCTGCGTCTTGATCCCCGCGTCGTAAGCTTCCTGCTTCATACGGAGGCGTTGGATAGCCGTATTGCGGCTGTCGCCGTGAAGTATGACGAGCAGCAGGCCGCGCCGGGACTTCTGTATGATGAGCGGCTGCAGGTCAGTCTGCAGCTTGCCGTGAATCAAGAACGTGCCAATGGCGGGGCAAGGCTTCCTTTCATGCAGATAGTCGGACCTTCGGGAGCAGGCAAAAAGCTGCATGCACGACATGTGGCGGAAGCTTCCGGTCAGCCGCTGCTTGTTGTTGCAATGGATAAGCTGGACGGCGAGGCGGATAAGCGAAGCGAGCAGCTTCGCCATATTGTGCGCGAAGCGCTGATATCCGGCGCTATGCTCGGACTTACTGAAGGGATACTCGGCGATACGCTGCTTGAGTCCTATAAAGGCAGCCTGGATGCGGCCATAGTCGAATATGCGGGCGCATCGCCGTTCCCTGTCGTCATCTGGCTGGCGCGGCGCGAACGGCGCGGCGCACAGCTTCCTCTGCCGGCGGAAGCCTCGTTATTATCATTCACTATTTCCGTACCTGACGCCGAACAACGATTGAAGTTATGGGAGCTTGGGAGCTCCGATTGGGACGATCCTTCCCTCTATGAGCAACTGGCGGATAAATATGCTTTCACGGCTGGGCAGATAGAAGGAACCAGGCGGCAGGCAGCCCTGATTGCCGCCTTGCAAGGACGAAGCAGTGCTGATCTTAACGATTACGCTGCGGCTTCAAGATCGCAGGTTCAGCATCGCTTGAGCGAGCTTGCGGAGAAGCGTGCGCCCAGCCGTTCCTGGAGCGATCTCGTGCTGCCGGAAGAGCCGCTGGCGCTGCTGACAGAGGCATGCAACCGCTATAAGTTCAATGAAACGGTGCTTAATCGGTGGGGCTTCGGGAGCAAGCTTCCTTACGGACGCGGACTCGCTTTGCTGTTCGCCGGGCCTCCAGGCACGGGGAAAACGATGGCTGCAGAGGTTGTCGCGCGCGAGCTGGGACTTGAGCTCTACCGAATCGATCTATCTCGTGTTGTGAGCAAATATATCGGCGAGACAGAGAAGAACTTGCGCGAATTATTCGAAGAAGCAGAGAACAGCGGGTCTATTCTTTTTTTTGACGAGGGAGATTCATTGTTCGGCAAACGTACGGAGGTCAAGGATTCAAATGACCGTTATGCGAATATGGAGGCCGCTTTCCTGCTTCAGCGGATCGAATCTTTTAATGGCGTAACCATTCTAGCGACGAATCTGCTGCAAAATATGGACGAAGCTTTCCTGCGCCGAATGGGGGTCATCGTGAAGTTCCCGTTCCCGGACAGCACAGAGCGCGAGCGGCTGTTCCGCTCTATGCTGCCTGCGGAGGCGCCGCTTGATTCCGACCTCGACTTTCCGTTTCTTGCGTCGGCAGTGGATGTTGCGGGCGGGCATATCAAGAACATTGTGCTTGCTGCTGCTTACATGGCGGCTGCTGAACAAAGCGCGATCGCGATGCGCCATATGATCAGAGCTTCCCGACAGGAATTTCACAAGATGGGCAAGATCGTGGTGAAGGGCTTATTCGACCCGTATGTATGAAATTTCGCCAAATCTAGCGAAATTAGGATATGAATCGCGACCGATAGATCAGATTGCCTGTTTTTTTGACATAAAATGAGTAGTTTTTCGTAGTCAATTAATGGCAGAAAAGCTATAATAGATTTGGAGTCGAGATAGGCCAAAGTCCTATGTAGGCACTGTGTAAGGAAAGAGAGGGGAATGGCAGTGGCCGGTTATACAGTTATCGCGGATTTGGGCGCAAGCATGCTTCGTTTGCTGCGCGACAATCTAACGCCGGACCCCGTGCCGCGCACCGATCTGATTGGCATTGCATCTCCGCGTGATGCGGGCGATCTTAATTTGTCGTTATTTCTGTTCAACGTGAAGGAAAATGGCGAAGCGCGTCGCACAGGCATGCAGGATCGTGGAAGCACGTTGCAATATCCGCCGCAATCGCTAGATTTCTATTTTCTAATGACAGCGCATTCGAATGCGGATCGTTTGACCAAATCGCTTGACGAGCATCGCATATTAGGACGAGCTATGCAGGTGCTGTACGACAATTCCGTGCTCCGCAGCCCCTATCTCGAAGGATCGCTTGCCGAAAGCGCGGAGACGATTCGTCTGTCGCTTGTGAGCATGGAGAGCGAAGAGCTGCTTAAGCTGTGGCAATTCGGAGATTTGCCTTATAAGCTGTCGGTTGTCTATCGCGTCGGTCCGGTCATGCTGGATTCCACGCGCGTGAAGTCGGTATCGCGTGTCGTCGAGCGCCATATTGTGCTCGAAGAGAAGGGCGGTGGCTAGCGGAATGTCGCAGCTCAGAGATACGCTCATTACGCGATGCCCGCTCGTTGTCTCTCCGGTCGATGTATGGACGAGAAGAGTGCCCGGCGGCATTACAGTATCGCTTGAGGGCATCGCCCGCAAGCCCGTTCGCAAATCGGACGGCACTTATTTGTTTCTAGATGTCCCACTGGGCGTCTATACGCTCACTGTCAAGTCGCCGATGTTCATTCCGTACAGTGAACAGATTGACTTGTCGGCGCTGCCTCCGCTTGCTCCTGTCGTGACCGTACCGTTATTGCCTGGGTCTGGCTATGCTTATCCTGCGGCGGCAACGGCTGTAAGGGTCAGAATTGTGAATGAGGCAGGAAAGCCGATTCCGCACGCTGACATCGAAGCGTATGCGACAGAGGATGCTGCAGCCAGGGCAAGAGTTGCCCAGGACGGGCTGAAGGCTGGCGACAGCAGGGTAGCTGCGGGTTCGTTCAAGGGCAAGACGTTCGCAGGGGAATGCTTGCATCTGCGCGATATGGAGAACGAACAACTCCTTCGAGTCGCAGAGATGCTTCCGGGCGATGTGCTTAGGTTCGAAAGTCCGCTTGCCCATAGCTTCCGAAGAGGCGCGCAGCTAATGCCTGCAATCGTTACGCGAAGCGGGCTGGACGGGACAGCGCTGCTGCCGTTTCGAGGCTCGTTGCCGGGGCAGTTTGCCGTTAAGGCAACGGTGAAGGTCGGAGGGAAGGCCGTTATTGCCGAACTGCAAGCAACGGCCGGGGAAGTTGCGAAGCTAAGCACCATTGTGCTGTAGTTGCACCTTTCCCGAATGAATTTGGTCTTGGGGCTGACTATGGCCATAGAAGCCGAACGTCACCTAATACATAAATAGATTCAGAGAGGAGATCATTCATGGCTGAGTACTTATCGCCAGGCGTTTACGTGGAGGAATTTGAAAGTGGCTCCAAGCCGCTCGAGGGAGTGAGCACAAGCACGGCGGGCTTTATCGGTCTTGCGTCACGCGGACCTGTCGAGGGCTTGCCGCAGCTTATTACAAGCCCTGCAGATTTCCAGCGCGTCTACGGCTCTTATTTGTCCGAGAATGCATTTGGTTCTTATCGTTACCTGGCTTATGCGGTTAATCAGTTTTTCACAAACGGAGGTTCCCGCTGCTTTATAGCACGCGTCGCACCTTCGGATGCGGCTGCAGCTTCCAATAGCGAGCAAGCTGCTGTACTGTCCGTTTCCGCCAAAAACCCAGGGGCATGGGGCAATCAGCTCCGCCTTGTTGCCGTTCCGGCAAGCAAAGCTAAGACGCCTATCTTCGAGGCGGCTGATGGCAATCGTTATCGCGTGAAAAACGCAGCCGGCTTCTATGCAGGCGATGTGGTCGTATTCACGAACGGTTCGGAGAAGCAATACAGCCGCATCGTATCCGTTCATGATCAAGTGATTGAGCTCGCTGATTCGCTGAAGGGCGAAGTGGTGGATACGGCGCTTGTGCCGTCCAAATGGCTGAGCACAGCTGAATTCACGCTTTCGGTAAGCTATGGCTCTGAAGTTGAGACGTATGAGAAGGTATCGCTTAATCCTGAAGCTCCTAACTATGTGGAGAAAGCGGCAGGCCGCTCTGTGCTGGTTCATATCGCTGTTCAATCGGTTTCCGAGGGCAGCGTATCCCCGTTCGAGCAACTGGCTGGCGCAGATGCCGATTCTTATGAAATTACGCTTTCCGGCGGCAGCGACGGTACAGCTGCAAGCTTGTCCGCAGGCGACTTTATCGGCGAAGATTTTGGCCCGGGCAAGAGAACGGGTATCCAAGCGTTCATCGATAACGACGTTGTCAGCATTATGGCGATTCCAGGCGTAACTGATCCGAACGTGCAATTGTCGCTCGTGGCACATTGCGAGTCGCTCGGCAGCAGGTTCGCGATTCTCGATCTTCCGCGCGAAGTGACGAAGGTACAGGACGTTTTGGCTCACCGCGATCTATTCGATTCGAGCTACTGCGCATTGTACAATCCATGGCTTCAAGTGTTTGATCCGCTCGACAAACGTAATATTTTCATCCCTCCTTCCGGTACGATTGCAGGGGTATACTCCCGTTCCGACTCCACTCGCGGCGTACAGAAGGCTCCGGCCAACGAAACGCTTCGCGGCGTAGTCGGCATCGATGTGCAATACAACAACGGCGAACAGGATATTCTTAACCCTGCGGGCGTTAACTTGATCCGTTCGTTCACGGGCCAAGGCATCCGCGTATGGGGAGCAAGAACTTGCTCGTCGAACACGCTTTGGAAATACATCAACGTTCGTCGCTTGTTCATCTTCCTCGAAAGTTCGATTAAGAACGGCTCCAACTGGGTCGTATTTGAACCGAATACCGAGCAGCTATGGGCACGCGTACAACGGACGATTGAAGCTTTCTTGATGCGCGTATGGCGTGACGGCGCGTTGTCGGGTACGAGCCCGTCCGAAGCTTTCTATATCAATATCGGCCGCTCGACAATGACGCAAGACGACATTGACAACGGCAGATTGGTTTGCGTAATCGGCGTAGCGCCTGTCAAACCGGCAGAGTTCGTCGTATTCCGCATTACTCAACGCACTGGCTCGGAATAGGAATAGCATTTGCATTTAGCTTCCATATCGAATAACGGAAGGGGATAACCATGGCAGGAGATCGTATTGATCCATATCGCAATTATAGATTTATTGTTGAAATTGAAGGTCTGGAAGAGGCCGGATTCAGCGAGGTTTCCGGATTTGAAGCGACTTTCGACGTTATTGAATACCGCGAGGGCAACGAGGTTATTACCCCGCGCAAGCTTCCAGGCTTGGTGAAGTACGGCAACATCACGCTCAAATGGGGCGCTACGGAATCGATGGAGCTGTATGAATGGATTCAAGAATGCATCGAGGGCACGGTTGAGCGTAAGACGATTACGATCACCGCGGTTGACGAGGAAGGCGAAGAAACGGCTAGCTGGAACGTTATCGAGGCATGGCCGGTTAAGTACACGGCGCCTACCTTCAACGGTCTTGGCAACGAAGTAGCAATCGAGCTGCTGGAATTCGCGCATGAAGGCTTGACGCGCACGGCTTAATACACGCGTGATGCAACGGAACAAGAGGCGGCAGTAGGCGGTTATCGGCTACTCCTCTCTTGTTTTCCGCTTTATTTTTGCAACTGTCAAACTTTGTAGGGAGCAGGGAGATAGCAAATGAGGCTCTCGTTGCAGAAGTTGCAATTGAATCGGGATTAGAGCTTGCTTTCGAATGTCTTGGTTGCAGCTTAGAGACTATCGATTCGCTTTTTGAATGGATTTCATACAATCAAAAGGCTAGAAACGAGAAAATTTCAGAGTTTGCTTGGATTTTGTGCAATCAAATGGATACAGAAGGGTGACTAGGGGCTAAAATGCCGTTTTTGACTGTATGTTTTCCACTCAAAAGTCACTTAACAGGCGATTTAGAACGATCAGACTGTATGAAATACAGGCAAACGTAACCTCGGTAATTGAGGTCATGTGCTTTGGATTTAGCGCTGGAGTGACCCATAATGAATCGACTGTCTCGATTGTGCAACAGATGAATGAGAAAGTGGCACATACGGAGCGAAGAGTGGTCAATCAGTTGCAAAATGTGCAATGGCATTCGTCTTAAGTTGAGCAGGATGACGAATCCGTTGCAGATTATGCAACAGGATGTGTAAAGCAAGTCCTTAGGCATACATCAATAATGGTATTGGAGTGATAGAAGGATGGCGTTTCAAACCGAATACGAATTTGAGCTTCCGCGCGGCTATGTCGACGAGCATGGCAACCTTCACCGCCGCGGCGTCATGAGGCTGGCAACCGCAGCTGACGAGATATTGCCGATGAAGGATCCGCGTGTACAGGCCAATCCGAGCTACTTGACCGTTATTCTGATGGCAAGGGTAGTAACGAAGTTGGGCGACCTTAGACATATCGATACGAGGCTCGTTGAGAAGCTGTTCACGGCCGATCTTGCTTATTTGCAGAACCTGTATCGCCAAATAAACGATCTGGAAGCGCCAAAAGTGGCGGCAGCATGTCCGAAATGCGATCACGAGTTCGAGGTGGCTGTTGATTTTTTGTCCTTAACAGAGGCCCTCTCCTAAATTATCCGGTTGAACGGTTATATGAGGAGGTAGGCTTCGTCGCCTATTATTTCCATTGGTCGCATGACGAGATTATGAATATGGAGCATGCAGAGCGTCGCCGATGGTGCGATGAAATTTCGAGAATTAACCGGAAAATGAATGAGGATACGGACAAGCCGAACGTGTTCGACGTCTTCGGAAAGAGGTGACGCTTACTTTATGGCAGCGATGGAAGGCAAGGAAAACGATCGGCTGTTCACGGTGGCAAGCAGCTTTAACTTCTGGGTGGAGCTGGACGGCGTATTCGTGGCCGGGTTCACCGAGGTGTCCGGACTGGAAGCCGAGACAGAAATCGAGGAATACCGCGAGGGCGGCGTGAACGGGTACGTTCATAAGCTGCCAAAAGGCGTACGGTATCCGAATCTCGTATTGCGCCGCGGCGTTACGAAGTCTCCGGTGCTGTGGAACTGGTATGAGAGCTCGATCGACGGTCCGATTACACGCAAGACGGGGGCAATTGTGCTCCAAAACGCCGACGGAAAAGAGTTTGGCCGATGGAGCTTTTTTGACGGATATCCGGTCAGATGGTCGGGGCCGCAGCTTAATGCGAGTACGAGCGACGTAGCGTTCGAGTCTATCGAAATTGCTCATACCGGCTTATATGGCGGATTTAACTAGGACCAAGTGAGTCTAGCAATCAGAATGAAAGAAGGAGGATGCCAGAAGTGAAAAGGACGACGAACCGGGCCAGCGATACGAAGCAGCAACCGACATCGGTTCAGTCTTTTGCCGGAGGCATCTTAAACAAGTACAAACAAAAGCAAGGTAAAAGCCAATTTGGCGGATTATCGTTATCGCATAAAAAAAACAGTTTGGGCGAACCATCGGTCGTACAGCAGAGGGTGCATGTGCAGGTCATTGCGCCGAAGGATACGACGAAGCAGCCGAAACCGAAGAAGGATACGGCGGCAAGCGCTGCGCCTCGAATAGAACGTGTTATTGAACGTGAGAAACTAACTGTAGAGAAGCAAACCGTCATTTATAGAGACGTACAACGCATCATTAAGGAACATCGGACGGTTAGGGAAATTGCTGTGACTCAGCCTGCTGTCATCTTGCAAGGGCGAGATCAAGCTGATCTTAACAAAGCTGAAAAGGCTGCTGACCTTACGGGCAGTAAGAGTAGTGCAGGCAGTATGAGTAGTAAAGGCAGTGCGAGAAGTACGAGTAGTACGAGTAGTACGAGCAGTACGAGCAGTGCTGGCGGATTGAATAGCACAGTCCATACAAAGACGGAAAGTATACAAGTTACCCAAATTGGAAAGAAAGCCGAATCGCCGGGCATTACAGCAAGTGAACGTAAGCTGCAGGCGGGAACGGATTTTCATAAATGGATTCAAGCTAGAAGCAAAGAACCTATCACGATTCAATCGGTTCGCCGGTTGGAAAACCTACAGAAGCCGCTCGTGAAAGAGCGGGTTAAGTTGAAGAGCTCCGTATTGGATTATAGAAGCGGCCGTGAGGCTGCTCCACTTCAACTAACGAATGCAAGGAGCGGTCGGCTGCGCAGCTCAGACGGAAAGCTGAATGCTGCCGAATTCAGTCGCGTAGCCCGAGACGTTTCGACGGAGCAGAGCGAGGCGAAGGCGTCCGAGCGGGCGAAGCAAGCGGAGCAGAGCGAGGCAAAGTCGTCCGAGCGAGCGAAGCAAGCGGAGCAGAGTGAGGCGAAGGCGTCGGAGCGAGTGAAGCAAGCGGAGCAGAGCGAGGCGAAGGCGTCCGAGAGGGCGAAGCAAGCGGAGCAGAGCGAGGCGAAGGCGTCGGAGCGAGTGAAGAAAGCGGAGCAGAGCGAGGCGAAGGCGTCCGAGCGAGCGAAGAAAGCGGAGCAGAGCGAGGCGAAGACGTCTAAGCGGACGAAGCAAGCGGAGCAGAGTGAGGCGAAGACGTCCGAGCGGGCGAAGCAAGCGGAGCAGAGTGAGGCGAAGGCGTCCGAGCGAGCGAAGCAAGCGGAGCAGAGTGAGGCGAAGGCGTCCGAGCGAGCGAAGCAAGCGGAGCAGAGCGAGGCGAAGGCGTCCGAGCGAGCGAAGCAAGCGGAGCAGGCAGAGTTGGACGATGCAAATTCGGCATCGAATGCTGTTCAAGGTAGGTTGTCGGGAAAAGGAAAACCCGTTCCGGCGGCGAAGCTGGAGCATTTGGCAAAGAAGAACAGCCCGGAAGAAGCGGAGCAGGTCAGCAAACCTGAGACGCGATCAACGGGTGCTAAGCCAGGTGTAGCCAGCGATGCTAGTATAACGAATGGTGCAGCGGCGAGCACGTCAACCGTGCCGCAACCAAGGAGCGAACGAGCTGTCGGCCAGCTAAAGCTGATGACAAGCCGAGGTGTAATGTCGGTGACGTATAATCAGCTTCCGGGGCAGTTGCGCCTGCTTAAGCAACACGAGACATGGTTCGAGGCTAAGTCGCAATCAACAGCAACGCAGTTAGAGCCAAGTAAACGAGGCTTGCCTGTCATTGCTGCGAAGCGGCTCGTACATCGCGAGAAAGAAGCGAAGGCCGAAGCCAATGGACAAGCAGGTGTGACGAGAGTTACCGCAACGGACCTGCAACGATCACTCCCTGCTTCTGAAGCTTTCAAGCCGCAAGCTGCTCGATCGCCGGGTCAGCCGACAGCTTCGATTAAGACAGACGCCGCTCTCCATGGTGGAGCTGGCAGAAATGTTTCACTTGCGAGTGCGGGACAGCAACCGCAATCAGTTGTACGCACGAATTCGTTAGCCTATCTTATTAGCTCTCGTATTAGTAGGCGGCATTCAGCCGATGAACCGCAGCAAAGCCCTTCAAGCAGAGCGAAGGGGACGGTTATCAAGAACGGAGCCGCCGTACAAGGGAACGTACGATTGGTGCTGCGGCAATCGCTTGGGAAACAAGTTATCTCGACAAGTACAACTAAGCCTTCAGAGCATCCTAAGGATCTTAACCAGCGAGTTCAGAATAACGTGACATCTTCAATAGCTTCCGTGCCAGTAACAACAAGCGAAGCATCGCAACGGAGTACTCCGCTGCAGTTGTCGCGTGGAAGCAAGCAGTCGGGTTATCCTTCTACCGTTAAGCTGATTCATCAATCGCCCAAAGCGTCACTGTCACTGGCGGCGACGATACATAGACGGCTTACGGGTACACAAACCGTTCAGCCTGATCACTCCATTAGCGCCCAGCGGAGAACGAGCGCTGGCGCGAAGAAGAAACCGCAAGGCCAAAAGACGAATAATGTTGCCGCAACGGTGGCAAGGCAAACGAGCGCAGGTTCGGGCAACTTCATTTCGTCCGCGCTGAAGACGCCGATAGTCGACTTGATCGGAAGACGCAGCGCAGTTGTGAAATCTGACGAAGACGTACAAGGGCACTCAGAGCAAGTCCGTAACGGACAAGCTAAGGCTGCAGCTTTAGCTTCGCAGTCAACGTCCGCTGGGGCGATGGCTGCTCTTAAAACAAGTACGACACATCGTCTTATTCGCAACATACAGCAAAGAACAGCTCCGCAGACAAGCCACAGCTTCTCATCTGTGAAGAGTGCTGCTGTGACTGTGCAGCGTGCCGGAAGCAATTTCGTGCCGCTATCGCTGCAAGCGGTGCGCAAGCAAGCGGCGGAACAACAAGCTCTTACACTTACACAATCGGGCAGCCAATCGCAGCAAGCAGCTCAAAGGTCAGCTGCAACGCCTGCTGCGGGTCCAAGCCCTCTGCGGTTGCGCTTCGCTGCTCGTCCAGCGGCATCGGCCGGAGCAGTGAGCGGAACAGCCACGCCGGGCACATACTCCTCGGCTACAGCAATGCCGCAGCTTGCGCATCATCAACGCAAGCAAGCGGCGCAGAAGGAGCCGGAGCGTCATGTTCAGGTGGAAGCGCCGAAGGAGCTTGATCCCGAAAAGCTGCAAAAGATGATTATGAAAATTCCGCAGCTTCGTCCCGAAGCGATTGCGGATCAAGTATACAAAGCGCTGGAGCGCAAGATGAAGCTCGAGCAGCGCAGGCGCGGGTTTTAGACGAGTAGAAGCGGAGGAAGCGGATTATGGCTTTAAGCAAAGCGCAGTTTTGGATCTACTGGCATGAACGGACGCAAACGATAGACGTGATGTTCAATCCGACGGAATACGAACTGGAGGTAGGCAATCAATATTCGGAGAACGAAGTGCCCGGTCTTCAAAGACCTATCTCGCAATTTGTCAGCGGCGATGCTTCTACCTTGACGCTTAATCTGTTCTTCGATACGTACGAGCAGGGCACGGACGTTAGGGAAATTACTTCCGCCATAGTAGGCATGATGGACGTCGATTCTGATCTTCATGCGCCTCCTTCTTGCCGGTTCGTATGGGGTTCGCTTGATTTCAAAGGTGTCGTCATTTCCATTACGCAAAGATATACGATGTTTCTGGAAACGGGCGTCCCGGTAAGAGCGACGCTCGATATGACATTGAAGAGCAGTCAAACGATGAAGGAGCAATACCAGGAAATTCCGCGGCAATCGGCTGACCGCACGAAGCGGAAGACGATAAAGCTAGGCGATCAGCTTTGGTCGATTGCAGCAGAGGAATATGAGGATCCAGGCGCATGGCGGCATATTGCCGAAGCTAACGGCATTGACAACCCGCGTATGCTTGCAGCTGGTAAAAGTCTAACAATTCCAAGATTGGAGTGAGCGTATGCCGGCCAACACCTTTGATTCGCTAGAAACCAAATACGGTGATTTTAATGCGCCGGAAGCCGATATCCTCATTGATGGACAATTGATTAGACTTCAAGATATGGCATTGGAATGGGTCGATGTGGAGCAGACAACCGATGCTCAAGCAGATGTAGCCAGATTCTGCATCGTGAACGCCTTCAAATGGCAGGACAACGTCATGCAATGGGTAGGGACGACGATTGCCGTAGGGAAGCTGCTTCAGGTGAAGCTTGGTTATGCGGACAAAAAAGGGCTCGTATTCGACGGCATCATAACCGGCTATAACGTCGATTATGGCTCGAGCATGAACCCCAAGGTCATCGTTGTCGCGATGGACCGTTCTTTCCTGATGATGAAGTCGTCGCATTCCAAAGTGTGGTCGCAATCAAAGGACAGCGATATCGTTCAGCAGATTGCCGGCGAATACGGACTGTCTACCGATATTGACGTAACGACCGTCAAGAAGAATACGATCGAACAGATCGGCGTGAGCGACTATCATTTCATTCGTTCGCTCGCTATAGACAACGACCGTCATTTTTATGTGACGGCGTCCAAGCTTTATTTTAAGAAACCGAAGACGTCGGGAGATCCCCTCATTACATTAAGATACGGACAAAACCTGATGGGGTTTACGCTTCAGGTAGATGCATCCAGCCAAGTCGCGGAAGTGAAGGTGCGGGGTTACGATGTGGACAAAATGGAGCCGATCGAAGCTTCTGCGAAGACGATAACGAAAATCGGCACGATGGAGAAAGCGGGACCGAGCGTAGCGGCGCAGTTCTCCGCGAAGAAGGTCGAAATCGTCTACACGCAAGCAACCTCGCAGGATGAGGCGACCGCACTTGCCAAGGCGATGCTTGAGAGACTGTCGCGCGAGCTTGTAAGCGGACATGGCAGTTGCGTGGGCTTCCCTGAGATAAAGCCGGGAGAGCTTATCAAGTTCGACGGGTTAGGCGGATCGAACCTTAATCACACTGCGAGATTGACGAAGGTGACGCACAGGATAGATGCGGAAGGCTACGTCGTTCATTTTGAAACGGAGGGGAATGCCATATGAGCTCGAACTTTACAGGCTTTTTTGATTCGCATCAGCGCTCTATGCCTTCCGAGCAATTATCCGGCGTGTTGAACGCCATCGTCAGCGACAACAATGACCCTGAGAAACTGGGGCGGGTAAAGGTTCGATTTCCGCTTCGGGAAGGCCAGTTGCAGACCGATTGGATTCGAATCGCGACTTTGATGGGCGGCAAGGAAATGGGCACTCTGTTCATTCCCGAAGTGAATGACGAGGTGCTGGTCGCTTTCCTAATGGGCAGGCTCGATCAGCCGATAGTCATCGGAACGCTGTGGAGCAAGAAGGCCGCGCCTCCGGCAGGCAAAGAGAAAAACGACGTTCGCAAAATCAAGACGAGAAGCGGTCACGAGATTATTTTCGACGATAACAGTACGGACGGAAGCATTACGATCAAGACGAGCAAGGGCCATAGCATTGAAATGGACGACAAAGGCAAGAAGGTGTCGATTACGATGCAGAACACGCAGCAATCGATCGTTCTGGACAGCACGGCGAACAAAGTCACGGTAAAAAGCGGCGATACGGCAAAGCTCGAGATGACTTCGCAAGGCGATGTAACGATGACGGGCACGAAGTCGCTGACGCTCAAGGGAGCACAGGTAAAGGTAGAGGCTGACGCTTCGCTGACTTTGCAATCGAACGGGATGATGGAAGTAAAAACGAATGGCATTTTGACGCTCAAGGGATCGATGGTCAAGATTAATTAGCCGCTTAGTTCATACGGAAGAGGGGGAGTGCTGGAATGTCGGCTTCTTTTTTGGGAAAAGGATGGAAGTTTCCTGTGCAGGTGGATGCCACGACAGGCCGCATTTTGATGGCCGATGCCGAGGAGGATATAGCGGAAGCGATTCGAATTATTATTCGCACCTCGAAGGGGGAGCGGCTCATGCGGCCGGATTTCGGCTGCGGATTGCGGGAGTTCGTTTTCGGCACGACAGACGAAACGTCATTGCGGCTCATATCAAGCGAAGTTACGGATGCGATTCGGATATGGGAGCCTAGGGTGAAGGATATCGAGGTGAAGGCGCAGCTTGATCCTCAGCATACCGGGCGTGTGCAGCTGACGGTATCGTATGCGGTGCGGTCAACGAACAATTTGTTTAATCAGGTCTATCCTTTTTATCTCGAGGAAGGCACGAAATAACGGGAGCGAAGCGAAGCGATGAAGCATGGAGGAAGAACGGGCGGCGGCCTTCGTCCGCCAAGCATTAATGCTAACAATGTTGCCTCTTTCATGGCTAGAATGAAAGAGATGGCTCCTCATTATACGCCGGAATGGCGATTCTCGCCCGAAGATCCAGACGCGGGAACTGGTCTTGCTTATTTAACGGCAGAGATGCTGCAGGATACGGTGGAGCGGCTTAATCAAGCGCCTCTGAACCATTTTCTCGCTTTCCTTGATTTGATTCAAGTGAAGCTGCAGCCTCCCAGGCCGTCACTTGCGACCGTTGTATTCGGGCTGAGCGACGGTGCCGTGAACCCTGTCTATTTGCCGGCAGGTCTCTCGCTTACCGCTCCGAATCCAGCGGGCGGTGAGCCGTTGGTGTACGAGACGGAGAAGACGCTGCTGGCAACGCCTGCCAAGCTGCAGGAATGGATTAACGTCCTTCCGGCAAAGGATCGGATCGTAACTTCCGCCGAGAAGTACAGTTCTAGCATGGAAGCCGGGATCGTACCGGAGGTGCGCTTGTTCGATACCGAATATAAGGCGAGCGAGCAGGAGCATTCGATGTACATCCGGCATGACGACCTGTTTCTGGTCGATCGTCCGAATCGCTTCTACCTGAACGTGCATCACTCGGAGAAAAGGTATTCGGAACCGGAGCTCGCTGCATCCCTTGCATCCGATCTTGTGGAGTGGACGTATCCGATGGGCGGCGAGTGGGTTCGGTTCGAAGAGGCTACTGCTGTCGGCCATACGATTGTTTTGTATAAGAAGCATGCAGGCGAACTTGAAGTAACGGAGTATCAAGGCATTAAAGGACGTTGGATTCGTTGCACGGTGAAGCAGCTTCCGAACGCGGCTTCGCCGCTTCTTGAGAAGCATCTCGAGATGGATAAGCTGCGTATCCGCGCCGTACATGATGCAGGGCTAGATACGGAAGGCATTAAGCCGAGCGCCTTGTATTTCAATGACACAGAGGTGCCTGCAGACGGCTTCTATCCGTTCGGCGAGCATTTCGTGCCCTATTCGGTCTTCTACTTGTCATGCGAGGAAGCGTTCACGAAGCGCAAGAGCCACGTAAAGCTAAGCTTCAGGGCTAAGCTGTCGCCTAATCGTCTTCGTATGGCCCAAGATCCTGAGGTCAAGTGGAAAATGGTCATGAGAACCTATGATTTTGAAGAGAAGGACCCGCCAAGAATTCATATTCGCAAAGTGCAATGGGAATATTGGGATGGCGTCAATTGGGCGCGGCTTCCCGGCAGCGAGCAGTTCGGAGCCTTGTTCGAGGAGTTGCCGGAGCAGGAGGAGAGAAGGTTCACCGTTGAATTCGAATGCCCTGAAGATATAGCGCAGACGTTCGTCAACGGCTCGTACGATTATTGGTTGCGCGCGCGCGTACTGCAGACCGATCCAATTATTGCGCCTGTCATAGAATATATGTCGCCGTGGCTGTCCTCGCCTTCATTTACTTACGCACAGCCTTCGCAGGCATTATTCATGCCGGAGAGTCTGTATACGAAAAGTAATATCGAAGTGAGGGATCGAACGCAGGAGGCGAGAGCAGGAGGAGCAGCTTACAAGCTGTTCGAGCCGCCGGCAACGAAGCAACCGACCGTATATGCTTCATTCGATATGGCCCCGACAAAAGGCCCTTTGCGGACACGATTTGAGCTAGATCGTCCGTTCGCTGGACGCAATCAGCCGCCTTGGGTGGATTGGGAAGCGTTATGCTCTCAGAACGGCAGGCTTGTCTGGCTTCCTGTGAAGACGACGGACGGTACGGACGGATTTACTTCGAGCGGCGAGCTGCAATGGGTTGGGCCGCAGACGATGGTACAAGCAAGCTTGTTCGGGCGTGAGCGTTATTGGCTGCGAGCGGTTAATCGCGACGGCTGCATGGACGGAACGTATCCGCAGCTTCCGGTTGCAAGCCGCATTGACATGAATGCGGTAACGGCCAGGCAGCAGGTCAGTCAGGAGAGAGAGCTTGCGATTCCTCTTGATGGATTCTTACAGCTGACACAAACGGCTTTCATCGACGAAGAGGTATGGGTAGATGAAGTGGAAAGATATACAACGCTCGAGCAGGAGCGGTTACTGGAATCGGAATCATCGATTTACGCTGCTCAACGCGACGGAGAAGGTGGAATTCAGCGCTTCTGGGTTCGTTGGCAGGCAGTTGCTTCTTTGGCCGAATCAGGGCCGGACGATAGACATTATGTAACGAATCATGCCGGAGGAACGCTGCAATTCGGGGATAGCGTGCATGGGCGTTTGCCATCGTCGCAGGAATCGGAGACCGTTAGGATTAGGTTCAAGACGACTGCCGGGGCCGGCGGTGACGTAGCCGCGGACCAGATTACGGGTATGCAGCTTCCGATCGCTTTCATTCGAAGTGTAAGCAATCCCGCGCCATCCATTGGCGGCGGCGATGCGGAGCGTATCGAGCAGGTAGTTGCTCGCGGACCTCAGCAGCTTAAGCACCGAGGACGAGCAGTTACGACGAAGGACGTCGAATGGATTGCCCGTGAAGCGTATCCGCAGATTGCTAAGGTGAAGTGCTTAAGCAATCGGGACGCATTGCTTAAGCGAACTCCAGGAGCTATGACGATTGTTGCTTTTCCTGCGGGAGGGCTTGCCGGTACGGCACAATTTCCAGAGCTCAAGAAGACGGTAGAGCGAGAGCTTATTCGTAAAGCACCCAATCTGGTCTCGCTTGGCGGTGCGATTCGCGTCATTGAGCCGGCTTATCTAGAAATCTCCGTGCATGCCACTGTTGCGACGGAATCGGTGGATGAGCTGTTGCCGCTGGAACTGGCTTCCGCTGCAAAGCTGGATGCTTTCCTTGATTCCATTACAGGCAATGCGGATGGTCAAGGGTGGAATATCGGCGAAGCGCTTCATATTTCGGTGCTTCATTCACTGCTGCACTCGGTAAGGTCGCTGCTCTACATAGAACGATTGTATTTGCATGTGGTCAAGATCGAGAATGGCGTTCGCACGGAATGGGATCCCGCGCGAATGGCAGAGGTCATCCATGGCATCGTCGTTAACGGACAACATCAGATTACGGCTATCCCTGCCCCACATTAATGAATATCTGAATTAAAGCTGCAAGGAAAGGAGGCATCCTATGCTGCCTAGATTACCGCTGGACGATCGTAATTTCTCAGAGATCGTCCAGCATTCCAGACGACTAATACCGAAACGCGTTCCTGAATGGACGGATGAGAACGCGCATGATCCAGGCATGACCTTCCTTGAATTATTTGCATGGTTGACCGAGATGCAGCGTTATTTCATAAGCCGTGTTCCGGACAAAAACCGTCGCAAGTTTCTAGATCTGCTAGGCGTTGCGCCGGCAGATACGCAATCGGCTGAGGCGCTTATTCAGTTCACGAACGTGACTGTTCCGACTACGCTGCCGCGAGGAACGAAGCTGATGGCGGAAGACCAGATGTTCGAGACGGATACAACCGTTAAGCTCGTTCCTCTATCGCTTGACCGGATCGTGACAAGAACGGAGCGGGAAGCGAATGATGTAACAGCTTCCAATATTCATTCGGATGTCGTGTATTACGCGTTCGGCGCCGATGCGAAGCAATCATCCAAATTATACATATCGTTCGATCGTGAGCTTACTTCCGGCGAGCAAGTCACACTCAACATAGAGCTTATGCAACCGGGGAATGAAGGTCAGGATAGGCATGCTTCGGAGCTGCTCGATCCGCTGCTTGCAGCTTCAATGATTACGCCTTCCTCCAGACTATCGTGGAAAGTATACGGGTATGACCAATCAACGGAGACGACTTCTTGGCTGCCTTTGGATATCGTACGCGACGAAACGCTTCATTTGACGCTAAGCGGTAAAATGACGTTCCGCGTAGGAGCGCAAATGCGGGCGGTTACGGTTCATCCGGCAAGCGATCGTGCGCGTTATTGGATATGCTGCACGCTTGAAGAGTCAGGCTATGAGATGCCTCCGCGCATCCGACAGCTGATGCTGCATACTACGATCGCGATTCAACGGGATACGCTGTGCGAGGTGATCGACTTGCCTTTCCATGGTGGATTGCAGACGTCGATCGTTAGCGATACTTACTTATCCGTGTTCGGCAAGATCAGAGTACAAGTGCAAAATATCGATTTTTCATGGACTTATTGGCAAGAAGAAGAAACGTCAGACACGATGGCTGACAATTTGTCGAGACAGCGCTCTAAGCTGTATTCGGTGAAGCGAAGCCTAGGTAAAGATTACTTGGAAGTTCTTTTCGGCGGCAGTCCAAACGGCGTCATGCCAGAGGAAGGCCAAATGATTCGGATTATCGCAAGCATGCCGAAGTTCGATATGCTGCGATTAGTCGGCCGAAGCAACGGGCTTCCCGGCCAATCATTCGACTTATATGACGTCCCGTGCAAGAAAAAGGACTCCATTAAGCTGCAGGTTGGAGAGAACGAAGCTACCGGTGAATTGAAATGGTTCGACTGGACGCGGGTCGACGACTTCGATCATTCAGGACCTAGCGATCTCCATTATGTGTATGATCCGGTCGGAAGACGAATCTATTTCGGTAACGGTGAGCGCGGCGCAATTCCGGCGTCTTGCTTGGAAGAAAATATTTGTTTGATTGGCTGCGAGCTTGGCGGCGGCGAACGAGGCAACGTGAAGTCCGGTCTTGTAACGGAATGGGTATGCAACGTGCAAGCCGAAAACGGAATTAAGGTTAATAATCCATTCTATGCTGCGGGCGGCTCGGAGGCAGAGACGTTGGCAGAGACGCTCCAGCGCGCGCAGTCGGAGCTGAAGCGTACGTTCCGCGCCGTAACCGATGAGGATTACGAGACGATCGCCCGCGAGACTCCGGGTGCGGCAGTTGCCAGAGTACAGGCGATTCCGCTGTACAGACCGGGACTTGCCGATTATCCGAGAGAGCGCGCTGCCGGGCAAGTATCGGTGGTCGTTGTGCCTTACAGCTTAAGCGAGACGCCGACGCCAAGCGCCGGTTTCTTGCAGACGGTAAGGAAGCATATCGACTCGCGGAGGCTGATCACGACGGAGGTTCATGTCATTCCTCCCGTTTATATCAAAGTAACCGTTCATGCGGTCGTCGTGGTTGAACCGCAGTTCATCGATGAAGGCGAGCGGCTCGTAGGGCAGCTGAAGCGCTTGCTGCGGCCGCTTGACGGAGACGATGGCTCACCGGGCTGGACATTCGGCAGAGCGGTGTACAAAGGTGATATATATAATGCGCTTAGCGGAAGCAATGGCGTATTGTTCATACAAGATTTGTGGCTGGATGCGGAAGGCGCCCATGTGAAGAAGAGCGCGGGCGGCGATCTGATCCTGCCTCCTCATGGCCTTGTATTCTCGGGCAGTCATGAAATTGAGCTGATAAGCAGCACGCATCTATGATGTCGTACTGCGGACGGCAGCAAAGGAGGGGATGAGTCTGAACGGACTTGATCTTTATTTCTCGATTAATCGCGAGGAGGATTGGCGGCGCGGAACCACATACAATTTGGAGTCGCGCACGGCAGGCTTCGGTGTGCGAAGAGATAATAAGTACGGGATTGCCGGTGTTCTGCAACTAAGCGATCTAGATGGAACGGGAACGATTCGCGAGATAGCGATCGGCGAGCATGATCGGTTGTATTTGCTTGATGAACGGGCCGATCTATGGATCTATGATCGCAGAAACACGGACCATAAGCGGCTGTTCACGCAAGGACATGGCTTATTCAGCGCCGATGCGAGGCTCGCAGCCTCCGGCGACCTGCTGTTTGCAGCCGACCGATCTGGCGATTTAACGCTTGCGGCTTATCATACGGATACGGGCCAGACGTTGTGGTCCCGTGCCGGCCAGCAAGCGGACGGCATGCCGCTTTATCCAATCGCGATAGCTTCGGATAAGCGTTATATCTATGTGCTGACACCGCTTGAGATCGATGTGAGCGGGGACGAGCCGGCGGTGCCCGAGGGAGGCAAGCTGGGCGTCATGCTGTTCACGCATAGCGGCGCATTGACCGGTGTGTGGAGCGATCCGAGCTTCACGCAACGCGTGCGGGCTAAGCTAAAGCATTTGAACCGAACTTTCTTTATGTCGCTGTCACCGAGCGGGAAGCTGTACATTTTCGACACGCTGTTCGCTAAGCTGTATGCCTTTATGAGCAGCGGTAATCTAGCAGAGAAAAGAGATCTTCCCTCGCTCCCTTATGCGGGATTATGTATCGATAGCTCAGGTATGCTCTATATCGGCGACTCGAGACAGATGGATCAGGAAAGCGAGGATGACCGATTTATCGTCAGGCTTGATGCAGCCGGTCAACCGATAGGGAAAATTACGAGCTTCCGAGGCAAAGCCGATCAATTGCTTATCGACGGCAGAGACCGCATGTTCATTCTGAACGGCGACGAGGGCGTTGTGACGATGCTTAATCTGCAGCCTCAGACGCTGGCGATGGAAGAGACTGGAGTGCCTGAAGGTGTATGGTTGTCGCGCGCTTACGACAGTGCGGAGGCCGATACGGTATGGCATAAAATGACGCTTGATGCGTTCATTCCCGACGGTACGCAGTTAAGAGTGTCCTACTTCACGTTGAATGAGGAGAGCTGTCTCATTAACGGAGCGTATCGCAAGGTCGACGATTGGCTGGCCGATGCGTCATTATCGTATCGGGACAAGCTGAACGCACTTGCGCCTTATTGGTCGCCGCCAGTCATTAATCCGAAGGATTCGCTGTTTTTTGGCGCCAAGGGTCGGTATTTGTGGATTAAGATCGAATGGATCGGGACGGAGAGGCATTCGCCTTTGCTCCAGACGATGCGGCTTTATTTTCCCCGTGAGACGTATTTATCGTATTTGCCGGCGGTATATCAGGAGGACCCTGCTAGCCGCGACTTTCTAGAGCGTTACTTATCTTTATTCGGTACACTGTTCTCCGAGGTAGAGAGCGAAATTAACGGTTTGTCTGACTATCTCGATCCGGAGCTTGCGACAGGCGAGCATCTCAGGTGGCTGTCGTCCTGGCTTGGGCTGGAGACTGACGACTATTGGACCGATGGCCAGGTGGAAGCATTCATCAAAGCCGCGCCGGAGCTGTACCGATATCGAGGTACAAGGCAGGGGCTAATGAAGACGATCGAAATTTACACGGGACAGTCGCCACTTATTATTGAATATTTCCAGACGAAGGGCATGCGCGACAATGCAGAGCTTAGGGAGCTTACGGATAAGCTGTACGATGGCGATCCTTACACCTTCACCGTTCTGCTTCGGCCAGAGCAAGCACCTAACGAGAAACAGCGCGTTGTCATTGAGCAGTTAATTGAGGAGCAGAAGCCGGCCTACACGGAAGCGAAGCTTGTGATGCTTCAGCCGTGGATGTACTTGGACCTTCATACGTACCTTGGCATCAACACCGTGCTAACGGAGCCGTCGCTCATGTCGCTGAACCCTAACCGCACGATGCCTAACGATACGTTGATCGTCGATGTCGGGATGGAGAAGCGAATAGACATACATACTCGCCTTGAGATGGATTCAGAGCTTGAATAATAGATGAAGTTCGTGAAGGAGTGGGAAATGATGAAAAAATCGAGATTGTATCCATTTGAGAGAAATCGGTATTTTTACGGCAAGCTGCTGACGGTGCGCGATTTTGAATCGGAGCAGAAGTATTTTAACGACAAAAGAAGATTGTTGAACCGCCTGCTGTACGGAAGCGGCGTATTGTCGGGCATGCAGGTCGTCGCCGTTGATGACAAGACGATTTCGGTCGAGATGGGCGTAGCGATCGACTATATCGGCCGCGAGCTCGTCATTCCTTCCCCGGTAACGTTAAAGCTGTCGATGATTGAAGGCTTCACGAACAATGAATATAAGAAAAACGTATATCTATGCGTGGCTTATGACGAGAAGGGCAAAGAGCCTGTTCATTCCGTTGGCAATTCGGCGATTCGTTCCGATGAAGTGAGCGAATATAATCGCGTGCTGGAGTCGTACCGCCTATTTATCGTAGAAGAGGCGCCTGCGCCATCCTCCTTCGAATTCGTTCGTTTGCTTGAGAACGTGACGACGATTTATGAGGATGTAGGCGTTCGTATTACGCAGCGCATGCCGAAATATGTTAATCCGGGCGAGGTTGTCGAGGTTAAGCTCGTCGTTGAGAAGACGCTCCAAACGCCGCGCATTGCTTTCCAATACGACTATGATGCGGTTGGCTTCACTACGGTAGGCCATGACGGGCAAAACGTATCGTTCGCAGAACCTGGAGATGCGCAGGAGACGGAGTATACGGTCAGCTTCCATGTGAAGGCGCCGCTTGAAGCGGGAGGTTCCGCTTCGCTTACTGTGCCAAATTCGGCTGCAAAGCTGACGATCGGTGATTCGGTCATTCCACTTGATTCCAATGCGAAACATGTGATTGAAGTGCTGGAGGAGCCGGTAGCGGAACGCATTCTGAAGGACTGGCATGAACGCAGCCTGGAAGAGGCTGTCGAGGGCTCGGCGGATCAAAGCATTTGCTTGGCGAAGATCAGCCTGCTTCAGATGGGACCGACTTATATGATCGAGAAGGTCGACCGCGTTCCTTACGGCGAATACATCGAGAGCACCTCTCTGCTGCAAAGGCTCTCCCAGACGTCGCGCGCTTCGTCGCTGCATAAGTTTTATGCAAGCGCGGAGACGGAAGATTTGGAGTATGGCGCCAAACCTTCTTTGGATGTTCAATATCATCCGGATCGCAATGAGTTCGACTTTAAACTCGGCATCCCGCGTCCGCAGCACTTGTATGACGAGATTGCAACCGGCACGATGGAAGTATTGCTGGAGTCGATTGGCAAGTCGGGAGGTTTCTTCTTCTCGCGCGGCAAGAAGAACTACGTCTCCGACGAGATTAACCATGGACTTGGCGAAGGTCAAGTATCGGTCGTCGTAGGTCTGGAAGAAGTGGAGCGTTCTGTGGCGGGCGATGTGAACGCTACACAGAAACGGATCTATTACGGGCAGAGCGACGTGTTCAAGGGAACGGAATTCGAGCCGGACATTCCGAACGTATCGCTCGGAACGATTGTTTATCCCGAGAAAGGCACGTTCCGCATCGGCATGAAGCTGCAGGGCGAGATGGAGTCTACCGCATCGGTTATTGCCGTACGCTGGTGGGCGTTCAAGAGCCTCGGCGCAGCTCCGCAGCAGGGCGAGCTAGACAACGAATTAACGGATGCAATGGCCGAAGCGGCTGCTTCGGAGGAATAAAGATTACAAGCTGCTTCTTATCGTCAGATTAACGTTTGTCTGTCGTGCGGAAGCAGTTTTTTTTATGCAAGTCAGGCTTTTTCCAAATATAAGATTGTCTTGCAACATAGTAGACGGATAGCTCGTATCAATAACTGTCAAGTTCCGCGATAGAGGTGAACGTATATGGCAACGTCATCATTCAAATATCGATATACAAGTAAGTGGCTAAGTTGGAGAACAGATCCAGTTATTAATTCACCATCCGGCATAGCTGTCGATTCATTAGGAAATTGTTATATCATAAATACGAATGAACATGAAATTCTTAAATATGATAGTAAAAACAGACTGGTTCGGCGGTGGGGAAAACAAGGTATTAAAGAAGGTGAGTTTCATTTTCCAACCGCAATCGCAATTGATTCATCCGATTATATCTATATATCCGATACCAATAACCACAGAATCCAAAAATTTGATTGCAATGGAAATTGGTTGACATCATGGGGAAAGAAGGGTGTGTCAGCTGGCGAGTTCCAATATCCGCAAGGGGTAGCTGTGGATGATCAAAATCAAGTCTATGTGGTGGATCCCTACAATTACCGCATACAACGCTTCACTGAAAATGGAAGGTTTATCGACGAATATGGAAGCTATTGCAAATTGGATTTGACGAGCGATAAATCCAGTCCCGGCTTTCTTAGTCCTTTTGGCATTGCGATAGATTCCAAACATATTTTTGTGACGGATACTAAAAATCGTAGAGTTTCAAAGTTCGATCGTAATTGGAATGTACTAAAGCATTGGGGACGTGTAGAAGAAAAGCCTTTTGACGCGGATACTTACGACTTCTACGAGAAGCCCGAATCCGGGGAACTGAAAAGCCCAACGGGAATTGCTTTAGATGTCGAAGGACACGTATGGGTTATCGATAAGGAACGCAACGACATCCAAAAATTCGATTTAGATGGACATCTCATTGACACGATAGCCCTCTCTATTTGGGGGAGTTACAATGAAATCGCAATCCGCTATCCAAAATCTCCACACTCCATTTGCAAGACAATAGAAGGCAATATGATGGTTTCGGATACCGCGAAAAATCGTATATCTATTTTCGATCGGCAAGGCTATTTATTATCATACTTAGGCAAAGCGGAAGATGAGATTGATGAATATGACCTGTTGAAATCGTTAGTTTTAGATAAGGAAGATCATATTTATGTTAATATGTCTAATGCCGCTAAAGTGGTTAAGTTAGATACGAACGGCAATTTGATATGCAAAGTAGATACCTATAAGCTATTCGGAGATATAGATGATACGGAATATAGAGAGTCCTTATTTGGACTTAATGTAGATAAAGACGGCGAAAACTTACTCGTAAGTTTTCAGGATCCCCGTAGTAATCATTCTAAAGTATGCAAAATAAAAGCGGACGGGTCTGAAATATTGTCCTTTGTTACATCAAAAGCAAGTCATTATCGTAGCAGTGACTATCGCGAATCGATATTAGTAGATTCAAATGGTAATTACTTAATTAATAGTCACAATAATAGATTAGCAACTATTCAGAGATATAGTGTTGAGGGCGTATTAATTAATAAGTGGATTACTGCTGCTCAAAAAAAAATCTCAAGACCAACTAAACAAGAAATGTGCGTATTCGATCAAATGGCTATGAACTCAATGGATGTGATATACGGCGTTTGCAGTCAAACCCATCAAGTCATAGCCTATAGTGTGGATGGCGAGTTTATCGGAAATTGGCAAGGAGAAGGAAGCGGGCAAGGTCAGTTTTCCTTTCCATGGGGGATAGCAATCGATAAGGATGATTATATATATATCGTAGATTCGGATAACCATCGTATTCAAATATTTGATCGGGACATGAACTATTTGTCGGAAGTTAGTGTGGGGACGCCTGAATACGGAAATTTGGAATACCCTCGTTCATTAGCTATTGATTCACAAGGAAATATGTATGTAATGAATATGGATGTGATCTATAAGTATGAAAGAGTCAATGAGTAAAGGCGGAACCTTGATCGTTTTTGGTTAAAAACAGCAGAATAATAAATCAAAAAGAACTGCCCCAGAGGCAGTTCTTTTTGAAAATATAGGGAGAATATGATTTTGCACATACTTTCTCAATACATTTCATCGGGCATCGCATCTTTTTCTAATGGACAATACGAACGCTTAGCGATCATTTTGCGGGTTGTTCATTTTCTAATGGACATCACAGATCGTTACAGGCACTAAATTAATCAATACGGTAATAATATGCTTTCTTAGCGTCGTTTCTGTCCATTAGCCCCCTGAAATCAGTCGAGAGTTCGTTTAAGCAGCTATTTTGTCCGTTCTCGGTTCGGCTCGTTAGAGATATGCTTTTATGGCAAATAAGCGGTTATTGCGCTTCCTCAGGGTTATAGTAGCTGATCTCAAGTCTGACCGGCTTGTCCTTGTTCAGGAGGAAGGTCAGGAAGGCGTTGCCGGATTTGAACATAATGCTTGTCCGGCCGTTTGGCAGCTTCTCCTTCGAAGAGACGGCTTTGGCATCCAGCAGCCGCTGATAGGTTTGCTCCATTACGATACTGTTCCATGTCGTCAACTTGCGAACATAATAGGCTTCCGGATTGTCGGCATCGACTTCAAGCACGAATGAAAGCTGAGCGGAGCTGAAGGTAAGCGACATGGGAAGGATATCTTCCTCGAGACCATCAATCAAGCCGGTAGTGACATCTGTTTCGGCAGGTGATGCATCAGTCTCCGCATTGTTCGATCCGGCGCTAAGCGCTTGGACTTCATTATCCGGAGCAGTCTCCTCAGCAGGAGTGCCGGAACTGTCTGATGGCTCATCCGTTGCTGTCGGAGTTTCAGTACTAGGCGTTCCAGTGCCGCCATTGTCTCCAACCTGCTCGCCATCTACGGTGCCTTCTACTGGCGTGTCCGTAACGGGCGGTGTTTCCTCGACTGGCGGGATTGTCTCGGCAGGCGGCGGCGGGTCGGCCACCCCTAATGTCTCTTGCAGCTTCACGAGCGATAGGTTCATGAAGCCTTCCGCGTACACGCCTCCGGAACGGAAGAACCCTTTGTAGATCGGCGCGCCGTCGACGTCGAACAACGAACCTACGCCCTCATATTTGCCATTGACGAATTTGCCGTCGTAGACAATGCCTCCGCTTGCGTTGTAGGCTTGGCCGATCCCGTTCGGCAAGCCGGAAGCGAAACCTCCTGCGTAGACGAGCGAGCCGGCTTCGTTGAAGGAGCTTCCTGTCCCGTGATAAGCGCCCTTCACGAAATCGCCTTCGTATTTGACGAAGCCGGTTGCAAAATATTGCTTGCCCGGTCCCGTCAATTCGCCAGCCGTGAAGTTTCCTTCATAGGCGAGAACTCCGTTACTGTCATAGAGTTTGCCTGCACCTTCGTAAACGCCATTATTGAATAGCCCTTCGTACAGCAGCTTCTCAGGTCCGCTATATAGCTTGCCATCCCCTTGATAGGCGCCTTTCATGAAGTTGCCCGCATATACGACCGTGCCGTCTTCCTTATACGTCGTTCCCGCGCCTTCGTACTGGCTTGCAGCGAACAACCCAACATAGGATGGCTTTCCGCTTGGATAAAATGCCGTGCCCGCGCCAGCGTACTGATCGGCAGCGAACAGTCCCTTATAGAGCAACACGCCATCTTCATTGTACAGCTCGCCTTGGCCCATCATCATGCCCTTGTCGAAGTCGCCGCTGTACTTCAAGTTTCCGTTCGGGTAATAGAGCTTGCCCGTGCCCGTGTACAAGCCGTCCGCTAATTGCCCCTCGAACAGAAGATTGCCCTCCGGATCAAGGATAGAAGCCGTACCGGTGAACCCTTTGTCCGCGGCGGCCGTTGCCGACAGCTCCGGCGTCTTACCGAACCACTTATTGAACAACGGCGGAGGACTAATAAACCCGAAATAAACGATGATGAGCGTCAGAACGAGAACAAGCGCAATCAGCTTCTTCGCAATATAATAGCTTCCCAGCTTGACATAGTTGTTAAGCGAACGGAGAGGGCCGAATATGGCCGTGACGAGAAACTTGCGAAGCCATTTCAACAGCAGCTTAGGCAGCTTGCGAGCTTGCTTAATCGGCTTCATTACGTATTTCTTGATCGGTTTGAAAATTGGCTTAAGAATCGATTCAATCATAGCTAAGGCACCTGTATCGTTACTTGGCCGGGATTAACAACTTCAATGACGCCGCCCCAATTGCACATGCACTTCGAAGAGTTGTTCAAGGCAGGCATATTGGCAATCAGCACCGTTGGAGATCCCGGCACCCATGGTGCGGCAGTAACCGGAATACAGGGCATAGGGGTCAATGCGCCTAATGCCGCGGCAGTTGCCGAAGCAACGGTTGGATTGGCTAGCGACGAGCACATGCCGAAAGGGAGAATATTAACCATAGGCTTGTTGTCCATAATGTTGGCAATGGGCATTGACGTCATTACCATGTTCTGCGGCAAGACGGTCAGCATGCCAGGAGCGGCTCCGAAGGAGCATTTTAGCGTTGCTCCGCCGCATACGAGTTGTCCCATAACGTTCCTTTCCGCGAGAGCGAATCTACTATTTTCGAAAATCGCTTCTCCCATTTTATACTATTATTAATAGTACTATATGCCGGCTAAGCCCATCAACATAAACCTGCGAAATTCGGGAATATTCGATGTTCTCCGCGCAAGGAAAAGGATGTAAAATAACGTATCATGTAGTACTATAGAAATAGAAAAAATATGCAAGTGAAAGCGATGGTGCGCATGCGAAAGTCCGGTTTGGGGATTGTGTTGTTGCTCTTGATAGCTGTAGGGCTTGGATTCTGGATCTATCCGAATATAGATCAGTTCAAAGCTTTGCCATATACGAAGGAAGCGTCACTCTCTTATTTGTCGCGCGCGTCAGCGGGGCCTGATGGAAGCTTGGACGTTATTGGCGATTCCAGGCAGGAATTGACGCGCATTAACGGCAAGGGCGAGATGAAGGAGCAATTACAACAAAGTCTGGACAGCAGCGCTCGACATGATTATACGGATGTAGTAACAGCGCCTGATGGCACGATGTATGTCCTTGAAACGGTGTTGGACGGGTATGGCCTGTACGTGCAAGAGGAGCAAATTATCCAATACTTGCCGGGAGACTCTGTCGGCACTACGCTGTATACGTTTAAAGGCGACGGGACGAATAAACGTGTAGGCCAAATCAAAGGCGTGCAGGTCAGTGGGGATTCGGTTTATTTCTATCTTGATGAGCAGAGCCGAATTACGCTTAACCGAATATCCGCAAAGGATAGCGCTCCTGAAGAACTATTTAGTTTTGAAATGGAAAAGAATCGTTATATGTCCGAGATCGTCGGATACGAGCCGGGACAAATCTTCTATTCATCTAAACGCGGCGCGATCTTTAATGTGCTGAAGGATGGCAGCACGAAGCTGGTGTACCCGCTTGATACGATGGATCGTACCCGCAAAAATTTCCCCGAGCGGCTCCAGCTGCATGAGAACGGCAGACTTTATTTTATCGATAGACTCTTGAACGCCGTTACGAGTATGAAAGCTGCGGACTCCAGCGATTTGCGCACGGACATTGCCGAGGCTGACCTCGCTAGCCTAGCTCCTGATGCCGAAAATCTTGAAATAATGGATGTTACGATCGATGCCGCCGGCGGTCTGAGCATGGCACTCGATGATCGAATTATTACGATTAGCGCTGACAAAACGGCTACTGAGGCGATTAGTCACCTCACCTATAACCGCTCGTCGATTTGGCAGGGGTGGCTGACTTGGGCCGCTGGGGCTCTGTTCTTAATCGTGGTCGGCCTTCTAGTACGGATGATCTACATACACTTGCTTAACCGCCGAATCTCTTTGTTCTTCAAGCAAGTATTCGCTATCGTTCCGATTCTCGTAATCGCCATGGTGCTGCTGTCGAACTTCATCTATGACAGCTTCTCTTCCCGGATGGAAGACGAGATGCAGCGGCAGCTTTCGCTCTTGGCGCGCAACGGACAGAACATTATTAACGGCGATCAGCTTAACCGTCTAACTTCGCCGAGGGATTATATGAACGAGGATTATCAGGCGATCAGCAAGAAGATGAACTTCTTGTTCGAAAGCGAGGATGCGGTGAATCGCAAAGGACTGTACAGTACGCTTTACAAATATGAGAATGGCGAAATGTTCATCATGATGGACGACGATGACGGCGTCAATATGTACAAGCCATTCCAGCTCGAGGAGGCAGACCAGCAGGTCGTCAAGACGGGCGAGATCGTATCCGGCAGATGGGAAGACACCACGGGCAAGTGGTTGTATGCGATTGGTCCGATCTATGATTCCACGGGCAAGCTTGTAGGCATTTATGAGACAGGCCGAGACATGAATGTGTTGTACCAAGCTAATCAGACGATCTACATGAGCGTCATGCGCAATATCGGCTATATCAGCATCGGCGTAATCGTGCTTGTGTTGGCTGTTACCTATTATTTGCTCTCTTCGCTGCGCAAGCTCCGCAGGAGCGTTATGGAAATGGCGAACGGTAACTGGGACGTTAAGGTTCATATCCGCGCGCAGGATGAGGTTGGCGATTTGGGCGAGCAGTTCAATCGAATGGCGCTCCATATCCGCACCTATATTAAGGACATTACATCGTTCAGCGAAGCATCGCATCGTTTTGTTCCGCAGCAGTTTTTCAAATACCTAGGAAAGAAAGGCATTACAGACATCCATCTAGGGGATCAGGTTCAGCAAAATATGGCGGTTATGGTTGCGAACATTCGCTCCTTCAATCAATTGTCCAAGCAGCTGACGCCTAAGCAAAACTTTGATTTTATGAACTCATTCTTAAAAAGATTCAGTCCTTTCGTCCGCAAGGAGGAAGGTCTTATTAGCAAATATTTAGGCGCAGGCTTTATGGCGCTATTCCCTGCCCGTTCGGATGACGCGCTTCGAGCAGCCGTAGCGATCCGAAGAGAATTGTCTTCGTTTAACGACAGCTTGCTGGCATCCGGCCATTCGCCGGTTGATATGGGCATGGCTATCCACAAAGGCCCGCTCATGCTGGGCATTGTAGGCGAGGAGCAGAGGATGGAAGGAAACGTGATCTCCGATGACGTCAACATTACGGCGACGTTGGAACGCATGTCCGATACGATGGGCGCATCGATACTCGTTACCCGTACTTTTTTTGATCAACTGAGATCGCCGGAAAGGTTCCGTCACCGGTTGCTTGGCCGAGTCAGAATTGATGGCAAGGATGAGCCTCTTGAGCTTGTGGACGTATACGAAGGCGATTCGGACTCGGTACGCGCGTTGAAAGAACGAACGAAAGCGATGTTTGAGAGAGGCGTTACGCTCTGCCAAGAAGGGCGGTTCTTTGATGCGAGGGAAACCTTTATTGAAGTCATTAAGGTGAACCGCTTCGACAAAGCGGCGAAGCTCTACTTCTACTTGTGCGATGAATATTACCAAAGAGGCGCTGTCGAAGGCTGGAATGGCACACTAGCGGTATAATCAGACCATAGAGGAGAGGAACAACTATAATGGCGGTAGAACAATTACGAACCGATAGACTAGCACATGATGAACATACCGCGAAAATAGGAGTGCCATTTACGAGAATAGACGAATATTTGGCGTATTATGAAGAAGAGGATATCCGGGAGATTGACAGCCGGAATACGGTTTAATCGCTATGAAAGCAGTACAATTGTTGCGCGCTATTAATTCAAGACCGGAAGATTACCGTAAGCTGCTTATGATGGCTCCCGTATTCTTCATTTGCGGCATAGCGGAAACGCTGAATTATAACGGGTTTATGGCGCTGTTCAATCAGAGGTTCGGCAGCGATTATTTATCCTATGTTTATGTCATAGAAGCAATTCTATTGCCGCTCGAGGCATGGCTGCTGTCGTGGCTTGCGGGGAAGCTTTCGAAGCCGCAGCTCATGCGGGTTATGTTCGGGACAATGATTGGCATCGTCGTAGTCAACTCTATCATTTTAATGAGCTTTGAGAGCTTTGGCGTTGAATTCAAATGGTTTTATCCTGTGATGTTCATCTTGTCCAACTTTGTCGTCAGACAGCAAACGATTCTGTTATGGGGGCTGGCTGTCGATCTATGTTCAACCCAGCAGGCGAAGCGACTGATGCCGGTATTCATCGGAGCGACCACACTTGGCGGTATTACTGCCGGTTTGCTTGCACAATTGATCAGCCTTGTGTTCGGTCCTGCCGTAATTTATGCCGTTGGCGCCGTGTTTCTTCTGGTCTCCTGGGGCAATTACAATAAAGTCATCACCCAATATCTCGTTCCATTGTCGCTTAAGATTGAGTCCGATCGGGAAGAAGAAGAGATGGTTTCAACCGGAACGGTGTTCAAGCATGCATTGCGTTCACCTTTCCTATTAATAGTTATATTAATCATGTCGCTTATGCCAGCTCTGTATTTCTTGATTGAATACGAGCTTCTCATTGTCACAAAGGACTCCTATCCGGATGAGCAATCGTTCAGCCGTTACTTCGGCATGATTACGATGGTGCTGTACATACTCGCTTTCCTATTGCAGATCGTATCGGGGAAGCTGATGGCGAGATTCGGCGCAAGTAAAATGCTGACGGCGATAGCCGCCGTCAACATTATTTCATTCGCGGCGGCCTCCATCTTTATCGGCGGCGCGGCAGCGCTGCCTTTCATATCCGGAGGTTATATCCTAATCTATCTGCTCTATTATTACTGGGCCGAGCCCGCGTATCAGTTGTTTTTCAAAACGCTTCCTCTCACGCAAAGGGACAGCTACAGGTATGCGGCGCAAGGCATTGCGGCATCGGCTGGCATTCTGATCGGAGCGGGGCTATTGTTCCTGCATTCGGGTTTACGCTTGTCATGGACGGCTTTATCCATTGTCGGATTTGGCGTAGCGCTGCTGCTGTTCGTACTGGCGTGGCTCGGAAGACGACACTATATGAACGAGCTTGTGAATAGCGTGCAGTCGATCGGCGAACAGGATTTTGCTGAATCCTTCGAAGAATTTGTCGGGAACTCTGCCGCTATGACGGAAGTGCGACGCTTGCTGCAACATAAGGACGATACAGCTAGAGAAATTGCGCTTCAGCTTATTGGCAGGATGCAGGATCCGCGAGATGCGGAGGAACTGCTTGCGATGATGGACGATCCGAGTCCGCGAATTCGCGTTGCCGCGGTCAGAGCGATGAATCTAGAGAATGCGGATCTCGTCGCGATGGCGAAGGTCGCCGCTTTCCTCGAAGATCCGGATGACGAGATGCGTGCGGAGGGAGTCCGTCAGATTGCGAGAATGAAGCATCTGGAGCATCATGCGTTTTATTTTTTAAGGCAAAAGCTATTGGATCGTCATCCGAGCGTTGTCGCCGAGGCGGTCAAAGCAATGTACAGCTTCAACAATGAGCCGAGCATCGAGGCTTGCTCCGAGGTCATTGACCGGATATTGGATCAAGGAGACGAAACGTCCGTATACTTATGCCCGGTTATTTCAGAGCTGGGGCTGCATACGTTCATTCCGAAGGTGGAAAGGCTTGTCTGGGAAGGGCATCCCGCATCACGTGTCGCGGCCATCGAGTGTTTAGGGAAGCTTGGCTATATTGAGATCATCCCTAAGCTTCTAGAGAAGCTGCCGCTGATGGATCAAGAGATGTTGAGGACAACGACGCAGAGCTTCATACACATGGGAAGCGCAGCGATAGAGCCGCTGATGGCCAGCTTGCCGGAAGCGTCAGCGAAGCGATGGAAAGCAACGGTATCGGCTTTGGCTGTTCTGCTGCCTGAGGAGCAGGTTCGAACGACATTGATTGAGGATGTGCTCGTTCGAATTAGCCAATTGAATGTGGCCGCGAAATTCTCGATTGCCCTGAAGCAGCTGGGTAAGGAGGAATTGGCGGCACTCGCGGAGCTTCGTTATAAAGAGGTATGTGCATTCATTTTCGACGGTGCGTGGAGCGTGCTCGCGGCGCTTGCCGATGAGCAGGTCGTTGATACGATTAAGCGGGCGGTAGACAATCCCGACGAAGAAATCCGTAGCAATGCTTGGGAAGTTCTCGCAGAGGGCATAGGGGATAGAAGGCTTTCTCAGCTTATGGTGAGTACGCACGAGGAGAGCGATGAAGATGGCGAAGTGAATGATGATGAAACCGCCATTGCGATGCTTGAACCGGCGCTGACCTCACGAGACGACTGGTGGCGGGAAATCGCATCCGGTGCATTACCGGTCGGTGAGTCCGATCACGCAGCGATTTCGAATACAGCAGTCGAGGGGGGACAAGGGAATATGGGCGACCAGCAGATGATGACCCGTTTGAATAAAGTCGTGTTTTTGAGGCAGGTCCCTTATTTTGCAGACTTGTCGCTGGAGGAGCTCGGACTTATCGCGAATATTTCCGTCGAGCAGCTGTACCCGGATGATGCGCCGCTCTTGCAGCGCGGCATACCGAACCCTGCGATGTATGTGATCGTGGAAGGCAATGTCGAGCTGACAAGCGTTTCCGCGGCAGGCTGGGAGGGGACGATCGGCGTGCTCGGAACAGGCGATGTGTGCGGCGAAACGTCAGCGCTCGATGGCACCGCTTCGTCGGTAACGGCGCAGTCGCTGCTTGGCGAGGTGCGCGTGCTTAAGCTTGCCGGCGATCAAGTAGAGCGGCTAATCAGGCTGTATCCGGAGATAGGCATCGGGCTGCTGCGCGCTTCCTTCGCCCGTATCAGGCTGCTTGAAGAGATGATGATGCGAATTGACAGCTAGCGGTAATGGCAGCGGCTTGCTTCAGACGATTCGTGATTGCGAATGAGGTTGCAACCGCTCGCCTTATTGCATATAATAAAGATTAATGTTTAATATGGATTGAAAGCGATGATAGAGATAAGTAAGCAGTGCTTTCGCACAGGGAGTAGACGCCGTAGATTGAGAGCGTTTATGTGAAACTAGGCTGCCGAAGTTCACTCTTGAGCAGACGCCTGAAACGCCTTTACGTCAAGAGTTGTGACGCAGAGCGCGCGTGTAGGGAGTGTCCGGTTCCCGCCGTTATGGGATTAAGGGATTGTTTGCCTGACGTTTAGTCTTGGAGGCGATCCGAATTAGGGTGGTACCACGGTTCTTTCGTCCCTTCGGGGAGAGAGGGCCTTTTTTTGTGCCTATATGGCTGGTTGGAAGTACACTTACGGAGGCGATAACGATGAAGGAAAGATTGGAAGGACTGCGCGTAGAGGCGCTTGCGGAGCTTGAGCAAGTGCAAAATCCGCAGCAGCTGAACGACTTGCGCGTCAAGTACTTGGGCAAGAAAGGCGCGTTGACGGAAATTTTGCGCGGCATGGGCGGACTAAGCGCCGAGGAGCGTCCGATTATCGGTCAAGTCGGCAATGATGTCCGTGCTGCTATTGAAACCGTAATCGAGCAGAAGCAAGAAGCGTTCCAACAGGAGGAGACGAATAACCGTCTTCGCGCGGAGACGATCGACGTCACTTTGCCAGGCAAAGCGCTGCCGACAGGCTCGGTGCATCCGCTTAACAAAGTCGCGCAAGAGATCGAGGACGTGTTCATCGGCCTCGGCTATTCGATAGCTGAAGGACCAGAGGTTGAGACCGATTATTTCAACTTCGAGGCGCTTAACCTGCCGAAAAATCACCCAGCGCGTGATATGCAGGATTCGTTCTACATTACGGACGATATCTTAATGCGTACGCACACGTCGCCGGTTCAAGTTCGTACGATGAAGGCGAGCAATGGCGCGCCAATTAAGGTTATTTGCCCGGGCAAAGTATATCGCCGCGATGACGACGATGCGACACACTCGTTCCAATTCAATCAGATCGAGGGGCTGGTCATCGGCCGCAACATTCGCATGAGCGACTTGAAGGGCACATTGCTTCAATTCGTACAGCAAATGTTCGGCGAGCAAGCGCAAATCCGTCTTCGTCCAAGCTTCTTCCCATTCACTGAGCCAAGCGCCGAGGTTGACGTTACTTGCGTGCAATGCGGCGGCAACGGCTGCCGGATGTGCAAGCAAACGGGCTGGCTCGAAATTCTCGGCTGCGGCATGGTGCATCCGCGCGTGCTTGAAATGGGCGGCTATGATCCGGAAGAGGTTAGCGGCTTCGCATTCGGCATGGGCGTAGAACGTATCGCGCTGCTGAAGTACGGCATTGACGACATCCGTCATTTCTATACGAACGATCTGCGTTTCCTAAGCCAATTTGCGAGAATGTGACGAAGAGAGAGGAGCTAGCCAATTATGAAAGTATCCTATAAATGGTTGAATGAATATATCGAGCTTGCAGGCTTCACAGCCGAAGAGCTGGCGGAGAAAATGACACGCGGCGGTATCGAGATTGACGGCGTGGAATCCCGCAATAAAGGCGTTACCGGTGTTGTTGTCGGCTACGTGAAGTCGAAAGAAAAGCATCCTGACGCAGATAAGCTGAATGTGTGTAAGGTCGATGTCGGTACGGGCGAGGAGCTTCAGATCGTTTGCGGCGCCAAAAACGTCGATGCAGGTCAACGCGTGCCTGTGGCCGTTATCGGAGCGGTGCTCCCTGGCGATTTCAAAATCAAGCGGGCGAAGCTGCGCGGCGTTGAGTCGCAAGGCATGATCTGCTCAGCGAAAGAGCTCGGTCTGAACGACAAGCTGCTGCCGAAGGATCAACAGGAAGGCATTCTCGTGCTGCCGGAATCAACGCATATCGGCGCTCCAATCGCTGACGTGCTCGGCATTAACGACGAAGTGCTGGAGCTCGACCTGACGCCGAATCGCTCGGATTGCCTAAGCATGTTAGGCGTTGCGTATGAGATTGGCGCGCTTACAGGACGCGAGGTTCGCTTGCCTGATACGACGGTTAACCATACGTCTGACAAAACCGAGAATCATGTTGCGGTTAGCATTAGCGAAGCCGATCTATGCTCGCATTATTCGGCAAGATATATTAAGGGCGTTAAGATCGGTCCATCCCCGTTATGGCTGCAAAATCGTCTGATGGCCGCTGGCGTGCGACCAATCAACAACATCGTTGACGTAACGAACTTCGTGATGCTCGAATACGGCCAGCCGCTGCATGCTTTCGACGCGGATCTCGTTCCAGGCGGACGCATTGATGTACGTCTAGCCCGTGAAGGAGAGACGCTCGTTACGCTTGATGACCAGGAGCGTCGTTTGGAGCCTCATATGCTCGTTATTACCGACGGCAAGCAGCCGATTGCGCTTGCAGGCGTTATGGGCGGTGCGAGTACGGAAGTTACGGAGCAAACGGTTAATATTTTGCTGGAGTCGGCGAAGTTCGACGGCGGAACGATTCGTAAGACATCGCGCCAGCTTGGTCTTCGCTCGGAATCGAGCATCCGCTTCGAGAAGGAAGTTGATCCAGCCCGCGTAATCCCGGCGCTCGACCGCGCTGCGGCTCTAATGGCGGAGCTTGGAAGCGGCCTCGTGCTGGAGGGAATCGTTCAGGTTCAAGCGAAAGCAACTGCGCCGTCTTCCGTTGCAGTGTCTTTGGACAAAATTAACGGTTACCTTGGTACCGAGCTGTCCGACTTGGAAGTGAAAACGATATTCGGCCGTCTTCACTTCGCATACGAATATTCGGATGCCGGCGTATTCACGGTACAAGTGCCTACCCGCCGCGGAGATATTACCCGCGCTGTCGATCTGATCGAAGAGGTAGCGCGTCTCTACGGCTACGATAACATTCCAACGACGCCGATTCACGGCGACATTACGCCAGGCGCGCTGACGAAGCCGCAAGCGATTCGCCGCGAGCTGCGCAAGCGACTGACGGATGCAGGCTTGCACGAGGTCGTAAGCTACTCGTTCACGGGCCCTGAACGGACGAAGCTGTTCCCAAGCTTAGCAGGCGGAGCGAAGGCCGTTCGCTTGTCGATGCCGATGAGCGAGGAGCGCAGCGTGCTGCGGACGACGCTGATCGCGCAATTGCTGGAGACAGCGGCGTATAACCGCAATCGTAAGAACGAATCGGCATCGCTGTTCGAGATCGGCAGCGTGTTCCATACCGACGAAGAACAGCTGACGCATCTGCCGCAAGAGAAGCATCGCTTCGCTGCGTTATTGACAGGAAACCGTACGGAATCGCAATGGAATCAGAAGGCGGTCGCGGTTGATTTTTATGATGCGAAGGGTATTCTTGAAACGGTGTTCTCGGTGCTTGGCGTATCGGGCAGCGTAACATATGAAGCGGCTCAGCCGGAGCACTTCCACCCTGGCCGCACAGCAGCTGTGCGCATCGCAACTGCGAAAGGCTCGGAAATTATCGGGTATGTCGGCCAATTGCATCCGGCGCTTCAGCTGGATGCTGATCTAGCTGATACGTATGTGCTTGAGATCGGCTTGGATACACTTTACGAGCTGGCCAGCTCAGATATCGTGTATAAGTCGCTTCCTCGTTATCCGGCAATCTCACGCGATATCGCAGTTGTCGTATCGCAGGACGTTGCAGCGGGAGATTTGACGGAGACGGCGTGGTCGACGGCGGGCGAACTGCTGGAGTCGGTGAAGGTGTTCGACGTGTTTACTGGGGAGAAGCTCGGAGCGGGCAAGAAGAGCATTGCACTGTCGCTTGTATACCGTCATGGCGAGCGTACTTTGACCGATGAAGAGGTATCGGCGCTGCATGAACAGGTTGTTGTGAAATTAGAACAATCTTTTGCAGCGGAATTGCGCAAGTAGGCAGGAAACCTTTAAAGCCGCATCGAAATAGTTCCTAGTGAGCTTCGATGCGGCTTTATTATGCACATATTTGCTTGTAGGAAGAAGGATTTTCCATCTTTTTATGGAGCAATACGTGCACCCTATATCCGCAATGAGATCCGCTCCTAGGAGCGGTATTTCGCGGATATAAATAACCTCATGTGAAGCGACTTGGATAATGGGAGGATTCGCCTAAATGGATGTTGATCAAGCAGTAGTGACAGTTGATATATATGGAGTCCAATACAAACTTAAAGGCCATACAAACGTTGAATACATGAAGCGAGTCGCAAGCGCGATCGATGAGAGCATGAAGAAGCTGGCGAAGGGTTACCCGCGCCTCGATATGCCGAAGCTGGCGGTTCTGTCTGCGGTGCAAATTACGGAGGAAGTGTTCCGTCTGCGCCGCGACAATGCAAGATTGCTGGAGGAGGAAGCGAAGCTGGCTGTTGCCACGCAGCAATTGGAGCAGTCAGTCGTACAAGCGGCAACGATACAAGCGGAGCTTACGGAGCTGAAGCAGCAGGCTCAGGAGCAGCTTGCAGAGGCGAAGGCTGCGGCTGAAGCCGAGATGGCAAGCATGATGGAGCTTGCCTCTGAGCAAACGAAAGCGCATGAGCAATCGATGAAGGAAGCAGGCGAGTCGCAGCAAGCGGAGCTTGCAAGGCTGAAGGAAGAGCAAGCGGGGCGCCTTGCTTCTCTGCTGCAAGAGAAAGAAGAGCAGCTTGCTGCGCTTGCCGCTGCTAAGGACGGACATTGGTCGGAGCTGTTAAGCGAGAAGGAAGCGAGTCTTGCGGCGCTGCAGTCTGAGGTTGAAGCAAAGCTTGCCGCGCTCGGCTTCGAGAAGGAAGAGCAGTTGTCGGAGCTTGCTCGTTCGAAGGATGAAGAGCTTGCGGAGCTTAAGCACGTTAAGGAATTGGAGCTTGCCGATCTACAGCGGGTTAAGGACGAGGAATTAGCGGAGTTCAAACGCGTGATGGACGAGGAACTGAGCAAGCTGGCTAGCGCGAAAGAGGAAGCGTTGCTTGAGCTGGAGCTAGCCAAGGAAGAGCAGCTTGGCGCTATCGTGAATGAGAAGTCGGCAGAGCTAGCCGCGCTTGCAGAGCAATGGCAAGGCAAGTGGGACGAGCGGGAGCAAAGTTGGCTGGCTGAGGCGGCTGCTGCCGCATCTGAACGCGAGCAGCAAGCGGCCGAGAGGGAGCAAGCGTTGAAGGATGAGGCCGCTCAAGCGGAGCAGACTTTCCGCTCCGATCTTGAGCGCCGCCGGAACGGCTGGCTGGAGGAGCGGGCAAGGCTTCAAGCGCAAGCAGCCGAGCTGCAGCAAGGCTGGGATGCGGACAAGGAAGCGATGGAGCGGCGAATTGCGCTAGCAGACGAGCAGATCGGTCAAGCGCTGGAGCAGGAAGAGGCGTTCCGTGCATCGTATGCCAAGCTGGAGCAGGTAAGCGGTGAGCGTGATAGTGAGTTGGAGGAAACGCGAGCTGAGCTTGCGGAGCTTCAAGCAAAAAGCGAAAATGTGATTGCGCAGTTGCGTCAGACGGAGAGCCAGCTTGAAGAGCAGCGCTTAACGCTTGCCGAAGCTGAGAGGCAGAGCAAGGCTGCGGAGGAGCAGCTGGCAGCGGTTAGCGAGCAGTATCAGCAGGCTGCGGGCAAGGCGAGCCAGCTTGAAGAGCAGCGCGTTCAGCTAGAAGAAGAGCTGCTGGAGCAGCAGCTTGAGAATGAGGAGCTTGTTCAGCGGAATGCGGGGGCTCTCGAGCAGCAACAGCGGGAAGCCGTAGAACTGCTAAACACTCGCTTGGCAGCTGTTGAAGCGGAGTACAAAGAGAAATTGGATGCTGCGGTTCGTGAGCATGAAGAGACGCAGATGAATCTGCAGATTGAGCTGGAACAAGCTGCTGAGGCCGCACTCGCGCAGTTAAATGAGCTGCGCGAGCAGACAAAGGTCGAATTGGACGAACAGCGTCTTGCATGGCAATCAGAGCTTGAAAACGAACGGAGAAACAAGGATAAGGCGCTTGAGGAGCTGCAAGCAAGAAGCAAGGAGCAATTGGAGGAGCAGCAGTTGGCTTCCCAGATTGAATTCGAGGAGAGCGCCGAACGACTGGCAGGGCAGCATGAGGCTGAGCTGCAAGCAATGCGCGAGGAGCTTTCGGCTCGGGACGCTCGTGACAGCCAGCTGAAGGTAGAATTCCAGCAGCGTATGGAGCAAGCGAGCTCCGAAGCTGGCGAGCGCTACATGCAGCTTCAAGTGGAGAGCAGTGAGAAGCTTGAACAGCTTCAAGCGATGACGGAGGAGCAGCTGTATCAGCAGCGGCATGATTACGAGAAGCAGACGCGAGAGCTGGAAGCAAAGCTTGAACGGCTCGAGAGCGAGCTGGAATCGTTGCAGGAGCGAGCACAGAATGCAGCTGCAAGCGAGGCGGCCATTCGCAAGGAGCTGGAGGAAATCGGCAACCGCGAGCTTGAGCTCGTGGAGCAGCTGGAAGTGACTGCGGCGCGCGAGCGTATTGCTTCGCAGCATTTGGAGGCGGCGGATGCTCGCCTAAGCGAGCTGAACGAGCAATTAGATGAGCAGCGCCAGCAAGCGCAGCGCAACGCCGCCGAGGCTGACCGGCTCGTGCGCGAGAAGCAGGCGCAGGAAGCCGAGGAGGAATCGCTCCGCGACGAGCTCGCCCGCGCGATGTCGGAGGTAGCCTCCGCATCCAGTCGGAAGGATGAACTGAACGGCGAATCGGGTCAACTCGTGATGGAGCTTGATGAAGCATCTCACGCTGCCGAGCAGCTGTTGCAGGAGCATGACCGTCTGGTTGAAGAGCATCAGAAGTTGAAGCAGGAGTATTCGAAGCTGCAGACGGAATACAATGAATGGATCGAATTGATCGAACGCAGCTAGCCTATGAATAAAAATAATCCCCGATTCGATAGTAACGGTTGAAGCCGTCGCATTCGAATTCGGGGATTATTGCATAATGCTAGATGACAGTGTATTAGAATGGACTTTATCCAATTAAATGAGACGATTCGTTCGAGTCATAGGCTTGTGAATGGATTTAGTACAGGCAAATAGAGCTGGGTTATTGAAATGGAGCAGAATGAGGAGTCTTGGTTGTAAGTTTTCCACTCAAAAGTTACTTTTCTGCTGAATAGGTCTGTTTCATTGGACAAAATCCACTCAAACGTTTGTCGGTTAGCGGCTAGTCGTTTCACAGGTAAAATGTCGAATGTATTCGCGGGATTTCGCCAGACAAGCGGTTGTAACGGTATTTTGTCGAATTGAACCAGCATCGTTCGCGCTGTACGGTATGCAAAAACCGCCGGATTCGTATCCCAATAAGGAACTCACGCGGCGGTTTTAGTAGTCGTCAGAACATAGCCTTTAGCCGTACGATAGAATGGTGCCGGTCGGTCCGCCCGGTGGCAAGCTAGCCAGTCGGATCAGGTCAGGAGTGACGATCGCCGGATCTTTGCCGGTGGCGTGCATCTCGGTGCGCAGGGTACCTGGGTTATACAAATTGACGAGTATGCCGTGCTCATGCTCTTCATCTGCGAGCGTGCGCGTAAGCGACTCGAGTCCTGCCTTGGCCGCGCTATATGCAGCATAGCCCCCTGCGCCATTCCACGATAGGCCGGATGTAATATTAATAATTCTGCCGTATTTGGCTTTGCGCATGAAAGGCAGCGTCGCTTTAGATAATAGGAAGGGACCTGTGAGATTCACAGAGATTTGATTCTGCCATTCTTCCGATGTGAGCTCAAGCACCGTTCCTGGCTCCAATACGGCTGCATTATTCAATAAAATATCGACGCGGCCGAACTGCTCGTAGATCAATTCGATAGAATGCTGGACTTGGTGATCAACGGAGACATCCGTCTGCAGCAGCAAGGCGTCCTTGCCGGTACGCTCCTTGACGAGCTGCGCCGTTTCCTCAAGCTTCGACGCCCGGCGTCCGAGAAGGACGACTTCAGCGCCTTCCGCCGCGAACGATATAGATGCTGCGCGGCCAAGTCCTGTTCCTGCACCGCTTATAATGGCGACTCGATTAGTTAATACCCCCATCACCATTCCTCCAATCATCATTTATGTTGTGACCATCTTATCAGAGGCGGTGCAGCAGGGGAAGAGGATAAGCCATTAGAAATTTTTACACATAACTAAAGTAAAAATGATATAGCGCTCTGCCCCGTTCGCACAGCCCCACAGCGAAGTATAATTCGTGTGAATGCAAGCTTGCTGATAACTTTAGTTTATGCCCGTAAAAGCAATCAAGACCTGCCTGCCGGCAGGTCTTGATTAGGCTATGCTGCAAACTAAAAGAGTGCCAGTCTGCCTGCGAATAGCGTTATTCTACAACGAGCGTTGCTTTCATCTGTCTGTGGCCGTTGCCGCAAGGGACGCTGCAGATCATTTCATAAGTACCAGGCTCTGCGACCGTAACCGTTTTGGTTTGGCCTGTTGCGATGTTGTCGACTTTATCGATCTTAACGCCATGTACGCCGTCTGTTGATTTGAGCGTAATATTCGTTGCTTCGCCCGCTTTTATTTTGTATTCCTTCTGATCGAACTCCCAGTTCGCAGCTGTGATAACAACCTCTGCGCTGGCAGCGCCGGAATCGGCAGCAACTGCATCGCCGTTGCCGGCATTCTCTTGATTATCCGATTTTGCTCCACATGCAGCGAGTACAGCGACTAGGCACAATGCGGCAGCAAATAGCAGCCATTTTTTCATTTCAAAGTTCCCCTTCCAAATTGGAAAATGTTTGTACACCTTATTTTAGCGTATAATCGCAGCAGTTGCTGCAACAGGTGTTTGACAAACTTATGAATTTCATGTGATTTTTTGCGAAAACAGAGGCAGAATGAACGCATAAAATAGCCCTTGATCGCCGCAATCCGCTCTCAAGGGCTTAGCGTATCTTAAAAGTTAATCAGCTGTCGTTAATCGCGATCTCTGCTGCGGCCTGCTTCATATGGCGTGCTGACCGGTATGAACAGGTCGATAATGCCGATCACAAGCGCGGCAAGGATCGCTCCAAGCCAAGTAACCGTCACTCCGCCTACGATGAACTGGGCAAGCCAGATGACGGCTGCGCTGGCGATGAAGCCGACGATACCGCGTCCGAACGGCGTAACCCGCTTGCCGAAGATGCCTTCAACAATCCAGCCGAGCGCCGCAATGACAAGCGCGAGCAGCAATGCGCTCCAAAAGCCGCCGACGCTGAATTGCGGAACGATGAAGCCAACAACCATCAACACAAGAGCCGACACGACGAAACGCACGACATGACCGATGAAACTCATATTTGAATCCTCCTAAAGTTTTTTTGTGAAGCAAAAAACTTGCTTCGTAAGCATTCGCTTAAAATTTTTTGAAGCAATCCTTCTTAGCTTCTGTGAAGCAAAAGCCGGGTTGGTTAAGTATGTTCGTTTTTATTGTGACCCTTAGCTTGTTTTTTATGTATGGAAAGGGCATCATATCGTGCAACGAACGCGCGGTTCGGCTATAATAGTAGGGCGAGAGGAGTGTTAAAGGTTGGACACCAAAATTTTAACGACATTAGAATTTCCTAAAATCATACATAAATTGACGCATCATGCAGCTACTTCGCTGGGCAAAGCCGCGGCGGAGCAGTTACAGCCGGTATCCGATCTGGAGGCCGTAAAACCGATGCTGCAAGCGACGGATGAAGCGTATACGGCTGACCGCTTGAAGGGGAGCGCCCCTTTTGGCGGCATAACCGATATTACATCGCCGCTGCACCGAGCAAGAATCGGCGGGACGCTTAATCCCGAGGAACTGCTGAACATCGCTTCGACATCGCGCGGCGGGCGCCGTGTGAAGAAGCATATCGGCGTTATTCACGAGGATCACCCGATACCGATGCTGCAATTCCAAGCGGAACAATTAACGGAGAATAAGCCGCTTGAGGATGCGATCTTCGACTGTATTGACGACCAAGCGGAAGTGATGGACAGCGCAAGCACGGAGCTTGCGTCGATTCGCCGCGAGCTCCGTTCCGGAGAATCGCGCATACGCGAGAAGATGGAGCAGATGATTCGCTCTTCTTCCGTGCAAAAGATGCTGCAGGACGCAATCGTGACGCTTCGCAACGATCGTTATGTTATTCCGGTTAAGCAGGAATACCGCTCCAGCTTTGGCGGAATTGTACATGACCAATCGGGGTCTGGAGCAACGCTGTTTATCGAGCCGGAAGCGATTGTTGCGATGAACAACAAGCTGCGCGAGCTCAAAGCGGGCGAGCTGCGGGAGATCGAGAAAATATTGCAAAAGTTGACGGCGCTCACCGCCGATCATGTGGAAGACCTGCTTATTAATCAGGAGCTGCTCGCACAGCTTGACTTTGCCTTTGCTAAGGCAAGACTGGCTCATGAAATGAAAGCGACGCAGCCGCGAATGAATGATAGAGGTTTCTTGAAGCTGAAGCGCGGACGCCATCCGCTTCTGGCGAGTGACAAGGTCGTTCCGATCGACGTCGAGCTGGGGAATCAGTATTCGGCGATTATCGTAACGGGTCCGAATACGGGCGGCAAAACGGTCTCGTTGAAGACGATCGGCCTGCTTAGCCTTATGGCGATGTCAGGCTTGTTCGTACCAGCGGAGGAAGGCAGCCAGCTATGCGTATTTGATGCGATTTATGCCGATATCGGCGATGAGCAGAGCATCGAGCAAAGCCTTAGTACGTTCTCAAGCCATCTGACGAACATCATACGTATTCTAAAGTCGATGACCTCGAAGAGCTTAGTGCTGCTTGATGAGCTTGGCGCGGGTACCGATCCTGCAGAAGGCTCGGCGCTTGCTATTGCAATATTGGAACACATCCATGCGAAGGAAAGCCGTATTGTGGCAACCACTCACTATAGCGAGTTGAAAGCATATGCCTTCAATCGCAAAGGCATCATTAACGCGAGCATGGAATTTGATGTCGCTACGCTTAGCCCTACCTATCGCTTGCTCGTTGGCGTTCCGGGCCGAAGCAACGCGTTCGCCATTGCAGAGCGGCTGGGTTTACAGACGGATATCATCGATCGTGCACGGGGCGAGGTAAGCGAAGACGATCAGCGCGTGGAGAGCATGATTGCCTCGCTTGAGGAGAATCGTCTCAGCGCCGAAACGGAGCGTCAGACGGCAGAGTCGCTGCGCAGACAAGTAGAGGCGCTGCAAGCGAAGCATGAGGCCGAGCGGTTGAAGTTCGAGGAGCAGAAGGAGAAAGTGCTGCAGAAGGCGCATGAAGAGGCACGAGAAGCGGTCGCGAAAGCGAAGCGCGAGGCGGAGCAGATTATTTCCGATCTGCGCAAGCTGGCGCTTGAAGAGGGCGCATCGGTTAAGGAGCATAAGCTGATCGAGGCAAGGCGCAAGCTCGACGATGCCACTCCTGAGCAGCTTAGGCCCAAACGCGGCGGAGCAGCCGGAGGCGCTGGCAGCAAGCCGGTTAAAATTGAAGCCGGCGATGAGGTTATGGTGTACAGCTTGAACCAGAAAGGTATCGTAGCGGAGATACATGGCTCAGAAGCGACGGTTCAACTTGGCATATTAAAGATGAAGGTAGCGCTTGACGATATGGAGCTGCTGAAGTCTACGACCGCTGCTGTCAAGCAGCAGCAGCCGAAACAAGCTGCAAGTTTGAAACGTTCTCGCGACGAAAACGTAAGAATGGAGCTGGACCTTCGCGGAGAGAGTCTAGAGGAAGCCATTATGGAAGTTGACCGCTTCCTGGACGAATCTTTCTTATCGGGTCTAGGCCAAGTCTATATTATTCACGGAAAAGGTACTGGCGTGCTGCGTACGGGCATTCAGCAATATTTGCGCAAGCATAGTCATGTGAAGACTTACCGGTTAGGCAATTATGGCGAGGGCGGCGCAGGCGTTACGGTGGCAGAATTGAAATAACCGTTTCGTTCGCCTCCCGACAGCCAGCCAATTAGCCATCAGGTGGAGGGATTAGGGATGGAACATGAAGTCGACAAGCTGCTAACCAATGAATTTGCCGCATCTCTCGTTTATGTATCGGTTACCGTTCTATCGCTCATTGTATTTTTGTCTGTATTCGAGCTGGTGACGAAGTACAGGTGCTGGAGCGAGATCAAGAAGGGCAATGTGTCAGTGGCAATGGCGACCAGCGGCAAAATATTCGGTATTTGCAATATTTTCCGCTTCTCCATCGAGGCGAACGATTCGGTGTATCAGAGCCTTATTTGGGGCGCGTTTGGATTTATTATTTTGCTGGCGGCGTACTTCTTGTTCGAGTTTCTAACGCCAGTGTTTCGCATCGACGATGAAATTCAAAACGATAATCGAGCTGTCGGTATGATTGCCATGGTCATCTCGATCTCCCTTTCTTATGTGATCGGGGCTACGGTTATATAGCGGCTGGAGGCATAGTTCATGAAATATTTGTGGCGTATTTTGCTCGTTGTAGCTATTTTATTTTTCGTATTCGGCGTCATTTATTTAATTAACAATTAAGGAGCGCTAACAATGAGCGAGGAAGTTATTTGCCCATGGTGTTTGACGGAAATTACATGGGATCCGGAATTTGGCCCGGAGAAGCATTGTCCGCATTGCGGCAATGAGCTGAGCAGCTATCGTACGATAGAGCTTGGTGGAGAAACAGAGGAAGAAGCAGAGGAAGAGGAGCAAGAGGGCAGCGATCAATGGCAGGAGGATGAGGAAGATGACTCCGATAGCCATGACCATGGCCATAAGCGTTGGCTTGCGGAAGGCGAGGGCTACAGAAATACAGATCGATCTTCGCTTGCTCTAGAGAGCACGCTGCAACGAATTACGGACGAGCAGGATGAAGTGCCGGAATGTCCAAGCTGCAGAGAGTTTATGCTGGAGGCAGGCACGCAGTCGATCGGCGGCGATCAATTCAAGCCGGCCGTATCTCCTGTACTCGGACAGCCCGTATTGCCAGCTCCGCTTGAGCTTGTATGGTATGTATGCCCGTCATGCTTCCACACGTCATCAATGCTAAGCCCATCTAATCGTCAGCAGCTTCTTAAACGGCTTGCTAAGCCGGAATAATCAATGGCAAATATGGACGGGCATGCGTCCAGCGCTTTAAGGGAATGTTACAAAACGTAATTCTGACGCCGATATGCGGGAGGAATCGTTTTGGCCAAATCATTGGATCGTCAAGCCGCGCTTCTGCTCATCGTGCAGGCGTTGTTTGGCATCGCTAACGCGCTGTCGGGGACGTTCGTGCCCGTCTACTTATGGAAAGCAAGCGGCGGTTCTTATATGGTGATCGGTTGGTTCACCTTAGGACAATACGTCATTAGCGGATTAACGTTCTGGGTCGCAGGGAAATGGGTTAAAGAGCACAACAAGATGCACAGTCTGAGGCTTGGCATCTTAATGTCGGGTGTCTTCTACAGCGTTGTGCTAATGTTAGGCACGGCTGCCAAGACCTATGTCTTACCCCTTGGCATGTTAAGCGGCATGTCGCTTGGCATGTTCTGGCTGGCATTCAACGTCGTCTACTTCGAAGTAACCGACCCGGATACTCGCGACCGATTCAACGGCTGGGCAGGACTGCTAGGCTCAGCGGCGGGTATTGTAGCGCCATGGGTATCGGGCTTCTTGATTACGAGAATGAAGGATGAGCAAGGATATCGACTTATTTTTACGATTTCACTCGTCATCTTCGCTATAAGCGTCGTACTTAGCTTCTGGCTAAAGAAGAAGCATGGTCAAGGCACATACAATTGGAAGCATGGCATTCAGCAATTGATGACCAAAGGAAACCCATGGCGGCGCATGTTCCCTGCAATTGCAGCACAAGGCGTTCGCGAGGGTGTATTTATGTTTCTTGTGGGACTTACGGTCTTCATTGCTACGAAGAACGAGAGCAAGCTCGGATCGTACTCGCTGATTACGTCTTTGGTTGCCTTAGTGAGCTTCTGGCTTATCGGTAAAAAGCTGAGCAAAAAAAATCACAAGCTAGCGATGCTGGTCGGTGCCGTTATGATTGCCGCAGTTATCTTGCCTTTGTTCTGGAAAGTATCATACATGACGCTGCTAATGTTCGGGATCGGCACGTCCTTGTTTATACCGTTGTACATCATTCCGATGACAACACGTGTATTCGACTTGATCGGGCAATCGGAAGAGAGTGCGCGCGAGCGCGAGGAATTTATTGTTCTAAGGGAAGCTGGACTCGTGATTGGCCGCTTGATCGGGTTGTCGATGTACTTAATTGTGCTGCCGCTTAACGATTCGCCAAGAGCCGTTACGTGGCTGATGTTCGGGGTTGGTGTCGTACCGATCGCAGGATGGTGGTTTATGCGGCCATTTCTGCAAAAAAACATTATAAGTAGGGAGGAATGAACGAATGCCAAGAATCGTTTCTGATATTACACAATTGATCGGCAATACGCCTGTTGTCGCGCTGCAGAGAATTGTCGAGGAAGGCAGCGCAGAGGTGTGCGTGAAGCTGGAGCGCTTCAATCCGAGCGGCAGCGTGAAGGATCGGGCTGCATATTCACTGATTGAGGATGCGGAGCAACGAAATCTGATTCGGCCGGGCGATACGATTATCGAGCCCACAAGTGGCAATACCGGTATTGGGCTCGCAATGACCGCGGCAGCGAGGGGCTATAAGCTTATTCTGATTATGCCGGACAATATGAGCGTGGAGAGAATAAAGATGCTCCAGGCCTACGGCGCTCAGGTTGTGTTAACTCCTGCAGCGGAGCGGATGCCGGGCGCGATACGCAAGGCGGAAGAGCTGCATGCCGGATTGCCCGGCAGCTACATACCGAATCAATTCGAGAACGAAGCAAATCCCGATGCGCACAGACGCACAACGGCGCTTGAAATTATGGAGCAGACCGAAGGACGTCTCGATGCCTTCGTAGCAACCGCTGGTACAGGCGGTACGATAACGGGTACAGGCGAGACGTTGAAGGTGCTTCTGCCTCATCTGCATATCGCGGTTGTGGAGCCGCAGGGCTCTCCCGTACTATCGGGGGGCGTGCCGGGACCGCATAAGCTGGTAGGCACAAGTCCAGGTTTCGTGCCGAGTATTCTCAATACATCTGTTTATGATGAAATTATCCAAGTATCCGATGATGATGCCTTATCGACGATGCGTAAGCTAGCATCTAGCGAAGGTCTGCTTGTCGGTCCGTCTGCAGGCGCTTCCGTATGGGCGGCTATGCAGGTCGCTAAGAAGCTTGGAGCCGGGAAGCGCGTATTATGCATTGCCCCGGATACGGGCGAAAGATATTTGAGCATGGGTATTTTTTGATTTTCTGAGATAGCTATGTTAATCCGTTAGTACCACTGCCGCAGCGCTTCGCGAAGCATTTCTCGCCGATCATCGATATAATCGCGTATGAATTCAGGCTCCGACAGGAAGCTGTCGTAGCTTGCTTTGCGCGTATAATCGCTGCGAATAGCGTGTGTCAGGCGCTGATGCATCTTCTCAATAAGCGGATCCAACTTCTCATGCGTAAATTGTTCATCGAGCAGTCTCTTCATGATGGCTCCGTAGCTTCTGCGGCAGCCCTCGAAGGTGAACAAAGTGTCGGTCAGCGTATTATAGCCCTGCAGCCGAACAAGATTGTTGCCGCACACCTTGCCATAACAGTTTCTTCCCCAAGTACCTTCATAATCCCATGGAATAATCCGATACCGCTTGCTGGTACGCGTTTCATAAAGCGCGTAGTTCTGATCGAAGCCGTCATAATTGCCCGTTAACACAGCTCCAGCGAGCCAGCGTAAATATTGCTTGATATCGAGACGGCGATTAAGATATTCAAATAATTCATGACCGGACAGTTGATTCAAATTCCTTATGAACGAGACAAGCCGCTTCTTCGTATCTCCCGCGTCCATAACTAGCTCGTAGCCGCCAAATAACGACGGTTTCCTCTGTTTGCTGTCCGGCTCAATAAGACCGAAATCGGCATGATCATGTACGGCATATATAAGCGAGCGAAAACCAATATCCCTTTTCTCAAAAAAATGGCTGTTCACCGCTTCAATCTCCAGATAGACGCCCTCTTGCACGCCGTTAATCGTTACCCATATTGGCTTTGTTTTCGGAGCCGGAACATGAATTTGATTAAAAAAAGCGAATGACAACGCATTTCGAATCATCGATGGGTCGTCATACTCCGCGTTCCAATGGTAGGTCATCCCGTCATCGACCCGAATTTCGAATGATTTCTTCGGATAATTGCGCGTATGGCCGCCTCTAAGTCCGATTTGCGCGGTATGGACCTTATCGCCAATCTGCAGCTTTGCTTGCTTGAATGACCGGCTCCATCCGTCCCGTCGCAGCTCATAAAGATCGGATTCGTTCATCGTAATGGAACGGACAGTCAATGTTTCTGTAATCACGCAATCAGCCCCCAAGGCACACAGGATGATGCCCCGCCATGGCGGCTAGGCATCAGTACGTATTACCTTATTCATAGGCATGTTGTCCGGTCACTGCGCATCTGAGCCTGAAGACTAAGTCTATTAACATATGAAATAAATAGATAATAATCTAGCACCACTCGCAATCCATTTTCATATAAATATAGTAACCTGTATATTCGGGCAATAGAGGAGGTTGTTCGCCTTGAAAAACTGTAAACCGCTGCTAGGTCATAACGTTGAGCTGATCGTTTCAGGAAACCAAGAGCTCATTCGCGGAAGAGCAGTGGACTTTGGACAAGATATTTTGGTGCTGTATACCGGCAAGCAGTTTATGTATATTCCTCTCATTCATATGAAGCAAATGCGAGTCTCGGAGCAAGGAATTGATAGTATTGTCGTTCCTGATTTGCCATTCGACTCTTATTCTGATCCGATATCCTATCGTAAAATATTGATGAATTCGAAGGGAATGTTCTCGGAAATCTATATAACGGGAAGCAAGTCCATTCACGGATATGTAACGACGGTCATGAACGATTTTTTCGTGTTCTATACGCCGGTCTATCATACCGTTATCGTCTCGCTGCAGCATCTTAAGTATTTGATTCCCTATGAGCCGCATGCTACACCGTACTCGTTAACGGCTGCGCAATTCCCGCTCAAGCCATCCCCGATCACGCTCGCGCGCACATTCGATCAACAGCTTCGCAAGCTCATCGGTGAGTTTGTCGTCCTCGACTTAGGGGATAATCCGAATAAGACGGGTGTGCTTCGCGATATAGACCAGAATATGATCGAGCTGGTTACGGCAAGCGGCGACGCGATATTTCTCCATTTTGACCATGTCAAATCGATTCATGTACCTTAATGAAATAGACTGCATGAACAGCTGCGGAAGCAGCCTGACGGCAGTCTGTTTTTATGCTCGGAGATGCATGGAAATACGGTTTTGGGGAATCATTTGCTTGTAAGGAAGTGAATGACAATGACAGCGAAGACGTTCGGCATAGTGCCGGCTATATTCATATTTTGTTTATCGGTTGGACTAGCCAACCATGTGCTTATCGTTCCGTTCCTGCTTAACGCGGCAATGCGCGATGCCTGGATGTGCGTGCTGATTGCCCTAATCGTAACGTTGCCATGGATGGTGTTTCCATTATATGGCTTGCTCAAAAAAATGAACAAAGAGCCGATTGACCAATGGTTAAAGCAGCGGATACCTGCTTTTATTTCGCATGCTATCATCAGCGTGTTCTTAGTTCTGCTCTTGGTTACCGGTTACGAAACACTCGTCATTACGTCCTCGTGGACGGCGACAACTTATTTGCCTAAGACTCCGCCGATCATTGTATGCGCCGTGTTCTTATGTTTAGGGATGTATGCCGCATTATCGAATCTGCGGACAATCGCTTATGTAAGCTGTGTATTACTGCCTCTCGTTGTTATATTCGGCGATTTTGTCATGTCTGCTAATATACCGCACAAGGACTACCATTACATGCTTCCATTGCTGGAAAATGGTCTTTCGCCTGTGCTGAAGGGAGCGTTCTATTCGTTGACGGCAACATGCGAGCTATTCGCTCTATTGTTCATTCAACACCATATTAAAGGTGAGCTGAAACGTTGGCATCTCGTCATACTTGCGCTTGTCCTTGCGATGCTTACGTTCGGACCGTTGACGGCGGCTATTGCAGAGTTTGGGCCAGTTGAAGCGGCTAAAATGCGTTTTCCCGCATTCTCTCAATGGAGACTTGTATCCATCGGCAGATACTTCGAGCACGTTGATTTCTTCGCCATCTTCCAATGGTTGTCTGGCGCGCTGATCCGATTGTCATTAACGCTATATATCCTAACGGAATTCGGCCCGTTCAGACGTTTAAAGCGCAAGTGGATTGCTCCTGTCGTCATCGGCATTGTTTTTTTGGCGGCGGCGCATTTTACGTTAAAAGATATGCTGAATTTCAATGTTTTTGTGCAAAATTATTTCTTGTTCGCCGGTGCCGTAATTGCGGTTGTCGTATTGCTGCTGTGGTTCCTGTCGTTCTTGAAGAGGGGACGCGATAAAGGAGAGTCGGCTGCGAAGGAGGAGCGGTTAGGTTGAATCCGAACGAGAAGGAAGTAAGAGGACCGCGAGGCCGTGAACATGAAGGCGAGCCGTCTATTACCCACGAGCAGTTTCGAGAAAGCATTAAGAAATGCAACGATATCATAGAACACACCGTTATGATAGGCGGCAATGATTCACAACATGTTACGCTTTATTATTGCGACGGCATGATTGATCATCAACAGATGCAGCTCGGACTTATTCCACAGCTTGATGACTGGGCGAAATACATCCTTTCGCAAGCGGAAGTGCGCGAACATCCAATCGATAAGAAAAGCGCCATGTTCAGCAAAGTGGATACCGACGAAGGGGCGGACGATCTTTTCGCTTTCCTGTTCTCCGGCAGCGTTATATTACTGTTCGAAGGTTTGCGGGAATTTTACGAGTACAACATCGGAAGCCAACCGGGCAGAACGCCTGAGGAATCCACGATGGAGCTGTCGCTCAAAGGACCGCGCGACGGCTTCATCGAGCAGTTGTCGACGAATGTGGCGTTAGTGCGCAAACGTCTCCGAACCCCGCAAATGCACGTGCAATATATAAGGATTGGAACGGATTCGCAGACAGAGGTAGCCATCCTCTATATGGCTGACAGAGCAAAGACGAAGCTCGTCGGAGAGACTCTGGAGCGACTGGCGAATATTCACATTCCGTCGTTGAACGGAGCGGGACATTTGGAGGAGCTCGTTTCCGATCGTCCGTTCTCGTTTTTCCCGTTAGTCGATTATGTAGGGCGGCCCGATTATGTCGTCCAATCGATGATGAACGGGCGAGTAGCGATTCTCGTCGACGGATCGCCTGCGGCGCTCATCGCGCCAGGCAATTTCTTGCTGCTCATCAAGTCGCCAGAGGATATGCATCTCCCCTTTTACTTCGTGACGCTCGAGCGGCTGCTGCGACTGATGGGACTTGTGTTGTCTATTTGCTTGCCGGCATTCTGGATTGCGCTCTGCTCCTTCAATACGGATCAAATCCCATTTCAGCTTCTTGCGACGATTACGATCTCGCGTATGGGGCTGCCGCTTTCATCAACGATGGAAATGTTCCTCATGCTGACGATGTTCGAGCTGTTTCGCGAAGCAGGCGTTCGGTTGCCGAGGCCGGTCGGCCAGACGGTGTCCGTCGTCGGCGGATTGATCGTCGGCGATGCCGCGATAAGGGCCGGTCTGACGTCGCCAACGATGCTCGTCGTCGCTGCGGTTACTGCGGTGTCGACGTTCACTCTAGTCAACCAATCCTTGGCTGGTACAGTGAGCATTATTCGTTATTTGGTGTTGATCCTTGCATCGGCACTAGGCATGTTTGGCTTCATGGTAGGAACCTTAGCGGTTATCATCTATATCTGCTCGCTTGAGTCTTTCGGCATGCCTTACATGACGCCAATTGCTCCGCCGAACTTCAAGCAATGGTTTACGGCTCTCTTCCAACTGCCGTGGAAAGTAAGGAGCAGCGAGAGGAGGGGCAGGCGATGAAGAGCCCTTCCGTAAGCAGAGCTGCGAGACTCGCTATGACCATTTGCTTGCTCTTATCTGCTGTGTTGCTGCAAGGCTGTTGGGATGAGGTGAATCTGGAGGACGAGAGTTATGTGTCAGCGATGGGGGTTGAATTTATTGACAACGAGTTTCATCTGTATGCTCAAATGATTAGGTTTGCCGGTGTTGCTAAAGTAGAGGGCAGCTCGGACGTTAAAGATCAAATATGGATTGGCTTGGGAAAGGGCAATTCGGTCCTGCTGGCGATTAATAATTTGAAAAGAGGGGCTCAGTCCGAAATTAATCTAGAGCATTTAAAGTCGATCGTCGTTCATGAGAACGCCATGAGTAGACTTGAAGATATTATGGACGGATTAAACAGGCAGCGCGCATCCCGATATACCTCACTTGTATTCGGTACGAAAACCAGCCTCATTGAGTTGTTTACGACGGAAGCGTTGTTCGAACAATCGCCCTTGAACACCATTCTTTATTTGCCCAGCGTTCATGAGGATCAGCGCAGCTTCATCAGACCGTTTGCAATGCAGCTCGCCGTGCAGATGATTAAGGAGCCTGCTATGACAACTTCGCTCCCGGTAATCGGCATTAACGGCTCGGATTGGCTGAAAGGGAAGAAATCGCTCATGGTGCAGGAAATCAAAGGCGTGTTCGTATTGAAAAGAAGCAAATATATCGGTTTTCTTCCCGAGAAGGAGTCAGCCGGTCTTCGCTGGCTTGATCCGGTATTTAAGGTGTTTATGGTGGAAGCAAAAGGAGCAGTGGGCAAAGCGACCATTGCTATGCGAGGTACGAGTTATAAGCTGACGGCTGTAAAAGGCGGCAACGATCCTGATTTTAAACTGTCGGTTCGGTTAAACGGAAGCGTCGTCGAGCAGGATCAGCCGATTAGCAAAGAGGAAATCGTAAGCTCAATCGAGGCATCCATCAAGAAAGAGCTAGAGCAAACGTATGTTTTCGGATTGGAAAAAGGGATGGATCTTTACCAGCTCGAGCACCATATGTACCGTTATCATAATGCAGAATGGAAGCAGACGATGGCTGCAGGCGACTGGATTCCGCGGCAGAATCAGCTAAAGATCAATGTAAAATTTGATCTGCATCATTCCGGCAAATTTGACCTTGGAGAGGGTACATAAAGGAGACGGCTGTTGCCAATAATACGATAGGAACTAAGGTTATGCCAACATGAAGGAGTGGGAAGATGCTACAACCAATGACGGCCAAAGAACTTGAATACATTGCCGATTCGATGTCGAACGAGGATTTGCTTATTAAGCAAAATGCCCAAGTCGCTACGATGGCAACGACTCCGGCGCTGCGCAGCCTATGCGCGCAGCTGGTTCAGACCCATCAACAGCATTACGATTCGCTTCTGCATGCGATCTCGCATCATCAGCAATTGGCGCCGACCCAGCCTCAATAATTGTTTAATCGAGACGATAAAGAAATTTCTTAGGAGGGCTCATCTATGTATCAGCAGCAAAATCAACCGTTTCTGTCAGACGAAGACATGGCATATACGGTATTGTCCGATCTGAAGCGAGTCGTGCGCGAATATGCGACGGCTGCAACTGAAGCGTCTTGCCCAGACATTCGGGAGCTATTCACCAAGCTGCTGAACAGCACGCTTACGATGCAGGGTCAGGTGTTCCAAGCGATGCAGCAGGCGAATATGTATAGCGTTGCTTCGCCTGCGCTTCGTCAAGAGCTCGATAAGCAGATGAAGGAATATCAACAGACAAAGCAGAAGACGCAGCAGTTCCTGCAGCAGAAATTGAGCGGCCAAACGTCGCAATCGATGTACACGCCATCCATTCAACAAAGCCAGTTCCAGCAACCGCATTATCAATAATTTGGCGATAGCCTGTCGTATTTTGCAAAGACCCTTCGGGGTCTTTCGTTTTTTCTTTTGCAGGAACAATAAATTCGTTGTAAAATGTTCTTTATAATCGCACGCGTGCTGGAAGGAGTTAACGAATGAACGAACTACAGTTGAAAGTGCTTGAGTTGCTTAAGGAAGATGCGCGCAGAGATGCGGAACTAATCGCCACCATGCTGGCCGCGCCGGTAGAGGACGTGAAGGAAGCCATCGCGTTTCTCGAGAAAGAGCATGTGATCGTGAAGTATGCGACAGTCGTGAACTGGAGCAAAGTGGATGACGAGAAAGTGACGGCGCTCATCGAGGTTCAAATTACGCCAGAACGCGGTCGTGGATTCGAAGGCATAGCGGAGCGGATATACCTGTACCCGGAAGTGAAATCCGTATACCTCATGAGCGGTGCTTATGATCTGTGCGTTGAGGTAGAGGGCAAGAATTTGAAAGAGGTCGCCTCTTTTGTATCCAATAAATTATCGCCGATTGATGCGGTGTTATCGACCAAAACATTTTTCATTTTGAAAAAATATAAACAGGACGGCATTATCTTCGAGGAGCACGAAGGTGACCATCGGTTGATGGTTTCGCCGTAACATAACAAAGGGTGATGGTAATGATAAAAGGAGAAGAAAAGTTAACATCCACCCCCGTGCAGCGTCATACGATGGCTGATTATTTGTCTCCTCATGTGAGAGACATTAAACCGTCGGGTATCCGTCGGTTTTTTGATTTAGTCAGCACTCGCAAGGATGTCATCACGCTTGGGGTTGGCGAGCCCGATTTTGTAACGCCTTGGCATGTCCGCGAGGCAGCCGTATATGCACTGGAGATCGGCAAGACGCAGTATACGTCCAATGCCGGCATGCCGGAGCTTCGCGAAGCGATCGGTCAATATTTGAACGATCAATTCGCAGTGGAATACAATCCAGCGAATGAAATACTCGTTACCGTTGGCGGCAGCGAGGCGATTGATCTTGCATTGCGCGCTTTGATCTCGCCAGGCGACGAAATATTGATTCCAGAGCCTTGTTATATATCATACTCTCCGATTACGACACTTAGCGGCGGTGTGGCCGTTGGCGTTGAGACGTTCGCGGAGGATCAATTCAAGCTAAAGGCGGAGACACTTCGTGCGGCACTGACGCCGCGCTCCAAAGTACTTATACTCTGTTATCCAAGCAACCCGACCGGCGGCATTATGACTTATGAGGATTGGCTGCCGATTGCGAAGCTCGTCGAGGAGAAAGATCTGATCGTTATTTCCGATGAAATCTATGCCGAGCTGACTTACGGAGAGAAGCACGTAAGCTTCGCAGCGATGCCGGGCATGAAGGATCGGACGATTCTCGTCAGCGGCTTCTCCAAAGCGTTCGCGATGACCGGTTGGCGGATGGGATACGCTTGCGGGCACTCCGATATTTTGTCCGCGATGTTGAAAATTCATCAATACACGGTTATGTGCGCTCCGATTATGGCGCAGTATGCTGCGCTTGAAGCGCTGCAGCACGGGCTGGAGGAGAAGGATCGGATGGTCGAGGCGTATAACCAGCGCCGCAGACTTGTCGTCAAAGGGTTCCGCGATATCGGCCTCGACTGCCATGAGCCTCAGGGCGCGTTCTACGCGTTCCCGTCGATTGTATCGACGGGCTTAACGAGCGAAGAATTCGCTCAGCGTCTGTTGGAGGAAGCGAGCGTTGCAGCCGTGCCTGGGAATGTATTCGGTCTTGGCGGCGAAGGTCATCTTCGCTGCTCCTACGCAACTTCGGTAACGAACTTGACCGAGGCGCTTGACCGGATCGGGCAGTTCGTCTATAAAGTGAACCAACAGCGTTCATAATAGGATGCTGATTGTATGTGAAGCAGAAGCAGTAGGAGGGAGTAACATCCGGCCTGCTGCTTTCGTTTGTTCTGGATGTTCATTTGAGGGCTGAATGAGCTGTGCATACGAATCGTAATATTGTTATTTTGAAATGCTGAGGCTAATCGAGGAACTTACGAATTCAGGTGTTGCTATTGTCCTCACTTTACCTTATTCAGAGTGTAATAACCGCCAATAGCGTTGTTGCGATTCTTATGCACGCCAAAAAAGATGGATATAGGCTAAATAGCGATTATAGAGTTCGTTTGGTGCAGCAGGAACATACTGCCTGAGCGCCTCGAAGATGCTCATTTATGGTATAGTGGGAACAGAAGATTGAGAGGCTTGGGAGGGTGCGATAATATGAAGCTGTACACGAGAACTGGCGATAAGGGCCAGACATCCTTAATCGGGGGACGAGTCCGCAAGGACGACGCGCGAGTTGAAGCGTACGGTACGATTGACGAGCTGAACAGCTTCGTAGGCGTTGCCGCTGCGGAAGCGGCGAAGCATGAGGCGCTGTCGGAACTGGCCCAGCGATTGACGCTTATTCAGCATGAGCTGTTCGATTGCGGGGCCGATCTTGCCTATGCGAGGGAAGGCGCGCCGCTAAAGCTGGACGCGGGTCCAGCCTTGCGGCTCGAGGAATGGATCGATGAATATACGGAGGAAGCGCCTGAGCTGCTTAAGTTTATTTTGCCTGGGGGAAGCGCGCTTTCAGCTAGCCTGCATGTATGCAGAACGGTATGCCGCAGAGCAGAGCGTCGCGTGGTGACGCTTGCGCTCGCAGCTTCGCATCCGGTCAGCGAAGATGTTCAGACCTATTTGAACCGGCTGTCGGATTTCTTCTTCGCTGCTGCGCGGGTTGCGAATGCGAGACTTGGCCTTCCCGATATGGAATATGAACGGAGTGCGGAAGTGTTCCGTACGAGCAAGAGCAAGGATTCGGGTAAGCAATGATGCAAATGCAATCCGAGGAGCTCGGGGAGCTCTATTATAAGCCGCTCATCGTACTGGTCGAGCAGAGCGATGACGGCAAGCAGGTACGCACCGTGCTGGAGCGCAAGCTTGGCGTATCCCGGAAGCTGCTGTCACAGGTGAAGCTGACCGACCATGGGCTTACCGTGAATGAGCAGCGCGTCTATACGACGGCGACCGTGTCAGAAGGCGACGTTATTCGCGTTCGGATGCTGCGCGAGGAATCGGATGATATATTGCCAGAGCCGATGAAGCTCCGGATTGTGTTCGAGGACGAGGACTTGATGATCGTCAACAAACCTGCTGGCGTGGTCGTTCATCCGACACATGGCCACTATACAGGAACACTGGCGAACGGCGTGGTCTACCATTGGCGCGAGAAGGGCGAGCGTGTCAGATTCAGACCTGTTCACCGGCTGGATGAGGACACCTCTGGACTTGTCGCCATTGCGAAGACGTCGTATGTCCATCAGCAGTTATCGGAGCAGTTGCAAGCCGGCACAGTGACGAAGCGGTATCGCGCTTATGTCTACGGTTGTCCACAGCCGCTTGCGGGTACGGTTGATGCGCCGATCGACCGCGATCCGCTTGAACCGCATCTGCGTATCGTGACGCCGGACGGGTATGCATCCGTAACGCACTATGATACGGCGGAGAGCTTTCGGGATGCCGCCGCTGCTGTGAAGCTGAAGCTGGAGACGGGCAGAACGCATCAGATTCGCGTCCACATGAAGCATATCGGCTGTCCGCTTATTGGGGATAAGATGTATGGTCCTAAGGATGACGCCGTTGCCGCTTGGGAAGAAGCGGCAGGCCGCCAAGCGCTTCATGCTGAAACGCTGGGCTTAACCCATCCGCTGACAGGACAACGGATGGAGTGGCATGCAGAGCTGCCGCCGGAACTAGTCCTGCTAGAACAGACCTTGAAGGGGCATGGCGGCTAGTTGCTGTTTGAACGATATAGAGAAGCTGCGCCGCATGAGAATGGCGTCAGCGATTAGGAGGAGTCAGCGATGACGAAGCAGAACGAACTAACCATTATTCAATATCCGAAGTGCAGCACGTGCAAGGCAGCATTTAAGTCGCTGCAAGCGAAGGGCAATGAAGTGAAGTCGCAGCATATCGTCGAGGAAACGCCGAGCGCTCAACAATTGAAAGAACTTGTCCGTCTTAGCGGACTGGAATTGAAGAAGTTTTTTAATACATCCGGCGAAGTATACAAGGAACTCGGATTGAAGGACAAGCTGGCTGCCATGTCCGAAGACGAGAAATATGAGCTGCTTGCTCAGCACGGTATGCTTATTAAAAGGCCGATCGTAACGGATGGTACAACCGTTACGGTTGGTTATAAGGAAGAGCAGTACGAGCAGGTATGGAAGAGGAACGGGTGATCTAGACGATGAGCAACGACAAACGGAAGTGGAGGTCGGAGCGGCTGTCTCAGCTTGGATCGTCGATCTTCGCAGAGGTGGCCGCATGGAAGATGGCTGCCGCTGCGAGTGGGCAGGACATCATCGATCTAGGCATCGGCAGCCCTGACAAGCCGCCAACGACTGCTGTCAGGCAAGTGCTGAGCGAAGCTGCTCTGCGCTCCGATATGTACGCTTATCCGGCTACGCGAAGCGGAATGCCCTTCAAGTCGCATGCGGCGAGGTGGATGAAGCACCGATTCGGTGTCGAGCTTGATCCGGCTCATGAAATTGTAACGCTGCTTGGTTCGCAGGATGGTTTGGCGCATTTGGCGATGGCTTTATGCGATCCTGGCGATACAGCTCTGCTACCAAATCCAGGGTATCCGATCTATACGGCTTCTCTTGCGCTTGCCGGTGTTGAAGCTGTGCTAATGCCGCTGCGAGAAGAGAACGAGTATATGCCAGACCTTGATGGGATTGCCGATGAGCAGTGGGACAAAGCAACGTTTATATTGCTTAACTATCCGAATAATCCGATCTCGGCTGTCGCGGACCTTGTTTTCTTCGAGCGGTTAATCGAGAAGGCACGCAAGCATGACGTATTGGTCGTACATGATTTGGCCTATTCGGAGATGGGTTTCGACGGCTGTGAGCCGCCGAGCATCCTACAAGTTCCTGGAGCGCTTGAACAAGCGGTCGAATTCCATTCATTGTCGAAGAGCTTTAATATGGCGGGTTGCCGGATCGGTTACTTGGCCGGCAATCGCGAAGCAGTTGGAGCACTTCGTGAGTTGAAAGCGAATATCGATTACGGCGTGTTTGATCCGATTCAAGAGGCTGGCATTGCGGCGTTGCGGGAAGCGATGGACGCTGCTGTGGAAGCGCCTAAAGCAGGCAATTTGTATGAACATCGAAGAAACTTATTTATCGAGGCATTGAATGAAGAAGGCTGGCAGGTGCCAGCACCAAAGGCGACGATGTTCGTATGGGCGCAATTGCCGCCTATGAAGTGGTCGCTGGACGAGCCGTGGACTTCGCGGACGATTTCCCAGGAAATGCTGAAGCGGACCGGTGTCGTTGTTGTACCGGGCGAAGCTTTTGGCACGGAAGGGGAAGGGTATGTGCGTATCGCGCTAGTCGAAGAAGATGATAGATTGATAGAAGCCGCTAAGCGGATTGGAAGGTTCATTCGCGGGGAATAAATAGTTTATAGCGCATGTTATTATTTTAGAAGGAGAGTGATTATAGCAATGGCTAAACAAAAATTGTTGCTCGTAGATGGAATGGCTATTTTGTTCAGAGCTTATTTCGCAACATCGTTCGGAAGCAGCAGCAGTATTCGCCGGACTAGCGCAGGTGTGCCGGTTAATGCTGTTCATGGCTTTGTCCGTTATTTCATGGACGCAGTGAAAACGTTCGAGCCCACACATGTGATTTGCTGTTGGGATATGGGAAGTACGACATTCCGGACGGAACAATACGACGGCTACAAGTCTAATCGTCCAAGTGCGCCAGAGGATTTAGTTCCGCAGTTCGATCTGGTTAAAGAAGTCGTTGCCAGCTTCAACGTGCCGAACATCGGTATCGAAGGTTTTGAAGCCGACGATTGCATCGGTACGTTAGCCCGTGCGTTTAAGGATCAGGCAGAGGTTGTAGTCGTAACAGGCGACCATGATATGCTGCAACTTGTCGACGAAACGGTCTCGATTGCAATTATGAAGAAGGGCATTGGGAACTATATGGTGTATACGCCTGCGAGCCTCATGGAGGAGCGGCAGCTTACGCCAGCCCAAATCATTGATATTAAAGGGTTAATGGGCGATACGAGCGACAATTATCCAGGTGTCAAAGGCATCGGAGAGAAGACTGCGCATAAGCTTATCCAGGAGCATGGCTCTATCGATGGACTGCTTGCCAACCTCGAGGCGGTAACGAAGACGATTCGGGCGAAGATCGAAGCGGATCTAGACATGCTGCATCTTTCCCGCGATCTTGCAACGATTCGCTGCGACGCGCCGGTCTCGGCTGAGCTTGAAGCTTGCAGCTGGGCTTACGAGCGTGAAATCGTGCTTCGCAAATTCGACGAGTTGGAATTTAAAAGCTTGATCGCTTTGATAAGCTAATGATTCGAGCGTAAGCGAGCAAAGTCCCCATAAGCAGGATGCTGACAATTTAGCGTTCGGCTTATGGGGACTTTTTTAAAATATAAGAAAGTTTAAAATGGGAAGCTTATACTGTGCTTATATTTCTCCAGAAATGAAATATGCCTCGCCGCCAGTTACTTCCTTCTTAAATTATAGGAAAGCATCGGGCTGCGCATCTTTTTCTAATGGACACTACGAACGCTTAGCGATCATTTTGCGCATTGTTCATTTTCTAATGGACATTACAGACCGTTACAGGCACTAAATGAATCAATACGGTATTAATATGTCTTCTTAGCGTCGTTTCTGTCCATTAGCCCCCTGACTATTTTGTCCGTTCTCGGATCGCGAAGTAAGTATCCTAGGATAAATGGGCGAAGCAGTCGGCGAGCAAAACGCAGCGTTGATTTTGTACATATTGTTTCTCAACGTTTCGACGAAACGTTGGCGTCTACAGATAGGATGCCGTCAGGCGTTTCTACCTGGTTTAAATAGTGGTTGACTTTTAATGGTAACGGTTGCTATTATAGATTTATACCCAAGTAATTCAATGTGTTATATAAGAATAATAGCTTTTAGCCAACGACCGTTAAAACGGAGGTGTCCTTCTTGAGAAGGATTGCCTCCTTTTTTTATTCAATCCAATGAGGAAGAGGAGTGTTGAACATGTCGGAGAGAACGATTATTTCGCATGCATTTGAAATTCCGGTATCGGAGAAGCTTGTGCTAAGAGGCAGAGTGAAAGCAACAGAAGAAGGAACGGCGAAGCCGGTCGTCATTATCGCGCACGGCTTTCGAGGCTTCCAGGATTGGGCGTTCTGGCCTGAGGTGACGGATAGCTTGGCTGAGAGAGGATTCTATGCGGTTAGCTTTGATTTTGCAAGAATCGCAGCTAAGGAATCAGGGTTGGATGACCAAAGTGTCGCGCAAGCGAGCACCATTACGCAGGAGCTGGGCGATTTGGATACGATCGTGCAGTACGTTCGTCAAGGGCTGCTTCCGTTAAGAGAGCAATACGATTCGCGTCGAATCGCCGTTATCGGGCACAGCCGGGCAGGAGGCAGCAGCCTTCTGCTTGCGGGAGAGCAACCGGACAGCATACAAGCAGTAGTCGTGTGGAATGGCGGCGCTTCGCCAGTTGCCTCCTTGGACGATCCTAATATTACCCTCGTGCAGCGCCTTGTGGCCGAGGACGCGCTGGCGAATCAAGAACGGTTCGATGTCATTGGAAAATTCAGATTGCTTGAGCAACCGGTATTAGTCGTTCAGGGCAGCAGCGACAGCGAGCGGTTGCTGGCGGTTAATCAGAAGCTGCGCGAAGCGGCGCCGGATCAGACCTTCGTCTCCATAGAAGGTGCTGACCATACATTCGGCGTTCTGCATCCTTATAGCGGGGCGACAAGTTACCTATCAGATGCATTGCAATCGACGCTTGCCTTCTTGAAGAAAGTATATTAATCTATGTGGTAAAAAAAAGCCCTTGCTTCCTCTGCCGCCCGTTTAGGCGTTAAAGAGAAAGCAAGGGCTTTGTTGTTTACGGTTCGTCGAGCACTTCAGGCACGGATGAGGTATATCCTTCGTCGCCGGGATAGTCTCGGTCAAGATCTTCATGCAGCGACCGATTCTCGTAGTCGAAGCGCTTGGATGCGCTTTGGTCGATTCGCCATGGCTTGCTCTTGCCGAGCGATTCCACTGGCAGCTCCGTGCCGTACGGACCTTCCGGAAATTCCTCGGGAATCAGGTCGTTGCGCTGCGATTCCACAGTTGATACGTCCGTGTACGCTTGACGATCTTCGTCCTTGTAACGAGTCATAGAGAGTCGCCTCCGAAATGGTTATTTGCTACCATTTCAGTGTTCCCTGATCAATCGGTAAAATTCACCGTTCCGACTACAAAATACAAAAATTGCGCAAGCTCGGAAGCTTCTTCCTCGGTCAGCTTGAACGTAAATTCCAAATAACCTTCCTCTTCAAGATCATCCGGGCCAATGATCGCGGTCTTGCCGGATTGCAGTTCGGTAATCAGCTTCTTGCCGTAGAAGCGGTGAGTTGCCGTTATCGCTAGATCGAACCGCTTCAAGCTCGGCGTAATGAATGTGACGAATCTAGTCGAGGTATCTTCGGTCGTATCGGACATAAAATCATAATCAGGCAGTAACATGGGGTATAGCCTCCACTCGCATTAGTAAACTGCAAAACCTTCTTGGAAATTACAGCGGCATTACGGATAAGTATACACTAACAAAACGCTTGTCATAAACCATTCCATATGGTAGTCTGTAAGCAATCGAATCAATTGATCGTGAGGGAGCACCTCTTCTGCTTAGGCAGGGGAGGTGCTTTTTGTTTTGTCCGGGGGTTGCTCCGCCGATCTGCGATTCGTTATCTATCATTATATTCGAATAGGGAGTGTAGCAGGTATGCAAATCGTATTTTTGAACACGCTCGAGAAAACGGACGCCGATCAACGCGTCATCAGCTCGCAACTTTCAATCTGTGAGCGGCAAGGCGTCTGGGCTGTATTATGGATGGAAGGCGAGCAGGCCGAGGGAAATCCGGACACCTGGTTCGAAGGAACATCATGGGAAGAGATGATGATCGCTTTCCGCCTTGGTATCGCGAGGAAGCTGGGCGAGGGCTACACGCCGATTATTGACGGAATGCTGGAAGAGCGCCGCACAACGGCCGGAAGTTTCGTTACGATGCTGCAATGCTACGGCGAGCTGCATGCCAATCAAGAGCTGTTCCAGTCATTGCGTGAATGGCGCAGAACAAAGGCTGCTTCAGAGAAGAAGTCGGCTTATCTCGTATCGACGAATCGTATGTTATGGATGATCAGCGCCTTCGTCCCTCATACCGCTGAAGAGCTTGCGCAAATTCCAGGCTGGGGGAATGCTAAGCTTACCGCTTACGGTGAAGAGATAGTGGGGGTGACAAGCCGCTTCGCGCGCGAGACGGCATTCCCGCTGCAATGGGTAGCCGAGAAGCTGAATACTTCAGCTTATACGGGCTGGCTGTTCAAGCAGAAGGAGACAAAGTACAAGACGCAGATGGACCGACATATCGCGAAGAAGCAAATATTGCTAGCTAATCAGCAAGGTGGAACACTAGAGCAGCTCGAGGAGAAGCTGGAGCTGACAAGGCGTGAGTTGATGGACCGGATCGAGCAGCTGGAGCAGGAGGGCTATGACCTTGAGCCGCTCATTACACGCGAGCTGTCAGAGATGCCGGAGGAGGAGCAGCAGCTTGTCTGGCATGCGCTCTCAAGCGTAGGAGATCGATATTTAAAGCCGGTCCTTCAGCAGGTATACGGGTCAAGCGAGGCTTCGGAATTAGGCAAGCCTGTGGATACGTTGTACGAGAGGCTGCGGCTCATCCGGGTTCGCTTCCGCAGGAATAGTGCGGACAAAGCTGTGTAGTAATAAATAAAGAGCCGAGAGGGCGCAATGCGACGAAAGCGTCGCGCCTTTTCGGCTCTGTTGCTAGAAAGCGGCTTCCGTGATACCAGGCTGATCCGGCCATACCGTCTCCGCATAGCGAATTCGCACGCCAATATCGCATGGAAGCCCTGTCTCATAAGAGAAATTTCCGATTTTCTCAATAGCTATCTCACGAAGCTGGCGAACCTCAATCCGGTCTTCCTTCGTTGGCTGAGGTGCTTCATGGGCTCTGAGCCATATGAGGACAGCGCTCATAACGTCCGTGGCGTCGTCGATTGCGCGATCCCATAGTGTCCAACCATTATCGCGATGGTAGATCTCTTTATCGGTCGGATCGATCCATGGCAATTCCTGTTCATTCATAACATCATAGGGCATAGGTCCTTTACGGAATACGAACGGTTCAATTGCTCCGAAGGTAAGCGCTCTGCGAACGCCGCTCGGATCATGGAATAATCGCTGTGCGTTCGTGAAATCGCGATTCGCATCATGCCAATCTTTTCGGCTAATGGAAGGAGCAAGCTCCGGATAGAACCTTCCCGCAATCGTTTCGAACGCGTCGACAATCTGCTCGGGGAAGCGGCCATTCGTATTGATATAGCGCCAAACCGGCGTGTTCCACGTCTCGATCCCCCATAGTTTCCGCGCAATAACGGTATCCATCATAATCTCGTAGCGCTGATGATCCCACTTGCGAAATCCCGATTTGCTGAATACGAATGGATGCATGTTTCGGTCCAGCACATGATGGAGAACGAAGCCAAGCACGTACAAAACTGCTCGATCTGCTTTGCCGGGACAGGCTTTGCGGCCGTTCACTGAATCCAGCAGCTCGATCAGCGCGGGGCCGCATTGCTCGTTATGCATCGCTGTTGCCATACGATTCAACGCGACGCTTCGCTGCCAGGGCAGGAAACGATGGTAGAATAGGAAGTCAGGACCTTGGCAGCCCATATTAAAAATCGCCTTGTCTTCGTCTGTGCCAATTAGCTTCGATTCCTTCATTTTTTCAAGCACGAGCTGTCCAAAAATAAGATGTGCCCATACGTTCGGCATAAGGAGCCTCCTATGAAAATTTATGTAATCCGACAATTTTTTGTATTTTATAGGACTAAAGACGCAACTGCTCTGTTTATAGTATACTTGTCCTAGTTTTTTAAGTATAATGAAAATTAAATAAGACAAAGCGCGAATTTTGTCGAAAAGGAGCGTAACCTTTCTATGAAGGCTGAATATATAAACCCGTTTCTTGAATCTGCAAAAATCGTGATCGAGCAGGTTATCCAGATTCGTCCTGCTACTGGTCAGCTTGGCCTCAAGGATATTAAGTTTGTTGAGAATCATATTTGGATTCAGATTGGTCTCAATGGACAGATGAACGGTGACATTGTATTCGGACTTAGTGAACAGGTCGCTCTTAAGATGGTCTCCGCCATGATGGGCGGATTCGTAATCTCCGAGATTGACGAGATCGTTCGAAGTGCTATTTCTGAGCTGGGCAACATGATTAGCGGAAATGCCAGTACGATGCTGTTTAACCAAGGTGTGAGAGTCGACATTACACCGCCGAAAGTTATTCAATCGGCTAATTCAGCCGGATTTTCCGCAAAACAAGCGCTGACGATTCCTCTCATTATGGAAGGGATCGGAGAACTGGACATTCAAGTTTTAATCGCATCTTAGCATAGAAGTGGCTCCTTCGGGAGCTTTTTTTGCGTCTTGGATACCGATCAAGTAAACTTGATTTATCGATTAAGAATGGGTGATGTTGGATGATACGAGGGAAGATCGTATTCATTACGGGAGCGTCAAGCGGCATAGGCGCATTGACCGCGGCTCTACTTGCAGAGCGTGGCGCTATACCGGTGCTGACGGGACGCAATTATGCCAAGCTGGAACAATTATCGAAGACGATCGATGGCACGCATTCGATCCTTCGCATGGATGTGACCGACGAGGCCTCCGTGCGGCAAGCAGTAGATGAAGCCATACGCAAATATGGAAGAATCGACATTTTGCTTAACAATGCGGGCTTCGGGAAGTTCGAATTATTTACCGAAGCATCGGTGGAAAGCTTCGCGGAAATGATGGATACAAACTATATGGGTATCGTGAGATGTACGAAAGCGGTGCTTCCGCACATGCTTAATCAGGGTAGCGGCCATATCGTGAATGTCGCCTCAATGGCGGGCAAGATCGGTTCGTCGAAGTCGACCGGCTATTCGGCTACGAAGCATGCAGTGCTTGGATTCACTAATTCGCTTCGGATGGAGCTTAAGCCGCAGGGCATTAAAGTATCATCGGTCAATCCAGGGCCGATCGATACGGAGTTCTTCGCAGTGGCCGATCCGACGGGCAGCTACGTGAAAAATGTCGGTTGGTTCATGATGAAGCCGGCTTACGTAGCGAAAATGATCGTTCGCGTTATGGAGCGCGGCAAGGAGGAGCTGGATCTTCCAAGGTCGGCATCGGTCGGCATATGGTTCTACGGGCTGTTCCCGCGCCTTGCAGACAGGCTTGTAGGCGGGCTTTTCAATCGAAAATAAGGTTAGCAAATAGAGAGGAATAACGAAACGTATGAGCAAGCAAAATTGGATTGAACTAGGCATTAACGAGACGCTGAGTCTGAAGCTGGAGGAGAATAGCATAACGGAGCCGACGGGCATTCAAGCGGAGACGATTCCGCTTCTGCTGGCAGGACGCGACGTATCGGCACGATCGCAGACGGGAACGGGCAAGACACTTGCTTACTTGCTTCCGCTGCTTCAGGGACTGAACGCGGGCTCGAACGCGATTCAAGCAATCATTCTATCGCCGACGCAGGAGCTTGCTATGCAAATCGTGAGAGTAGCCGAGTCTTATGCGGAGCCGCTAGGCCTACGCGTGCAGCAGTTGATCGGCGGCGCGGCGCTGAAGCGGCAGGTAGAGAAGCTGAAGCTGCATCCGCAGCTTGTTATCGGTACGCCGGGACGTATCCATGAACTGCTGAAGCTGCGCAAGCTGAAGCTGCACGACGTCAGGTACGTCGTTGTTGACGAAGCCGATCAAGTGTTCCATCTTGGATCGACCTCGGAGGTCGAAGCGATTCTGCATGCGACTGGCAAAGAGCGCCAGATCACTTTTTTCTCGGCAACGTATCCCGATGTGATGGCTCGATTCGAGGGCCGTTGGATGAAGGAGCCCGCGCGCATACAGATTACGCCGGAGCATAGGGTGTCGGAGACGATTGAGAATTACTACATGCTTAGCGATAAAAGGGACAAGACGGATATGGCACGCCGCCTCGTTCGTTTGTTGAATCCGTCTTCCGCGCTATTGTTCTTGAATGATACAGACAATATTTCCAATTGGGAAGCAAAGCTTGCTTATGAAGGTTTCACTGTTGAGGCCATCTACGGCGACGCCGATAAGCAACGCCGCGCGGCAACGCTGGCGCGCTTCCGTGAGGGACGCTGCCAGCTTCTACTGGCGACCGATGTCGCGGCGCGAGGTCTCGACATCGAGGGGCTGCCGCTCGTCATTCAGCTTGATCCGGCGGTCGACGCCGATCATTACGTTCACCGTGCAGGCAGGACGGGACGAATGGGACGCCCAGGTACAGTAATCACGATAGTGACGCCGCAGGAGCTGTTCATTATGGAGAAATTCCGCAAGCAGCTAGGCATTACGCTAGAAGAGCGCGTCATGTTCAGAGGCAAGCTGCTCACCAATGAACAGCTTCGCGAAGCGACGAAGCCGTTCGCCTCGGCTAATCGGAAAGCAGTGTCTGAAGATAAGCCAGTTCGCACAGCGGAAGCAGTCGAGAAGCCGCGCAAGCCGCAATCTCCGAAGCCGGCTAACGGCAGCGGGCAGGCCTCAAGCGCTGTGAAGCCGGCAGCCAAGCCGGCTCCTAAGCCCATTGTGAAGACGAAGGCGAAGGAAGAACGCAAGCGTGATGGGAAAAACAAAGGCGCTCCGAAATGGTTGAAAGCGAAGCGTGAAGACAACAAAAACGACAAATAATATTTTTTTTTGCAAGCCACCCTCCTAAATCGGACACCCTCCCCCGAACGTTATGGGCGAAGGTAAAAAGCGGAAATTTCCGTAATCGATCATAAGGAGAGTGGCTTTCTTGACTAAACAAAACATGTGGAAGAAGACAGCAATTACTTCACTGGCACTAATGATGCTTACAGGCGGTGCGACAGCAGCTTTTGCCGATAATGGCAGAGGAAACGGCGGAGGTCGTGATGATGACAGAAACAATCAGAAAGAAGACAGCCGTCATAACGATAAGGATGACGATGATAAATATAAAGTAACGTGGAAGTTCGAGGACGAGGATGATCTGAAGTGGGCAACCGAGTACATTATGCGCCTGGCTTCCAAAGGTATCTTCACGGGATATGATGACGGCACATTTAAGCCAGCGAACAAAATTACTCGCATCGAGGCGCTGACAGCTGCTGTTCGCTTGATGGGACTAAGAGAGCAAGCCGAGTCGGCTGAAGAGATGAGCACGGAGCTTCAATTCAAGGACGCGGACAAAATCAAGAAAAAATATCCTTGGGCAGTCGGTTACGTCGCTGTCGCTCTCGAGAATGACCTATTCACTGAAACGGACACTGAAGTGAAGCCTGAAGCGCAAGCGACAAGACTGTGGTCGACGATCCTGCTTATTAAAGCGCTTAAACTGGAAGACGAAGCGAAAGCTCTTAACAATACGAAGCTAGAATTCAAGGATGCAAATCAGATTCCAGCCGGCGCAGTAGGTTATGTTGCTTTGGCGCTTGAGAAGGGCATTATTACAGGTTATGAAGACCGTAACGGCAAGACATTCCGTCCGAATCAGCCTGTCTCACGCGCTGAACTGGCAGCGTTGCTTGACCGCACGGATGAGGAAATGCCGGATCAAGACGCTACGGCTATTACAGGCACATTGAAAGCTGCTGCAAGCGGCGGAAAAATTACAGTCGTGAAGGCTGACAAATCGGAAGTTGTGCTTACCCTTGACTCGAACGTCTTTATTTTCCGCGATGACAAGAAAGCTGCCGTAAGCGCGCTTCGCGCAGGCGACGAAGTACTCGTTCGCACGTACCAAAGCAAGGTTGTGTTCATCGAAGTAACGGAAGCAGAACCGGAAGTGGTTAGCTTCTCGGAGACTGGCAAAGTAAAATCGCTAACGTTCGATTCGTCGGCCAAGCTGTTCGCAATTACGGTAACACAAGAGGAAGATTCCGAGACTAACGTTCTGATCTATGCGGTTTCTCCTAATGTTAAGATTGTAGGCAACGCTTCTCTGCTAAAAGAAGGACAATCGGTAAAGGTTACTGGCAAGAACGCTATCGTAGAAACGATCGAAATTAAATAGAACTAATTTATGGATGAAAGCCGTCAATTGCCCGCTTGCGCGGGCGATTGGACGGCTTTTTTGATATTGCGTCCATAATTCGGTATTCTGATATAGAAGATAGTCATGATGCCAATATGTAATAGTGAAGGTGAAGCGAGTGGACGCGATATTGCAGGTGAAGCAGTTAATTGGCGGATATAGTCCGCGCAGGCCGGTGCTGCACGGTCTTGATTTTGAAGTAAAAGCAGGTGAAATGGTCGGTCTGATCGGGCTTAACGGAGCGGGCAAGAGCACGACGATCAAGCATATTCTAGGGCTCATGAATCCGCACCAGGGAGAGGTGAAGGTTGCGGGCACGACGCTGGCGGAGCAGCCGGAAGTATATCGATCGGCCTTCGCTTACGTGCCGGAAGCGCCTGAATTGTTTCCTGAGCTGACGGTTGAGGAGCATCTTCATATGACGGGCATGGCCTACGATGTAAAGGAGAAGGACTTCGCTGCGAGGCAAGAAGCGTTGCTTGATCAGTTCCAAATGCTTCCTAAGCGCAAAGCGTTCGCAAGCCATCTATCCAAAGGGATGCGCCAGAAGGTTATGATTATGAACGCTCTATTGGCTCAGCCGCCGCTATACATTATAGACGAGCCTTTCCTCGGTCTTGATCCGCTCGCGATTCGTTCACTGTTGGAACGATTGGTGGAAGTGAAGCGGAACGGAGCGGCTATTCTGATGAGCTCGCATATTTTGTCCACGGTGGAGACGTATTGCGACCGGTTCATCGTTATGCATCAAGGACATATCGCAGCACAAGGCACGATGGAGGATGTAAGGCGCACAGCGGGCATTGATATGCGGACCGGAACGCTTGAAGAAGCGTTCTACAAGCTCGTTACCGGAGGCCATTCATGAGTGCAGAAGGCAGAGGCAGCTCGTTAGAGTCGTTATGGAAGAAGCGCTCACAAGCTTTCCGCAAGGAAACAATGCCTTATTTGCGCTATATGTCGATGAGTGGATTTCCCGCCTTCCTGTCGCTCTTTGTCATATCCGGCATATTAGGTTACTTTAAGCTTATTAGGGACTTGCCGCAGCACTTTCCGATTACGGCGGTTGGAGTGATCGTGCTTACGTTGGCGGTTAGCTGGACTCCGCTTCGTACATGGCTTGCACCTGCAGATACGGTATTTCTTATGCCTCGTGAAGGGGAAATGGGAAGTTACCTGAAGGCGTCATACCGTCGTTCGACGATCATGACGGTTTTATTAAGTGCCGTCATGCTTTTATTGTATGTACCGATCTATAGGCAAGGGGCTGCGCCGGCTCACTGGTTGGTCATTGTAGGCGGGGCGGCGTTACTGCGCGCGGCTAATTTGTGGGGAGGCTGGAAGGAACGCAAGCTTGCATGGCCGGGCATGCGGCGTATGCTTCGCATAGCGCGCTGGCTTGCCACGTCAATCGTTCTGTATGTGTGGCTGACATACGTTCTTTGGCAGTCAGTCGTCTTCACGCTGCTAGTTGTTGCGCTTTTCACTTTCGTATACCGGCTGCCTAGCAGTCACCGCTTTCCTTGGGAGCGTATGATCGAGGAAGAAAGAACAACACATAAGCGTTATTATACGTTTTTCGGCATGTTCATCGACGTTCCGACGCTGCCGTCACCGATCGCTAGGCGTTCATACATCGCGTGGGCGCTTCGGCTAGTTCCTTATTCCAAACGACATACATTTGTTTATTTATATTTGGCTGCGCTGCTTCGAACCGAGATGGGAGGCATTCTGATCCGACTGCTGCTGCTCGGAGGACTCGTAACGTATTGGATTGCCGAGGATGCTTCATTGTCCGGATGGGGAGCGCCGCTAGTTTATGCCTTGTTCATGCTTGTGTTGTCCGTTCAACTGGGAGGGCTTAGACAAGTACATCGCCATTCCGTGTGGAAGCATGTGTACCCGCTGCCGGATAGTCAGCGCATTGGGCAATATACGAAGATAGATCGTATGGCTCTAATCGTCATCGCTGTATTGCTGGCATTTCCTCTTGCATTGCCATTGCTTATTCAAGGCTTTTACGCGCCTGTAGCTGCTACAGCAGCAGCTATGATAGCCTATATCGCCATTCGGCCAAGCCGTATCAAGAAGAAGCTGCGCAAAGAGGAAGATGACGATTAATTGTGAAAGCTCAATCGGTGCGCAGTAAATAATCCGTTTGACTGGATTGCCTACAGTCAAATGGCCGGAAACGATACGATATCAAAGTTTAATTGGATTTAGTACAGTCAAACGGACGGAGGAACCCTGCCGAGGGCTGAAATGCCGGTTTTGACTGTATGTTTTCCACTCAAATGTCGCTTAACAGGCGAATGGGGCCGATTAGACTGTATGAAATACAGGCAAAACGTCATTTCTGCAGGAGAGCTCGGGTTGTGCTCAGGCTTTGGTGCTTGAGTGGCCAATCCTGAAAGTGCTCGTACGTTAGGAGAATCCCGATTATACAAAAAGGACCTCAGCATTTCACTGTAAAGTGAAACCTGAGGTCCTTTTTATTGAAACCATTTTTGTTATTTCGCTGTTTCTTAAGCTAGCAGCTCTTGAACCGCTTTGAAGATCGTGTCATACAGTTCTTCCAAGTTCTCTTCCTCAATACAGGAGAACGCGACTCGCAGATCGGTCTCGCCAAGCGCGATTGTTCCGATGCCGTATTCGTCCAGCAGGCGGTTGCGAACAGCTTCAGCCGTAACACCGCTCAGCTTGAGGCACATGAAGTAACCGGAGTTGAACGGATAGTAGCTCAGCACATCGCCGTAACGGCCGCTGTCGAGCAAGGTCTTCACGGTATTGGCGCGACCTTTCATAATATCGTATTTCTCGGCCCGCTGCTGCTCGAACTCCGGCGACTGCAATGCGCGAAGCACGAACGTCTGCGATGGATGCGGTCCGCTCGAAATCGTAGCGCGAATAATGCCGACCGTCTTCTGCTCAAGCGCTGCGAGCGCAGCAGCCGATGAAGATGCGTAGGTGATGAACCCTACGCGGAAGCCCCATACATACTCTTCTTTCGTAGCGCCGTCAACCTTGATCGCAAGCACGCGCGGGTGAAGCTCCGCAAGCTTGGAGAACAGCGACTCGTGCAAGGAATCCTCGAAGAACAGTCCGAAATAAGCGTCATCGGTAACAGCCACAACGTTGATGCCAGCTTCCGCCGCATCGCGAATCGCAGCTACGATCTCGTCGCCTTCCTGAGGACCTGGCGTGTAGCCTGTAGGGTTGTTCGGGAAGTTAAGCACGACGATCGCTTTGCCTTTGTCCTTCTGCGCGAGCAGCGCTTCGCGAAGACCTTGGCTGTTGAATTTCATTTCATTGTTGTACAAAGGATACTCGACGATCTCGGCGCCGCGGCGTACGCCGAAGGTGAGCTCATAGTTTTCCCAGTTTTTATTTGGAATGACTACGGCATCTCCAGCATCGGCGAACAGGTCGGCAACAATGCTAAGGCCGTGCGTCAATGCATTCGTTACAACAGGCGTCCCGAAGCCCTTGGCTTCAAGCGACGGATTATCTTTAATCATCTTCGTGCGCCAAGCAGAGCGAAGCTCCGGTTTGCCGCCAGGAGGTGCATATTCGTAAAGATCCTTCGGATTATAAGCGGTCAGCGTCTCTTGAATCACTTTGAGATGCATAGGCACACCGCCCTCTGTTGCAATTCCGATCGTAGCGTTGAACTTCTTCGCCTTCGTCTTTGCTTCAGCGGATTGGCTGAGGATGCCCTCCTTCGGAAAATAAATCGCTTTGCCTAAAGCCGATAACATGGCGTAGACGTTCGGATTTTCCGTTTGCAACGTCTCATTTAACTGCTGTGCAAGTGGGTTCATTAGACTTCATTCCATCCTTCCGAGATGATTCGTATAAGTTATTATTGGCTAGAACTGCCGGTCTGTGAAGCGTTACAGCCCTAATCTTCTTGTCGGGTGCTATTATAACATTTTTTCTAAGGTGCAAACCATTCTCATAGCAAATTTTTTGCGAAATCTAGTCACATTGTTGTACGGCTTGCACAAAACTTTATCGCTGTTGTATGATGACGACATATGTTTGGACGAGCTGCAACGGTTGCTGCTCTGTAAGCGTTAGCTGCCTATTATGGGCCCGCGCGACAAATGCTGCTTCGAGATGGGATGGAAAGCGGTTTGTTTCGCAGGCGGGGGAGGATTTTTAGATGCTGCACGTATCGCCTGATTCTTTAGTTTTGCAGCCTGCCTTTGCCAAGATCGTCTGCGAGCCTGGATGGCGCTGGGCAAGACGCGAGAAGCCGATACCTAATTACGATCTATTCTATGTATGGAGCGGCGAAGGGGAAGTAGAAATTAACGGTTCGATCTATGAAGTAAGCAAGGGAAGCTGCTTCCTGTTCCGGCCCGGTGATCACACCAGCGCAACTCATAATCCGCAGAAACCTCTTGTGCTCACTTATATTCATTTTAAAGTGGATGAAGCTGTCGATTCAGTGCCGGAACGTCATCGTGTGCTTACGGATACAGTCGACTTCGAATATATGTTATCGCGTTACGTACGATTATTTCTAGTACAAACGTATGCGGCGGAAGAAGAAGCGAAGCTTGTGCTTAAGCAACTCATCATTCATCTGCTGCGCGAGGACAATGCGGCGCCGGTGGAGAAGAAAGCGAGCAATCAACTGACGGAAGCTATCCACGAGATCGCTAATTACGTCCGCCAAAATCCGAGCATCGCGCATCGCGTAGAAGATCTGGCGATGCGGGCGCAGCTTTCACCGCGATATTTTTCGATGAAATTCAAGGAAATGATCGGGATGTCTGTCCAGACGTATATGATTCGGACCCGGATCGAACGTGCGCAGCATCTGCTTATGCATGCGGGCATGAACGTCACCGAAGTGGCCGATGCGCTCGGCTATCGCGATATATTTTTCTTCAGCCGCCAATTCAAGCAATATACGGGCAGAAGTCCATCGGAAATACGTTGAGCCTTAATTCCATATTGAATCATACGATAACGAACGAAGACTTCTTACGATGCCGCCTAGGCTGTCATCATAAGAAGTCTTTTATTGTTTCTACTTAGTTATAGTGATTGCTTCGGCAATATGCGTCCAAGACGTTCGCCCATCTTCACTTTCAGTCCGACCTTGATATCCTCGCGCGGAGCGAAGCTGTCATCCTCCATCAGCAGGACGACGGTAGAGCCGAAGGAAAAGTAGGCAAGCTCGTCACCCTTGTTAACCTCGTCTTGCAGCGGCTCAACGTACTTAATGCTGCTGACGTTCATAGCGCCGACCTTGACGACTGCCGTTTCCCAGAACTCGTTCCGTATGTAGGTAATAAGCCTTTCATTGCGGCTTAACACTCTTCGCATATGTCGCAGTCCGAAGTCGTTGACCGGATACACCTTGCCGGCTATATGCTCCCGCTCTACGACCGTTCCGCTTATCGGTGTGTGGATGCGATGATAATCAGTAGGGCTTAAATATAAGACCATGTAATAGCCGCCCAAATAGGATGCTGCGCGGGGCGAACGATTGAGCAGTTCTTCTACGGTGTAATCCTGCCCCTTGACGTTCATGATCGTTCCATCCTGAATGCGGCCGGCTCCGGTGATCAGCGCATCTACGGGACTGGCCACCTGGTCTTCGCCGCCATCGATCTGTCTCATGCCGTGCTTCAGCCGGCGGGTGAAAAATTCATTCAATGTTCTATATTCAGAGAGGGGCTTCTCGGCCTCCTCCACCTTTATGCCATACATAGCTGCAAACCTTGCAATTAGATGGCGACTGGCGGCTGACTGGGCGAATCCTCCGGTCATCCGGGAAATCCATTTGCGCGAGCTTAACTCAGTCATGGAACGAAGCAGCCATATCATCATGCTCTTACCGTCACGTCCTTTCCTTTCCTTTCCTTTCCTTTCCTTACATGCAGGGCTTTTGGTCCGTTTCTCATGCGCTTGCCCCCAAACAGTGTGACATATCCGAATCCAATTTACAATACACAGGTTCATTATTTGCGTAAGCGTTTATTTCTGAAAAATATCGACGATGCTGGTCAGGAAGAGGTGATCAAAGATGATGCTATTGAGCGGAATCGGACTCGCGGCTGGGGCTCTTCTGTTAGGCTGGATCAGCGGAAGAAGCGCAGGCTTGCGGCGGCTGTGTGATGGACTGGCGGTTATTGCATTCTTCCTTTTTTTCGTCATTGCCTCAGCGGCAGTTGCGACTACGATTACGAGGGACACCGTCTTTATGACGGAGGTTCATCGGGTGCTTATTAATCCGGTTTTTCTAGCAAGCGGAGCTTATATTGGACCGTATACGCTATGGAAGCTTGCAAGCGTCTTAGGGCTGAAAACGCCGAAAACTCCGTAAGAGGGTTGCGAGGGTCTTGGCCGCTCCAGTATGATAAGGGCAGCAATGGAAGAGGACTACTGGAGGCGAACCGATATAATGAACGAGAAACAGCTTACAAAGCCGGAAGCGGTTATATTCGATATGGATGGAACGTTATTCGAAACGGAAACGCTGCTCGTGCAAGTGCATAAACGGCTGTTCGAGACGCTTCGCGAAGAGAAGCTGTATATGAAGGAGACGCCGCCCGTAGACAAGTTGCTTAGCTGTCTCGGCATGCTGCTGGAAGATATATGGCGTCAGATTATGCCGGATAGCTCTGAAGCAGCCAGGAGGCGCGCAGATGAGCTGATGCTCCAGTACGAGCTGGAAGGGCTCGAAGCGGGCGAGGGCGAGCTATATCCTTATGTGGAGCAGACGCTTGTTTGGTTGAAGGAGCAAGACGTCAAGCTGTTCGTCGCAAGCAACGGGCTGGAGGCTTATGTGAAGGGTGTAGCGGAGCATAAAGGAATTGCCCCTTTATTCGATGGCTTGTACAGCGCAGGCGAATACGGGACAGCCAGCAAAGTAGATCTGGTTGCCAGACTGCTGAGCGATCATGGCGTCCAGTCAGCTTGGATGGTGGGGGATCGTTCTTCGGATGTGGAGGCAGGAAAGGGCAACGGCTTGTCAACAATCGGATGCGCCTATGCGAGCTATGGCAAGCGCAACGAGCTCGAAGGTGCGGATATTCTTATTTCGGATTTCCGTGAATTGCGAGAATTGATTGAACGGAATTAACTAAGTGAATCGGTAAGTAAATAGATATCATTAACGGCCGCCTAGACTGCGCATTGACGCAGACTGGACGGCCGTTTTGTTTAAATAATCACACCTTGATCGGAACTCCCAAATCTGCTGTTTTCTCGAAGCGCAGCGTAGGCTTGCCCGTTGGACCGCGGTGCATGGAGACAGCCTTCATACCGAGCTTGAAGCAGATCGCCATGCTTGCGGTATTGTCGACAGCGACATTGCAAGTTATAGAACCGAGACGTCCAATCATCGCTGCTACGATTTTGCCGCCGATGCCCAGTCCTCGGGCATCCGGGTGCACGACGACGAGACTGCCACCTTCGCCGCCATCAGCAGCGAAGCCGAAGCCGACGATGCGGCTGCCGTGGACAGCGACGGCAATGACTGCTGTATACACACCGCTAGCATCTGAATCAAGCGTTGAATCATCCAGCTTGCGCAGCGCATGTATCGTCGCGATAGCTAGCCGCTTATCGCCGAAGCGAAGGGCGAAGCCGATCAGTCTCTTCTTCTCGGTACGCCATCTATCCGGCGTAAGCAGCTCCACTTCCATCGTTACATGCCTCCCGCCGTGCTCGTTTTTTTCCTGGCCAGATAGGAGCTGTAATGAAAAATCCGCTCCAGCGATTTCTGTCTAATATGCGGCTCGTCGAATTTCATCGGCTTTGAGTTCGCTTCGAAAAACCAGATGCTGCCCTCGCTGTCGATACCCAGATCCATCGACATCTCGCCAAGCAGCTGCTTCGATGCCCGTTCGATCTGCTTAGCAATGAGGATCGCTGTCGTTTTTGCTTTCAATAACAGCTTACGCGCGTTATCCTCGTTAAATGTATACACAAGCAGTTTCTCGGGATCTTCAATCATGCCGCCTCGAGGCACATGTGTCGTGATGCTCGAGCTGCCTGCGATACGGGCGCCGATGCCGGTAATATCCCATTGCCCGCGGCTATTCTTCTGAACGAGCACGCGAAGGTCGTAATGGCGATCGTTAAAGGAAGCGAGCTTAATGCCTTGCTGCGCAATGTAAGCTTCTCCGGCGCTTTCCTTCTGGATACGAGTCCATAGCTTCGTAATCGAGCTGCAGCTGTAGGTGGAGCTCTTCTTGCGCTCTTGTATTTTCAACCGATAAGGAAGCTCTTTGGCCGCTTGGAACTTGATCGTCATAATGCCTTTGCCCGCTTTGCCGCTCTCCGGTTTCAAGTAGATAAAGGAGTATTTATCCATCATCTGTCCCAGGCTCGACAGCGACATCAGCTTGCGGGTCGTAGGAATGAAAGGTTTGGTGGACTTAGAGTCCCGCAGCCACTCGAACATCTCCCATTTGTTGAAGAAGGAAGGATTGAACAGCCTGACGCGAGGGTGCTTTTGGCAGGCAGCGATCTTCTGCTTAACAGCTGGAAGCATCTCATCCTCGCGCTGAGGAATCCGATTGTAGATAATATCAGGGAACGGCAGCAGCCGCGGCAACCAGCTTTCGGATTCCTCGTTGTATACGTAGCCATTCAGGTTGCTCCGGGTTAACAGCAAGTTTTTCACTGTCACGACGTAGACGATAAACCCCATACCTTGACCTACACGAATAATATCGATGAAGTTATTGCGGTTGCCCCGGAAAAGTTGAGTGTCGTCATCGATGGTCAGTATAGCGAGTACTGTTCTGCCGGCGCGAAGCTCTCTGATGTCCGTCTCATCCGGAAGCAAGCTCTCCATTAGCCATTACCTCCTTGGAAGTGGCTAAGATACATACAGTGCTCCAAAATGTACGAAACGGAAGCACGACCCTCCGAACGAAGCGCAGGATGCTTGTAGATGGAACGGCCCGGCTTCGCGTTCGCCTCGAACATCCATACTTCACCGTCCTTGTCGATGCCAAGGTCGAGTCCGAGTTCGCCTAGACGATGAGGGTAATTGCGTTCAATCGCTTCAGATAACTTAATCGCGACACTCTTCGCTTTGTCCAGCACAGTATCCGCCTGCGCACCGAACGTCCGGCTAAGCGCCTGTTCCGGCGTCATCAGCTGTCCGCCGTTCTTCACATGGGTCGTCACGCTGCCGCGGCCGGCCTTCTTCGCTCCAATGCCTGCGGGAACCCATTCATTTTTGCCGTTCTTATGCATATGGAAGCGGAAGTCGAGCGGGCAGCTGTCGATCTCAACGAGTCGTATGCCCTGCTGAACGACGTATTGATTAAAGCTATTGCCGTGACGCGCTTGCAGCATGCGCATGAGACTGTTGAAGTTCGGGAAGCGAAGCAGAACGTTCTGGCTGCCTTTGCGATAACGTACGAAATAACCGCGCTTCGAGTGATAGGTCAGCCGATAGATGCCAACCCCAAGACTTCCAGCTGTCGGCTTGAAATATAGAAATTGATGTTTCTCAAGCATCTCCTTCATCTTCTCCGGTGTCGGATTCGATACCGATTCAGGCAGATGGTTCAGCGCCTCGGGATCGTTGTCGAGCAGCTTATACACATCGGATTTATTGAAGAAGCTCCAGTTAAAAAAAGGGATTTTCCGACGTACGAACTTCTCGCGCAGCGAGCTGATGGACGTCGAAAATTCGGCCTTGCGGTTCGGCAGGCGGTTGTAGACGACATCGGGCAGCGGAACGACTTTGCGATACCAGCCGCCTTGCGGGCTAAGGAAGTAGCCGTTGACGGTCTCAAGCTGCCAATTAATGTCGCTTGGCGTGAAGCCGAATAAATAGGCTTTATCCTCGCCCATGCGAATAATTTGTTTAATAAAGTTCGTGCGGCCTCCAAACGGATAGCTCTCGGAGTGTACGTTCGAGTCGCTAAGAATGCCTACGAGCGGCCCGATCTGGACTTCGTTCTCGCCGCTGGCGAGAACGTAAACGTTGCCCGACTTCGGCACTTTAATCAATTGCCGCACGCCCGCGGACAGATAGAGATGGTTGCCCGGGCGCTTCAGCGCCTTGAGCTCGGTCGTGATGACCTCATTGCCTAATTTGAGATGAATCGATTTTTTACCGGCCAGTTTAAGCTGCTTGAGCAACGGGCTCGACAAATAAATGACTTTATCGGACTGTGGAGAGAAGTGCACATTACACGTTGTCAAACTCATCAATGAACCTCCTGAACGTTGAAAGGCCGTAGTCGTTTCGGATCCTGCGCTTGTCGGCCGTTAGCGGATTCATGGACTGCAGCCGTAGCATATAATCGTCTCGCGATAAATCTAGCGTATAAGAGTGGGCGTTCAATGGAATGTCGCTCGGCGCTATCGTCACCGATGAGGCGGAACGAAGCGCGGCCGGGCTTCGAATTGACTTCAAGCAGCCATAGGCGGCCGCCCGGCTCAATGCCGTAATCGAAGCCAAGCTCAGCGAATCTTCCGTAGCGGCCCTCGAGATGCTCAGCTGCCTGCTCACTTATCATATGGATTTGGTCTAGCAAACGTTCGGATTGCGGCTTGCCATAGTTGATCTCAAGCAGGCTTTGCGGCAGCTTGGCGTCGCCTCCGCCGTGCAGGTTGGAGGTTAACGCGCCTTGAGCCCCTCGGCGGGCAGCTATGCCGGTCAAGCGCCAAAAGCCTTGCTCGTTCTTCTGAAGCAAGACCCTGATGTCGAAGGGATATCCCTCATTATCGTTAAGCGGCAAGTAGGGCTGAAGAATATAGGGAGTACGGGCAGTAACCCGATCCAACCAGTGCCTCCAGTTGGTTGTTGCTAAGGTGAACGTCTTGGTGAAAATGCGATTGCTTCGCGTACGACCACTCATGTGCACCGTTTGGTCTTCTGTGTTCAGCTTTATATGAATGACGCCGATCCCATGCATGCCGGCCCCCGGTTTAAGGACGAGGCCTTCCGGATAAGAAGCAAGCAGCGGCTCAATCTGAGAAGGGGAGCGATAGGACAGCGTTAATGGGAGAAACGGCGCGAGCCTATTGTTTTGCTTAATCGCGTCATAGACATCGAGCTTGGATGGAAGGCTGCTGTTAAGAAGTATATGCGGCTTCGCTAGCTTTATTTGGGATAAGATATGACGGCTGTTTCGCCGGCTTCCCGTATCTGCGCAAAAAAGGCGGTCGTAGACAACATCGGGCAGCGGACATGTCTGCTGCTGCCAACGTCCTTCTTGCCATCGATAGCCGATCAGCTCGCGAGCACCAGGCTGCCAGCCCTCTGCCGTAAATATATATAACAGCATGCAGAGACGTCCCGCGGCAATGGCAAGCTGACGATAGAAGGATGGTTCAGGCAGCTCAGGCTCGAGGTCGGCATTGGCGGCTGGAATAATGGAAGCAACATAGATTCCGATAATAACATTAGGCAGATTCATGGCAGCCTCCGTCAGAAGCCCGATAAGAAACGGGAATATTGGATTAGAGCAAGCACGGAAGGGCGTATTTTGTTGTCGTTAAGCGGAGTGTTGTCGTTTTTGGACGGCTTGGAGTTGACTTCCAGCAGCCATACGCGACCATTCGTATCCATGGCCAGATCGATGCCAAGCTCGCCGAAATGCGCGGGAATTTGCGTATCGACGCCTTTGGCAATATGAAGCGCCGCCTGCCGCAGTCTTACGGAGGCTTCCTGCTTGTTGATTCCGTTCTGCAAATTCGATTTGCCGATCGCTTCGGCTGCCGTGCTGAGTGTTCCGCCTCGGGCTAGATTGGATACGAAGTGCTGGTCGCCGGCCGTACGAGCGACGATTGAGGTAATCGCCCACGTGCCCTTGGCATTTTTCTGTACCAGCGCACGGAAATCGACGGGCCGCTTCTGAATTTCGATCAGTTGCAGACCTTGTTGAATCTGATAACGAATCGTCTTCATCTTGGTAGAGATCGTCGAGAAGAGCTTCTCAAGATTAGTAAACAATTGCTTGCGGCTGCCGCTCGCAGTGGCGAACATAGCTAAATAGCCGTTGTTCGATTCCCCGCGCGTAATGCGGATAATACCCTTGCCAAGGCTGCCTCGAATCGGCTTAAGGAAAACGTTGCTGTAGCGGGAGCACATTGCGTTCAGCATCGTGTAATTGCGCAACAGATGCGATTCAGGCAAGTAGCGAGCGACGATCTCGTCTTTTTTTAACGCATCGAATACTTCTGCTTTATCGAGAAACTTCTCGTTGAATACGACAGTAGTATGATGAAGTTTTACTTCATTCAGGAAATGTTGTACGCTGGGTCTGCTCTCCATCTTCCTCGATGTGATGCGGTTATTGACGACATCGGGCATCGGCATGGATGCTTTCATCCAGACGTTATTGAATATCCAGCCGCTGATGGCATTCATGCTGCCAAGCTGGTTCGGCGTGAAGAAGTAGACGAAAGCCCCATGCTCCGTACAAGCATCCACGAGTTCCCGGCAGAACATCGTAATCGAACCGAACGGCTTATCCGGCATATTCGGATAATCGCGGCTGACCAATACGCCGATCAGCGGACCAAGCATAAGGGATGACGTATCCTCCGTGTACCGCAGTCCCAAGGAAGCATTGTGGGAGAGTCCCATCTTCTTGGCGAGGCTCTGGCTTACGCGCATCCCTTCGAACTTAGGAATCGCGATTACTTTGACATTATGACGGAACGAGCCGAACCTTAGCGTAATATGCTGGCCCTGCGGAATTCGAAGACGCTTCATCTGCGCTTCGCCAAGCATGAGCGTATCCACCGGCAGCATGCCGGAGCTTATGACCTGTACGGATACTTTCGATTTGAGCATCTTAAAGCTCCTTCCAAGCAGGAGAATAACGGGTGGATGGGAACGAAAATAGGTATTTGACACGAATTAATTTATCATATGAGGACATCTAGCCTTTGTGAATCGAAAAAAACGAATGAGGAGTCGATCCAATGAATGTATATGACAAAGCTTATGATCTAGCGAAAGCACTTAAGGATAGCAGCGAGGCGGAGCAGTTGAAGACAGCCAAACGGGCAATGGAGGCCGATCCTGAGGCTTCACGGATTATGGAAGGCTTCCGGGAGCGCCAGATGGAGCTTCAGCAGAAAATGATGAGCGGTGAAGAACCGACTGAAGCGGAGATGGCGTCGATTACGAAGCTGTATGAAGAGATCGCGGGCAATCCGTTAATCGCCAGCGTCCTAGAGGCAGAGCGGCAGCTTGCGGTCGTATTCGAGGATATTAACCGACTGCTTAACGACGTGCTGAAGGCAATCGCGGGATAGTGTCATATCCGGCCAAGCTTGTTCATACCCTAATAATGCGGACGAGGGTGACAGGTCGGACGCATATGAGGATGAAGGAGTTGAAGGCTATGTTTTCGGGGAGAGCTCGTCATGTGCTCTATTTGCTGCTTGCGCTAGCGCTGCTCGTCTACGCGCTGCCGCGTCTTGAGCTCGGCGACCCGCTTGGCGTATCAAGCGTCTTCGGATACATCTGGGTAGCGCTCGCGCTGCTGGTCGTAACGGCGAACGTGAACGAATTGCTGCTGATGGACGAGGAGAAGCGCAAGGAGCTGGCGAGAATCAAGAGAGCGAAGTACGTGCTTATGGAGCGGAAGATGATGCAACGGAAATCAGTCGCGAAACAGTCGCGTTAACGGATAAGACATCTTGCGCAGAGCAATGTCTCGCATGTGGACAAGAAGAAGACCTAGCAGCTCGCTAATAAGCGCCCTAGGTCTTCTTTTTGTTGCAGCTATCGTTGTCGGCTTTGAATTTGGTTGTCGTTGCTATTTGGTATCTTTGAATTGAACGAGCTGCTTCACGAATTTGTATACCGCTTCCTGCTCTCGCGCAGTCAGACCGTTCAATTGAAGGGCGATTTTGTCCGCATAATCGCTGCTGTGATCCGATGAGACCGGCATGGGGGCGTCGATATTAACGATATGCTCCAGAGGCGTCTGCAGCGCGGCTGCGATCTTGGCAAGCACATCGATGGTCGGGTTTTTCTCGCCGCGTTCGACTTGCCCCATGTAAGAGGCGTTTATTTCGGCGCGAAGCGCAAGCTGCTCTTGGCTCAGCCCTTTTCTTCTGCGATGCGATCGTATATTTTCTCCAATAAGCTTCGAAATTCCACTCATTTAAGTCACCCCAGCCTAACGATAGTTCTTTCATGCAAGGACAACAACTGTCTATAGGATGTACTTAAAAAAGTGACTATAGTCATTGACGGCAAGCGGGACTCTTTACTATAATTGTGTAAAAAAGTATCACTCTATTATCATCATTGTCTGTTAAGGAGTAATTTACCAATTGAGTTAATAGTGGTAAGATAATGAAATAGGGCCGTTTGGTGGAGGGAGGCTAACAATGGTTGATGAATTCGAGTTTTTCAGAAAAGTACGGGCCTATTATTGCATGGTTCCCTTCGTTGTCAGCTTTAAGTATAAAATGTCGCACAAGGTCGAGAAGGCCGCAACAGCGTTAGGGTCGTTCAGTTGCCGTGTCAATCCTCATACACAAATTGTCGAATACATTATGCAATTGAATTCCGATATGATTGCTAGGCCGTATAGCGAGCAAAGCTCATTCCTATTCTCGAGCGTGTGCGAGGAAATTCCGCCGCAGGCTGTTCGAGTCGATAATCACCTTATTCATTCGGCTAGGTACCCGATTCCTATTGAATATGATTGGCAGAAATTCGTTATGAACGGAGCCGAGGAGGCAATCAGCGTCCAATCGATGAATCAGCTGTTCAAGAAATGGAAGCTGCTCGGTGTGCACGGACAGCAGGTGAACGCGGATATTAAAGTCGAGCGGGTCGAGATCGAGTGGTATCATTAAGCCGACTCCGCTTTACATGACTTTTCACGGTCCTATCTCTTATAATGGAGGAAGACGATGAAAGGTTGGACGGAGGAATAGCAATGACTTCAAGCGGATCTAGCCATGACAACAGCACGAAACACGAGCAAGTGCTGCAATATATTCAGAATTTGAAGATCGGAACAAAATTGTCGGTGCGTCCGATTGCGAAGGCGCTTGGCGTAAGCGAAGGCACGGCATACAAAGCGTTTAAGGAAGCAGAGGCTGCCGGTCTCGTCAGTACGAAGGAAAGAATAGGAACGGTGCGCATTGACCGCAAGCGGCGTGAAGCGCTCGATCAGCTGACTTTCGGTGAAGTGGCGGAGATTGTTGAGGGACGTCTGTACGGTGGGGCGGCGGGCCTCGAGAAGACGCTCCATAAATTCGTAATCGGCGCTATGGAGCTTGACGCGATGCTTCGTTATATCGATGAAGGAAGCCTGCTTATTGTCGGCAACCGCGTCGGAGCTCACAGGTGCGCGCTGGAAGAAGGGGCAGGCGTACTCATTACGGGCGGTTTCGAGCCCAGCGAGGAAGTTATTGCGCTTGCGGATGATCGCGCTTTGCCGATCATTTCATCGCGGCACGATACTTTCACTGTCGCTTCGATGATTAACCGCGCGATGTACGATCGACTAATCAAGCGTAAGATTATGCTGATTGAAGATATCGTTACGTTCAGCCGTCCGGCCGATGTACTGCGAGTAGGAGCTACCGTATTCGATTATCATAAGCTGTCACGCGAGTGCGGTTATTCAAGATTTCCGGTTGTAGACGAGCGGGGCAAGGTAGTCGGCATGATGACGGCCAAGGATGCCGCCTCGGCTCCTGAAGAGGGTGAAGTGGAACGTCTCATGACGAAACATCCGATCACGGCAGCGCCGAACATTACGGTACCGTCTGCCGCGCATACGATGGCTGCCGAAGGCATAGATCTGCTGCCGATTGTTGACCGGCATCGCAAGCTGCTGGGCGTAGTAACGAGACAAGAGGTGCTTGACGCTATGCGTTTCGCAGGCAAGCAGCCGCAGTCGGGTGAAACGTTCGAAGATTTAATGTGGACAGGCTTCATGGCTTCGGCCGTTCAAGGGCAGCATGAGCTTGGCATCATGTATAAGGGGGCGATTACGCCTCAGATGTCGGGAGCGCTTGGGATGGTATCGGAAGGGGTGCTGGCGACGCTAATGACGCAAGCGGCCAGGAAGATGATTAGGGAAACAATCAAGCGGGACTATTCCATGGAGAGTATGACGACCTATTACGTAAGGCCTATTCAGATCGATCGTGAAATTACGATCATTCCGAGAGCGCTCGAGATGAGCCGCAAGTTTACGAAGCTGGAGATTGAAGTGAACGACAATCAAGGACTGGCCGCCAAGGCGATGATGACGGCCCAGATGATTGATCCGTATTAACCGTCTATCCGTGAGGATAGAGGATCGCAGTACGGTGCGAGAGAAGGACATTAGCCCTTCATCGTGCGATATACGCTTAGATTGCGCAAGCCTGCGAATAGATTGAATACGCCAAGCACAAGAAACAACGAGCCGATTACGATGCGCACGGTCGATTCATTCGACAGGAACAATTGGACCAGCGCAATAAACATTAACATGACGCCCATGCTGATATTCATCTTGGCGGCGTTCACGCCGCGCAGCTTGGCGTCCGTTCCGCGCCGCGATTTGAGGCTGAATACGACGGATAAGACGAGAGTAACGAGAATGCAAGGCAATAACAGCCATTGCAGCAGTTGATCCATTTTGCAAGCCACTCCTTCAAACAAGTTCTTAAACTACCTTCGATTGTACCACGAATGGCCAATCTATGCCTATGACGGTGATTTAGCCGAGTAGCGCACGTTAACCCATAAATGCAGGACGTTGTCGACGACAAGCATCGTCTTGACCTCAACCGTATAATCCTTCCCATACACATCGTTATAGTCAATTCGTCCGAGCAATCTGCGCGCGAATTGGGCGTCGGAGTCGATTTCATAAATGCTTTTGCCGATATAAGGGGTCAGATCCTCCTTAATGCGCTTAATGAGCTCGGCCTCGGCCACTTTGTCCAAGTTCGGCTTTGCTGAATTTTGCCCCGCCTCGGTCTCGATTCTCGGAATAATGCCCTTGATGACGGTATGCTGATTTTTGAACTCTTTCAAATGCTTAATATCTTGCTCGTATTGCTCCAACTGCACCTCAAGCTCACTCTTCAAGCTGACAATCCTCTCGAATTGCGCGATATAGAAGGAATTATATACGATCGCCCCGATAAGCATACCCAGCATAAGCACCCCGGCCAATTGAAGTCCCCTTACGAAACGGTCGAATGGAGGCAATCGCATTGGCTAAGCTGTCCCCCTGCATATTAAACGAACGAGCTCCGTAGCTAGATGAGCCCCGAGAAATGCAATGATGATGAAGCAAATTTGTTGAGCGGCAGGCGACAACTGACCTTGTGCGATGTTGCTCTCGATGACGCGAACCGGATCGATAGAGCCGCCGATTGCGGCGACGATTGCCCATATTTTCAGCCTCGCTGCCGTATCCAGCATCGTTACCGCGGGAGGCAGCAGCATGAACACGGAACCGATTCCCGCCAGCATCGATCCTCCGATTACAACGCCGAATGCTATGAAAAAGTCTAGTCCAGCTTTGGACAAAAAGTAACTCATAAGCACGCACACCCTCCTGAAATGTTCTGTTGCAAATCTGCGATCTAAGCAGTCTATTCAACCCTCACATGCGGCCTGTCCGGCTCTTGCTACCATTCTATGGGCGTCTAGGTGTCTATTATGATAAAATGGAGTTAATGATTTTGATTTGGACGAGAGGGGGTGTGCGCGATGAACGAGGTGAGTTCCGCATCTTACGTGCACTTGCATGTGCACAGCGAATACAGTTTGCTAGACGGAGCAGCGCGCATTCGCGATCTAGTCTCACGGGCGGCAGAGCTCGGAATGAAGGCACTTGCGTTAACGGATCACGGCGTCATGTACGGAGCGATACCGTTCTATCGCGCATGCCGTGCGCAAGGCATCAAGCCGATTATTGGCTGCGAGCTGTATTATACGGCAGGTCATCGGCAGGATAAGGGAACACGTAAGGAAAATCCGAACTATCATCTGATTGTGCTGGCGAAGAACGAGACCGGCTATCGCAATCTGATGAAACTAAGCTCAATTGCCCACCTGGAGGGTTTTCACTATAAACCGAGAGTCGATATGGAGTCGCTGCGCGCACATGCGGAAGGGCTTGTATGCCTAAGCTCATGCTTGCATGGCGAAGTCTCGCAGCATCTGCTGTATGACCGCCCCGAGGAAGCGAAGGCAGCAGCGTTGCGATATCGCGATATATTCGGCGATGACTTCTATCTGGAGCTCCAGGACCACGGCATGCTTGAACAGAAGAAAGTAGCGGCCGCTATGATCGCTTTGTCGAAGGAGACCGGCATTAAGCTTGTAGCGACGAATGATGTCCATTATTTGCGTCCGGAGGACGCTGAAGTGCAGGATGTGTTGCTCTGTATCGGCACAGGAAAGACGACCCAAGATACGGACCGGATGCGGATGCTGACGAATCAGCTCTACATGAAGAGCCACGAGGAGATGGCGACGCTGTATCGTCATGTTCCGGAAGCGGTTGCCCACACGCTCGAGATCGCAGACAAATGCTCGCTTGAGCTGACGCTGGGTCGGGCGCCGCTGCCTGTATTTCGGCCGGTGCCGGCAGGGATGAGCTCGTCTGCTTACCTGGCAGCGTTATGCAGCGACGGGCTGCAAGCCCGCTACGCAGGATTGCCGGAATGGGCGAGTGATGCGGAATACCGCTCCAAGATAGAGAATCGCCTTGCTTATGAATTGTCCGTCATCGAGAATATGGGCTTCAGCGATTACTTTCTAATCGTGTGGGATTTCATCCGATTCTCGCATGAACGAGGCATCCGGACAGGACCTGGCCGCGGATCATCGGCAGGCAGTCTTGTCGCCTATACGCTTCGTATTACGGATGTTGATCCTATCAAATACAAGCTGTTGTTCGAACGTTTCCTTAATCCCGAACGGATCACCATGCCGGATATTGATATCGACTTCAATGATGAGCGGCGTGACGAGGTTATTGCCTATGTAGCCGCCAAATATGGGGAAGAGCATGTCGCACAGATCATAACATTCGGTACGATGGCAGCGAAGGCTGCGGTGCGCGACGTCGGCAGAGCAATGAGCGTTCCGCTTCATGAGGTAGACCGGGCCGCCAAGCTCATACCGCATCAGCTCGGCATCACGCTGGAGGAAGCGCTTCGGACGAGCACGGAGCTGCAAGAAGCTTGCGCGCGGCAGCCGAAGACGGATGCCATGCTCAAGATGGCGATGAAGGTAGAGGGCATGCCGCGTCACGCCTCAACCCACGCTGCGGGCGTTGTCATATCACGCGAGCCGTTGACGCATTATGCGCCGCTTCAGGAAGGCAGCGAGCAGATTCCGCTGACGCAATATTCCATGGAGCATCTCGAAGCGATCGGTCTGCTGAAGATGGACTTTCTGGGACTTCGCACGTTGTCGATTCTGGAGCGGACGTTGTCCTGGATCAAGCAGCAGCACGGGAAGGAAATAGACTTCCGCAATGTGAACGATAATGATGAGCTGACCTATACAATGCTTGGAAAAGGCGATACGACTGGAATATTCCAGCTCGAGTCGACGGGCGTGAGACGCGTGCTGCGTGAGATGAAGCCTTCGGAATTCGAGGACATTGTATCGGTGCTGGCACTCTATCGTCCCGGTCCGATGGAATTTATTCCAAAATATATTCAAGGCAAGCACGGACTTGTGCAGGTTCAATATCCGCATCCGTCTTTGGAGCCGATCTTAGCTGATACGTACGGCATCATTGTGTATCAAGAGCAGATTATGCAGATTGCCTCGCTTATGGCGGGCTTCTCGCTCGGCGAAGCCGATCTGCTTCGCCGAGCGGTATCGAAGAAGAAACGCGAGGTGCTGGACGAGGAGCGGGCGCACTTCGTGAAGGGAAGCTTGTCGCAGGGCTATTCGGAAGCGGAGGCGAACCTCGTATACGATATGATCGTTCGTTTCGCAGATTACGGCTTCCCGCGCGCGCATGCTGCCGCTTACGGCGTGTTGGCCTTCCAAACGGCATGGCTGAAGGCGCATTATCCGGTTCCATTCATGGCTTCCATGCTTGCTTCGGTTACCGGCAACCAGTGGAAAACGGCGGAATATGTCGACGAATGCCGGCGTATGGGAATAGAGGTGCTGCCGCCGGACGTGAACGAGAGCGGTGTTTCCTTTACGCCGGTCGGGAAGTCCGTTCGTTTCGGCCTGGCCTCGATTAAGAACGTAGGCACGCAAGCGATTGAAGCGTTATCGAAGGTGCGCGAGGAGCAGCCATTCGATAGCTTGCTCGATTTATGTCGTCGCGTTGACCTGCGCGTTGTGAATAAACGCGTGCTGGAGTCGCTCATTCAGTCAGGGGCGTGCGATTCGCTGCCCGGTCATCGGTCGCAGCAGCTCAGCGCGCTCGAGGAGACGGTGGAAGCCGCGCAGAAATGGCGCAAGGAGCGGGAAGAGCTCCAAATCGACATGTTCAGCTTCGGCTTTGACGAGGTGCAGAACTGGGATGTGGAGATGCCGGACGTCCCGCCATATACGACGAGTCAGCAGCTCGATCTCGAGCGTGATCTGCTCGGCCTGTACTTGTCGGGCCATCCGCTTGACGCGATGGATTCGCAGTTGGAGCCGCTTGGATTGGAGCGGCTTGTCGATCTGAGCGAGGCGAAGGACGGAGCGGGCGCCATTATAAGCGCAATGATCGTGTCGTTGAAGCCGTTCACGAATAAGAAAGGCAATGCGATGGGCTTCCTTGAGGTGGAGGACCGCATCATGCGGGTTGAAGCCGTCGTCTTCCCAGCCGTATGGAAGCGGTGCGAGAGCAAGCTTGAGAAGGGCGGACTCGTCATCATGCAAGCGACCGTGCAGCAGCAGGATGATGACTTCAAGCTGATAGTGGAAGATGTCGTTCCTATTGGACGCCCCGAGCTTAATCTTGCTTACGAGGTTCGGAAGCTGCAGGGACAGGCGGCAAGACGCGCGGCTCGGCCGTATGGGACCGCTCAGACGACAACGAGATCGAGTGCCGCGCCTAGTGTGAACAACGCGACTATTGAGAACACCGCTCAGGGTCCTGCTGTCGTACAGGATAAGGCTCAGCCTATTGGAACTGACGCAGAGAGGATTACGGCAGCCGCTGCTGGTCAAGCCAAGGTTGGTCCTTCGGGAACGCGAGCAGAGAGTGCTAATATTCCTGTTAAGCCTGCTCAAGAGCGCAAGAAGCAGCGGGTCTATATTAAAGTTACTGAGGCTAATGATCAGACCGCCACGCTGGATAAACTAAAGGCAGTGCTGACTGTGCACCATGGCACGCTCGATACGGTGCTGTTCTACGAACGCGACCAAAAGTCGCGCGCGCTCAGCGAGGCGTACAGCGTTAAGCCATCGCCGAAGCTCTTCAGCGAAATCGAAGCGCTGCTGGGCGAAGGCGCGATCGTAGTAAGGTAACAGGGGCAGGATGTAAGTTTTGGCCGAAAAATAGCGAAAGAAATTTTCGTTATTCCGTTGGATAGCGGTTGTATGTCGGAAATAGCGCAAGCTTATTGCGCTATTTTTTTTATTTTCATGGCAACGAAGCAGCGCTTGTCATTTTTTTGCTAAACTTTCCTGTCACGGTATGCACGTAACGGCTTGTACCCGCATATGTTTAGAGATACAAGCGGATATAGCCTGCTATCTAGAACCGATTAGGAGCGGCTGGGCTGCTCGGATCAGCGAGGTTACGTACAAGCATACAAGCATCAGCGGGAGGGATAGCCTTATGACCGGAATAGAGAAATGGCTTCTGAAGCGTGGCGTGGCGGTTGCCGATATAACAGAAATTGTCTATATGCTGCAGTTGCCGTACAATTCCGATTTGACGATGGAAGATTGTGAAGAGAGCGTTAGAGCGGTTCTTGCAAAACGAGAAGTGCAATATGTGCTGTTCACGGGCATCGCGCTTGACGAGCTGGCGGAAAAGAAACTTTTGCCAGAGCCGCTCCAGGCAATTATGGAAACGGATGAGTCATTATTTGGCGTAGATGAGACGCTGGCACTGGGCATTACGAATGTATACGGCATGATTGGGTTGACGAGCTTCGGATATTTAGATAAAGTAAAACCCGGCATTATTCGTCAGTTGAACGTAAAAGGCGAGAAAATTCATGTGTTTTTGGACGATCTGGTTGCGGGATTAGCCGCCGCTGCATCTGCCAGAATCGCCCATCAGGACCCGAAGGCGCTTCGATATGATTTGCCGGATTCGCCATGACTATGGTATCATTGTGACATCATATGGCCTGTTACCGGGAATTAGCTAAGCTTACGAAGTGAACTTTGCATGCTGCAAAGTTTTCAGGAGGTACCATGATGTGGACGGTCATCTATATCGCACAAACAGCAAAAATCGCAGATAACATCAAGAAGCGGCTGACGGAGGAAGGTTTCCTTGTGAAAATTCGCTCTGTAAATCTGTCCAAACAGCAATACGAGATATTGGTTCCGTCCGGCGAATTGGAAGAAGTGCAGGAAGTACTTAATTCCATTATGCGTTTGTAACGGATTGCTCTATACTATTGCGCCTTGAGAGGTGTCACACGTGCAAATTAAAGATCTATTTACGAAGAAGAAGTATGCAACCGTTCCATCGGAACGGCCTTCAAAACGCGATATACCTGAAGGATTAATGAATAAGTGTTCGAAATGCGGCAATATTCAGTATAGCAAGGAACTTGAGAAGAACTTAAAGGTTTGTTCCTCCTGCGGGCATCACAATATGCTTAGCGCTTGGGAACGAGTCGCTATGACGCTTGATGACGGGCAATTGACCGAGTATGACGCCAATATGGAATCGGTTGACCCGCTTGGCTTCCCAGGTTATGCAAGCAAGCTGGAGCAGCAGAAGAGCAAGACGAATCTGCGCGACGGCGTCATTACCGGTGAAGGTACAATTGGCGGTTTTCCAGTCGTAATCTGCGTCATGAGCTTTGATTTCTTCACAGGCAGCATGGGCTCAGTCGTCGGGGAAAAAATTACTCGCGCGATCGAAGCGGCTCATGCGAAGCAGTTGCCGCTTCTTATATTCTCGACCTCAAGCGGCGCGCGGATGCAAGAGAGTATTCTTAGTCTCATGCAAATGGCGAAAACAAGCGCGGCTTTGTCCCGGTTCCAAGGTGCAGGCGGCTTGTACATTTCGGTATTCACGGATCCGACAATGGGCGGCGTATCTGCGAGCTTCGCAAGCTTGGGCGATTATATATTGGCCGAGCCTGGCGCGCGCGTTGGCTTTGCGGGACGTGTCGTCATCGAACAAACGATTCGCCAGAAGCTTCCTGACAACTTCCAAACGGCAGAATTCAATTTGCAGCACGGACAGCTCGACAAGGTTGTGCATCGTAAGGATATGAAATCAACGTTAACGAAGCTGCTCGATATGCATTGTGTAAGGGAGGGAGCATCCCATGGCGGGTGAGTTGCCTTTTGAGAAACCGATCTCTGATTTACGCCAGAAAGTAACTGAACTGAAGGCTCTTAGCGAGGAAAAGGGAATTGACTTCACCGATGAAATCCTTATTTTGGAGGAAAAGTGCAAACGGATGGAGCAAGAGCTATACAGTGAACTGACTCCAGCTCAACGTATGCATATGGCGCGTCATCATCAGCGTCCGACCTCGCTAGATTTCATTAACGCAGTGTTCACCGATTTCATGGAGCTGCACGGCGACCGCCTGTTCGCGGACGATCTTGCGATTGTCGGCGGACTTGCGAAGCTGAACGGTATTCCGGTTACGGTTATTGGTCATCAACGGGGCAAGGATACGCGCGATAACATCGCTCGTTTCTTCGGCAGTCCGCATCCTGAGGGCTTCCGCAAAGCTTTGCGCTTCATGGAGCAGGCTAACAAGTTCAAGCGTCCGATCATTACGTTCATCGATACGAAGGGCGCATATCCGGGCAATACGGCAGAGGAGCGCGGACAATCCGAAGCGATTGCGCGCAATCTTCGCGAGATGGCAAGCTTCGGCGTTCCGATCATTTGTATCGTTATTGGCGAAGGCGGAAGCGGCGGCGCACTGGCGCTTGGCGTCGGCAACCGGGTGCTTATGCTGGAAAATGCCATTTATTCGGCCATTTCTCCAAACGGAGCGGCATCGATCCTTTGGAAGGATGCCTCAAGAGCGGATGAAGCTGCTGCTGCTATGAGAATTACAGCCAATGATTTGCTGGAGCTCGGCATCATCGAAGATATTATTGCCGAACCGCAAGGCGGCGCTCACCGCGACTTGGCCTTTCAGGCAGAGCAAATTAAGGATAAGCTATGGAAGCATCTTGAACAGCTTCTTGCGCTTACTCCGGACGAGCTTGTCCTTGACCGTTACAATAAATTTAGAAAAGTCGGCCAGTTCCGCGTAAGCGAGCAGCCAGCAAGCGATGAGCCAAGTTATGGCGGTGAACAAGAGCCTTCTGCGGAAGCGGCGGCGAGTGAATCGGATGATTCCGAGCAGCTTGCGATGCAGGAAGCGCCAACCGTACAATAAGAGGCTGTAAAGACATGATTTTTCACTGTACAAGCAGTAGTGAATCATGTCATTATAAATGAGGAAATAACAATGTATAAGCCAAGCTTATACGTTGTTCATTTTTGCCCATTTCTAAGCATTTATGAGAATTACTCTTAAGGTACTTAGAAACCATTAAGAAACAAACGGCTTGCTTCGCCAAATAAGTTGCTGGAGCGGCCGCATTTGCATGATATCGAATACTAGGCGTTAATCGGAGGAAAATGAACATGCGTAAAACTAAAATCGTTTGTACTATCGGACCGTCCAGCGAATCGTTGGAAAACACAAAGAAATTGATTAAAGCCGGCATGAATGTCGCTCGTCTTAACTTCTCTCACGGCGACTTCGAAGAGCATGGCAACCGTATTAAAAACATTCGTCTTGCCAACGCTGAGCTTGGAACATCTGTAGCCGTTCTGCTCGACACGAAAGGTCCGGAAATTCGTCTGGGCAAGCTGAAGGAAGAGCCGATCGAGCTCATTCAAGGCGACGCAATTACGCTGACGACAGAAGAAATCCTCGGCGACCGTACTCGTATTCCGATTACGTACAGCAATCTGCCGAACGATGTAACGGTTGGTTCCACGGTTCTGATCGACGACGGTCTGATTGGACTAACGGTTGAATCGGTTGAAGGCACTGAAATTCATTGCCGTATCGTGAACAATGGCCCAATCAAGAGCAAGAAGGGTGTTAACGTTCCAGGCGTGAAAATTTCGTTGCCAGGTATTACGGAGAAGGATGCGAACGATATTATTTTCGGTATCGAACAAGGCATCGACTTCGTAGCGGCTTCCTTCGTGCGCAAAGCAAGCGACGTTCTTGAAATTCGTGAGCTGCTTGAGCGTCATAACGCCGGCCACATCCAAATCATCTCGAAAATCGAGAACCAAGAGGGCGTAGACAACCTCGACGAAATTCTTGAAGTATCCGACGGTCTTATGGTTGCTCGTGGCGACCTCGGCGTTGAAATTCCAGCCGAAGAAGTACCGCTCGTTCAAAAAAATATGATCAAAAAATGTAACCGCGTAGGCAAGCCTGTTATTACGGCTACGCAAATGCTTGATTCGATGCAACGCAATCCGCGTCCAACTCGCGCTGAAGCGAGCGACGTAGCGAACGCGATCTTCGACGGCACGGACGCGATCATGCTGTCCGGCGAGACGGCTGCCGGCAAATACCCGGTTGAATCGGTTCAAACGATGGCTCGTATTGCAGAGCGCGCAGAAGCGGCTCTTGAATACCGCGAGATCTTCACGAAACAAGCGAACGCTCAACAAACTTCCGTTACGGAAGCTGTTAGCCAAGCTGTAGCGAACTCCGCTCTTGACCTTAGCGCCAAAGCGATCATCACTTCGACACAAAGCGGCTTTACGGCTCGCATGGTATCGAAGTACCGTCCGAAATCGCCAATCGTTGCGGTAACGACGGACGAGCGCGTTATGCGTCGTCTTGCGCTTATCTGGGGTGTATTGCCGGTTAAAGGCGAAGACGCAGATACGACCGACGCTATGTTTGAAAATGCTGTAAAAGGCGGTATGAGCACAGGCCTTCTTAGCCTAGGCGACACTGTTATTATTACAGCAGGCGTTCCAGTTGGCCGCGCAGGCACAACGAACCTGATCAAGATCCACCATATCGGTGAGCTTCTTGCTCAAGGACAAGGCATCGGGAGCCAAACGGCTACCGGCAAAATCGTAATCGCACGCACTGCGCAAGAAGCGATTGAGAAAACGACAAAAGGCTCCATTCTTGTTGCTGTAGCGACAGACAAAGAATATATGCCTGCAATCGAGCTTGCAGCCGCTGTAATTACGGAACAAGGCGGCATTACGAGCCATACGGCAGTTGTCGGCTTGAACGTAGGAATCCCTGTTATTCTAGGCGTTGCTGAAGCAACCGAGCTGCTCAAAGACGGCATGGAAGTAACGGTATACGCTGAGACGGGCGTTATCTACTCCGGTCAATCGAAAGTTCTTTAATGAAAAAAGCTGCTTCTCGCGAAGCGGCATATAACGATATGGAAGCGACGGTGAATCTACCGTCGCTTTTTTCTCAATTTAGACGGAATGGAGCAGTAGCTATGAGTACAGCAACTGGGTGGTATATGCATCCACTGAGGGTTCGTTACCAGGAAACGGATCAGATGGGAGTTGTTTTTCACGGCAATTATGTAACCTGGTTCGAAATTGGACGTACGGAATGGATAAGGAATGCCGGATACGATTATAAGACGATCGAGGCGCGAGGTTTGCTGCTACCTGTAATCGATCTGCAATGCCGATATATGCTGCCGGCCCATTATGACGATATGGTAGTGGTGTGCACGAGAATTGCGGAATGTACGCCGCTGCGTGTTTCCTTCGAATCGCAGGTTCGAAGAGTAGGCAAGGAGCATTTCGCTGCCGGCCTGCTGTCTGCAGGCGAAGAGCCGCCTGGCGAGCTGCTCGTTCAGGGCGGTACGAAGCATGTATGGGTCAATCCGGAGTGGCAGCCTGCACGGCTTAATAAAGTGATGCCTGAGCTGTACGAGCTTATTCGCTCTGGTGCTGGCGTATAACGAGAAGGAGGAATAAGCGGTGAATAAATGGCTGCTGGCGGCATTCATTGTCATACCGATCATTGAGCTATGGGGAATTTTGCAGGTAGGCGATCTTATAGGTGGTTGGACGACGTTTCTTGTGCTCATCCTGATGGGCCTGGTCGGTTCGTATATGGCCCGGGCGGAAGGGCGCAAAGTATGGGCTGAAGCTCAGCGGCAGATGCAAGCAGGACAAATCCCTGGACAGACGATGCTGGACGGTCTATGCGTTTTAATCGGCGGCTTGTTGCTGCTCATGCCTGGATTTTTCTCCGACATCGTAGGGATCACGCTGCTCTTCCCACTAACCCGTCCCTTCTACAGAGCATATATGCTCGGTTGGATTGAGAAAAGAATGCGGAACGGCAACTTCAAGATTGGCCGATTCTGACTTTCGTATGATTTACGTTACCTTTACAATTGATTAACATGGAAATAATAATCGTCGATTACAATAGAAGCAGTGCTAGGAGCACGCTAATGAATTACGGTACGGCTATGTTGGATTTTAGCAGGATAGAATGCCTTTAGGCGGATGGGCTGGCTGCTATATTGGATTTTTGCATCAACTTCGGTCTTGAATGGTCTTAAATGAGCGTTTCGGAGGAAAGTTAGTGCAAATATCCAATATAGGTACTGGAAAGCCTCATTATGGGCAAAAGTTAATGCAATTATCCAATATAGACGAGACACTAGAGCAATATGCTAAGATTACGCTTACGAAGTCACGCTTTTCTACGAAAAGCAAGATTACGCTTACGAAGTCACGCTTTTCTACGAAAAGCAAGCTTATGCTTACGATGTGAGTTTGCTACGCAAACTCTTTAGGAGGATCACCTTGACCAAACATTTATCGCAATATGTCAACCGGGATTTAAGCTGGATTGAGTTCAATCGGCGCGTGCTGCAGGAAGCGCAGGATGGAAGAAACCCGCTGCTGGAGCGAGCGAAGTTTCTAGCCATCGTAACGAGTAATTTGGATGAATTCATGAGCGTTCGCGTAGCCGGTATTCAGGATCAGATGCGGGCAGGACTGACGAAGACCGACTTCACTGGCTATACGCCAGGCGGCTTGTGGAAGCGACTTATTAAACGGGCGACGCAAATGGTGCATGAGCAATATCGTACATATCGCGAAGTATTTCGCGGACTAAGCAAGGAAGGTATTTTTATTCGCTCGTTCGACGAATTGAACGCGACCCAAGCGAAAGTGATTACGGAATATTTTCATGAAATCGTATTTCCGGTGTTGACGCCGATGGCGGTTGACCAGAGCCGTCCATTTCCGCTCGTTCATACGAAGGAGCTGTATTTGGCTGTGCTGCTGCAAAGAGAGGGCGGATCGGCCGATGAGGAGCCGCTATTTGCCATTGTGCAGGTTCCGTCAATCTTATCGCGCCTTGTGCCTGTTCCAGGCAGAACGAACAGCAAGAAGTCGGAGTTCGTCTTGCTTGAGGATCTAATTGAGCAATTCATAAATACATTATTCAATGGCTATGAGCCGTTCTCCGTCCATCCGTTCCGTCTTACCCGCAACGCCGACTTAACGCTGGATGAAGAGGGCGCGGAGGACTTGCTCGAAGAGATCGAGAAGGAGCTACGCCGTCGCCGTTGGGGGATTCCGGTGCGTCTAGAGATCGGCAAAGGGATGCATCCTTATGCGCTTGAGACGTTGCGAGAGGAACTTGAAATCGAGGACAACTTGTTCGAAATCGATGGACCGCTTGATCTCAGCTTCCTTATGAAGTTCGCGAACTCGCTTCCGGGGTACGACAGTCTAAGATATGAGAAAATGGAGCCGGTCTATCCGCGTGAATTCGATGATACGGACGATATGTTCGAGGTCATCCGGCAGCGGGATGTACTGATGTACCACCCGTATGAGTCATTCGAGGCAGTCAACGACTTCGTTATGCAGGCAGCTTATGATCCAGATGTAATGGCGATCAAGATGACATTGTATCGCGTCAGCGGCCAGTCTGCGCTCGTGCAAGCGCTAGCGAAGGCAGCAGAGTCTGGCAAGCAAGTCACAGTCGTTGTCGAGCTTAAGGCGCGATTCGACGAGGAGCGGAATATTGCTTGGGCGCGCCAACTTGAGAAGGCCGGCTGCCATGTCGTCTATGGACTTGTCGGATTAAAGACGCATGCGAAAATACTGCTCGTCGTCAGACGCGAGCAGAAGACGCTGCGCCGCTACGTCCATGTCGGAACGGGCAACTATAATGACAGCACGGCAATGTTGTACACCGATATTGGTCTATTCACTTCGCATCCGGTTATTGGCGGTGACGCTTCCGCACTGTTCAACGAGGTGACAGGGTATTCTTCCCCTTACGATTGGAAGGCGTTCGGCGTTGCTCCGTCTGACTTGAAGGAGAAGTTGTATCGCCTTATCGACCGTGAGCGCGACAATGCGCTGGCAGGCAAGCCGGCCCGTATTATTGCGAAGATGAATTCTCTGTCCAATCAAGAAATGATCGACAAACTGTATGAGGCGTCCCAGGCTGGGGTGAAGATCGAGTTGATCGTGCGCGGTGTATGCTGCTTGAGGCCGGGCGTTGCGGGGCGAAGCGAGAATATTCGCGTAATCAGCATCGTTGACCGCTTTTTGGAGCATGCGCGGATTATGTATTTCAACAACGGCGGCGAAGAAGAAATTTATTTGTCCAGTGCCGATTGGATGACGCGCAACCTGACGCGGAGAATCGAGCTGATGAGTCCGGTATTCGATGAATCGTTGCGACAAATATTAATCAATATGCTCAAGCTGAATTTGAATGACAATGTAAAAGCAAGAGAGCTGAAGCCGACTGGTTTATACGAGTCGATAGAGGAAGAGGGAAGAGAGCCGTTCCGAAGCCAGTTCGAAGCGAGGTTTATAAATTCGTGGAAAGGCCGCGCATAGCGCGGCCTCCGTTTTGACGGCGTTGTCAGTCATTAACACCTGTTAAGGAGAGCTCAGGCGATAAGCCCCAAAGCTTCTTGAATTCAGAAGCGAGTTCTTCGATCTCGCGCTGTTCCACTGCCAGAACGCCTCGAGGCTGTATCGGCCGAAGCTGAAGCGATGAACCCGAAGCATGAATGAACAGCTGTCCGATTGCTTGTGTCTCGCTGCGGTCGAGCGCAATGGAAAGTTGCAGCAGCGATCCGAGTTTATAGATAAGCTCAAGGTCGGTATCCTGCAGCAGCTCGCGATATTCGGACATTTGCTGCCTTGCGCGGCTCTTGCTCTTGTAGGAGGCAATGGCGGCAGTCATGATAATCTCCCGATGGGACAAGCCGTTCAGATGCGAATTCACGATTAGATAGAAGGAGTGCCGGGCATATTCGTAATAGTCGATCGAAGCGCCTATTCGGAACAGCTTTGCGGCCGAGTCGAGCAGCACTCGAGCATCGTCAGGCAATTGATGCAAATATTGCAGCGAGTCATACAGCTCTACAGCAAGCCGCCCAACCTGCATCACATGCTGCCTTGGCGCTTCGGGATGCAGCGCGCTTAGGTTGTTTAAGCTGAAAGCAAGCACATCGTCTTGTCTGGAATGGTTAGGAAAACGTGTCGCATGGAATAAGCCGTCCCTGAGGCCTGCTCCGCATATCTGATAATGTGTTGCTTTAACAACGCGGTACAGAACGCGTAAGATAGCTATCCCAGGCACTACTACGTCTGCTCGGTCCTTGGACAAGCCTGGCAGCTTGCGGCGCTTGTCTAGCGGCAGCCTGCGCATCTGATCGAAGAGCAGATCGGTCTCCTCGCTGTTGATCGTGTAGTTATGGGTTTGCGGAAACGGATATTTGTAGGCCGCTTGATGTATTTTGCCGAGCGCCCGCACGGTTCCGCCGACTCCGACAAGCGGCATGCCAGGCGACTTTCCGATCCATTGCTCCTGCTTAACCGCATCGCTCACGAAAGCTTCAAGCGACTTCAAGGCATCGTCTGTGAGCATGCCCTTCGGTCCGAACTGCTTGTTCAAGCTGACGCAGCCGAACGGGAACGACACTGATTTCACTAGTGTGCGATTGCGGAATAAGCTTAGCTCGGTGCTTCCGCCGCCAATGTCGATGAGGAAACCGTCGCGAACGCTCAGGGAGTTAATCATGCCTAGGAAGCCGTAAGACGCTTCTTCTTCACCGGAAAGCAGCTCGATGTCGAGTCCCGTCTCGTTCTTGATCCGTGCCAATATTTCGGCGCAGTTGCTAGCATTGCGTACTGCAGCCGTAGCGACGGCTCGGATTTGTCCAGTATGATGATGCGCGCATATCATCGTAAAATGACGCAGCGTGACGATAAGCTCGTCAAGCGCTGCGTCGTTTAATCTGCCGTTCTCGTCGATTCGTTCGCTAAGCCTCGCTGCCCGCTTGCTTCCGTCCGAGACGCGATGCGCGCCGTTCGCGGTTCTCTCATAGACGACGAGCCGGACGGAGTTCGAGCCGATGTCGATAATTCCGATGCGTTGTCCTGTCATGATGCGCCTCCGTTCCGGCAACTTTCGCCTGCCGATTCTCTTTTGGACATTTTACCATTATATCCGACCGAATAAAAATAGTTTTCTACGACGGCTAAAATGGGAGCAAATGGGGAAAAATGCAGCAGGAGCTAATGAGAATAAGGACTGCGATAAAATATTTGATAATGCCGATAAAGCATTTTTATGTCCAATTTTGTTCACTTCACCCGCAAAATCATTTATGATTAAAAGCGACGGTAAAGAAACGAACGTTTTTTTATGAACCAATAGCAAATATTTGGTTAAAGGAGAGAGAACGATGACAGCAACTAAAGGTCTAGAAGGAATTGTCGCCGCGGCGTCGTCCATTAGTTCGATTATTGATGGAGTCTTGACGTACCGCGGTATCGATATCGATGATCTTGCAGCAAACGCAACTTTTGAAGAGGTCGCATATCTGCTTTGGTATGGTAAGCTTCCTAATCGTTCCGAGCTTGCAGGACTGCAGAAGCAATTGGACGAGTATGCAGCCGTGCCTGCAGCCGTTCTTGATCAAATTAAGCTGTATCCGAAGGATACGAATTCGATGGCCGCTCTCCGCACAGCTGTATCCAGCCTTGCTCTGTATGACGGCTCTGCTAACGAAATGACTCCGGAAGCTAATCAGTTGAAAGCGATTAAGCTTCAAGCTCAGCTTCCTACACTTATTGCTGCTTTTGCCCGCATCCGCGAAGGCAAAGAGCCGGTTGCTCCAAAGAAAGGCGTTTCTATCGCCTATAACTTCTTGTACATGCTGACAGGCAACGAGCCTGCTGAAGTAGCAATTAAAGCTTTGGATCAAGCGCTCGTGCTTCACGCCGATCATGAGCTTAACGCTTCCACATTCGCTGCGCGCGTTACGGTTGCGACGCTTTCCGACATTTACTCAGGCGTTACTTCCGCGATCGGCGCTTTGAAAGGCCCATTGCACGGCGGTGCGAACGAAGCTGTTATGGTTATGCTTGAGGAGATTGGTTCTTTCGGCAATGTAGAGAGCTACATCAACAACGCGCTTGCGAACAAGCAAAAAATTATGGGCTTCGGACACCGTGTATACAAAAACGGCGACCCGCGCGCGAAACATTTGCAAAAAATGTCCCGCGAGCTTGGCAAGCTGACTGGCAACATGGAATTGTACGAAATGTCCGTTAAGATCGAAGAATTGGTTACGGGTCAAAAAGGTCTTAAGCCTAACGTCGACTTCTACTCCGCTTCGGTGTACACGACGCTTCAAATTCCGCGCGATCTGTTCACGCCGATCTTCGCGATCAGCCGTGTATCCGGCTGGTGCGCTCACATCCTTGAGCAATACCAAGACAACCGTCTGATTCGTCCGCGTGCGGACTATGTTGGACCGGTTAATGCGAAATATATTCCAATTGACGAGCGCTAGAATCGTTGACAGGGTATAATGGAGAGGGCGAGGACGGGCTCATGCGTCAATATGTCCGTTCTCCTCACTCAGAGTATAATCATTTATAGACTAGGCTTGCTAAGCAGGCAACATTTTGAAGGAGGATTTTATTCATGGCTCAGTTTGAAAAATACGCGCTTCCAACAGAAGGCGACCAAATTACGATTGACAACGGCGTGCTTCAAGTGCCTAACAACCCTATTATTCCTTTCATCGAAGGCGACGGCACGGGCCGCGACATTTGGCGCGCTTCGAAACGCGTACTTGATGCAGCTGTAGAGAAAGCATACGGCGGCAGCAAACAAATCGCTTGGTACGAAGTATTTGCAGGCGAAAAAGCGTTCAACACATACGGCGAGTGGCTTCCTGCCGACACGCTGACTGCAATTCGCGAATACATCGTGGCGATCAAAGGTCCTTTGACTACGCCAATCGGCGGCGGTATCCGTTCCCTGAACGTTGCGCTTCGCCAAGAGCTTGACCTATACACATGTCTTCGTCCAGTTCGTTACTTCGCTGGCGTACCTTCCCCGGTTAAACGTCCTGAGCTGGTTGACATGGTTATCTTCCGTGAAAACACAGAGGACATCTACGCGGGTATCGAGTACCAAGAAGGTTCCGCTGAAGTGAAGAAAGTAATCGAGTTCTTGCAAAACGAAATGGGAGCTAACAAAATCCGTTTCCCTGAAACTTCCGGTATCGGCATCAAGCCAGTATCCAAAGAAGGTTCGAAACGTCTTGTTCGCGCAGCAATTGAATATGCAATTAAGCACGGCAAGAAAACAGTTACGCTTGTACACAAAGGCAACATCATGAAATATACAGAAGGCGCGTTCAAAAACTGGGGCTACGAAGTGGCTGAGCAAGAATTCGCTGAGCAAACCTTCACTTGGGGTCAATACGACCGCATCAAAGAAGCTGAAGGCACTGACGCAGCTAACAAAGCACAAGCAGAAGCAGAAGCTGCCGGCAAAATCGTCGTAAAAGACGCAATCGCCGACATCGCTCTTCAACAAGTATTGACTCGTCCGACTGACTTTGACGTTATCGCTACGCTTAACCTGAACGGCGACTACTTGTCCGACGCTTTGGCTGCGCAAGTTGGCGGTATCGGTATCGCACCGGGCGCGAACATCAACTACTTGACTGGTCACGCGATCTTCGAAGCTACGCACGGTACAGCTCCGAAATATGCGGACAAAGACGTTGTAAACCCTGGTTCGGTTATCTTGTCCGGCGTAATGATGCTTGAGCACCTTGGCTGGCAAGAAGCGGCTGACCTTATCTATAAAGGTATGGAAACGTCGATTAACAACAAAACGGTAACGTATGACTTCGCTCGTCTGATGGAAGGCGCTACAGAAGTGAAATGTTCGGCATTCGCTGACGAAATCATCAAAAACATGTAGTCTGGCTCGCGGGCCTAGCGGTTTGCGCGTTTGAAAGTGTATTGGAATGCACAAAATATATTCATAGCTTGATTGAAAGGGGACTTTGGGGTCCCCTTTCGGTTTGCATACCAATTGGGAGGAATGATCTAATGGCTATCAAACGGAATAAGATTACAGTTGTAGGCGCGGGCTTCACAGGTGCTACTACAGCGCTTATGCTTGCTCAGAAAGAGCTTGGCGACATCGTTCTCGTTGACATCGAGCCGCTTGAGAATCCGACGAAAGGCAAAGCGCTCGATATGCTCGAGGCGACTCCTGTACTCGGCGTTGACGCTAACATCATCGGTACTTCCAACTATGAGGATACGAAGGATTCCGACGTCGTTATTATTACGGCTGGTATTGCCCGCAAGCCAGGCATGAGCCGCGACGATCTCGTTAATACGAACGCCGGCATCGTGAAGTCCGTATGCGAGAACGTAAAGGCGACCAGCCCTAACGCTTACGTGATCATTCTAAGCAATCCGGTTGACGCTATGACTTATGCTGCATTCCAAACGCTTGGTTTCCCTAAAAACCGCGTAATCGGCCAATCCGGCGTGCTCGATACTGCTCGCTACTGCACGTTCATCGCCCAGGAGCTTAACGTTTCCGTTGAAGACGTACGCGGCTTCGTGCTTGGCGGCCATGGCGACGATATGGTGCCGCTCGTTCGATATTCGAACGTTGGCGGCATTCCAATCGAGAAGCTGATTGCTGCTGAACGCATTGAAGCGATCGTGCAGCGCGCCCGTGTTGGAGGCGGCGAGATCGTTAACCTGCTTGGTAACGGCAGCGCATATTATGCGCCTGCAGCTTCGCTTGTCCAAATGACAGAGGCGATTCTGAAGGACAAGAAACGTATCCTGCCTGTTATCGCTTTGCTGGAAGGCGAATACGGCTATAACAATCTGTTCATGGGCGTACCGACAATTATCGGAGGAGACGGCATCGAGAAGGTCCTTGAGCTCGAACTGACGTCTGAAGAGAAAGCGGCGCTTGATAAGTCTGCTGAATCAGTGCGCAACGTGATTCAAATCGTTACAGCAGGCCAATAAGGCTTAGGCCAGCATTATAACATTTCGTTCGGGAGGACCCTGACAGACAACTGCCAGGGTCTTTCTATGCACTAATGTGGGGGAGGGATTCGGATTGGAAATGATCGAAGAGGCTAAGCAGGCGCTTAAGCGGGTATATGGATATGATACGTTCCGCAAGGGGCAGGAAGATATTATTGCAGGCATATTGAATGGGAGAGATACGCTTGCTATATTGCCGACCGGCGGAGGCAAGTCGATCTGCTACCAAATTCCGTCTATGCTGCTGCCGGGAACGTCGCTTGTCATATCGCCGCTCATCTCGCTAATGAAGGACCAGGTTGACGCGCTTCGCCGCGTAGGGGTCTCGGCGGCGTTTTTGAACAGCTCGCTTAGCGCGTCAGAATACAGGGATGTTATGCGCAGCGCCATGCAAGGCGAATACAAGCTGCTCTATGTAGCGCCGGAGCGGCTAGATGCGCCGATGTTCCAATCGTTATCGGAGCAGCTGGCCATTCCGCTCATCGCGATTGATGAAGCGCATTGCGTATCGCAATGGGGCCATGACTTCCGCCCGAGCTATCGGCAGCTAGCGGGCTGGATCGCCAGGATGGCGAACAGGCCGCTCGTAGCGGCCTTCACCGCTACCGCTACGACGGAAGTGGCGGAGGACATTTCGGCAATGCTGAAGCTGCGAGATCCGAGCGTCTTCGTGACCGGCTTCGCGAGACCGAATCTATCGTTGTCCGTCGTGACGGGCGTCGATAAGAAGAAGTTCCTAGAGAAGTTCCTTGCGGGACGCAAGGAGCAGTCGGGTATCATCTATACGGCTACCCGCAAGGAAGCGGAGGACGTATGCGCATCTTTGATTCGCAGCGGCATTGCGGCCGGCAAATATCACGGGGGTCTATCCGATGCGGAGAGAGCAGATACGCAGGAGAAGTTCCGGTTCGATGAACTGCGCGTTATGGTCGCGACGAACGCTTTCGGCATGGGCATCGACAAACCTAACGTTAGATACGTGCTGCATTGGCAAATGCCCGGCGATCTGGAGTCGTATTACCAGGAAGCAGGCAGAGCGGGCCGCGATGGCGAGGAGAGCGAATGCATTCTGCTGTTCGAGCCTGCCGATATGCAAGTTCAGCGATTCCTGATTGAACAGGGAACAGGCGATACGGATCGCAAGTCGATCCAGCTGTCGAAGCTTAACACGATGATGAATTACAGCCGGACGCAGCGCTGCTTGCAGCAGTTCATCGTCGATTACTTCGGCGAGATTGGCGTTGAAGCTTGCGGTAAGTGCAGCAGTTGTCTTGATAAGAGCGAACCGGTCAATCGTACGGAGGAAGCGAAAATGGCGCTGTCCTGCGTTGGCCGGATGAAAGGGCGCTTCGGCGTGATGATGGCTGCCAAAGTGCTCAAGGGCTCGCGGGACAAGCGGTTGCTAGAATTCGGCTTGGATCGGCTCTCTACATACGGCTTAATGCGCAATATGGCCGAGAAAGAAATTGCCGATTGGCTGTATTGGCTCGTAGCCGAAGGCTACTTGCGGCTTAGCGACGGACAATATCCGACCGTCTCGCTTACTGCAAACGCGCTCCCCGTGCTTGAAGGGCGCGAGATGATCATGCAGCGGATGCGGACGACGGTTCGTCAGACCGCATCCGCGGACAGCTTCGCGGCATCGCCTCTATTCGATGCGCTCAAGCAATGGCGCAAGGAGAGGGCGTCAGCGGAAGGCGTGCCGCCGTTCATGCTGTTCTTCGACGCCACGCTGAAGGAGATTGCGGTCGCGCACCCGCTTAGTGTGGATGAATTGCTGAACGTCAAAGGAATCGGCTCCGCTAAGGCGGACAAGTACGGTGCGGAGCTGCTTGCCATTCTTCAAAGCTTTGAAGGAGATTTAGAGGGACGTACGGGAGTCCGCAACGTGACGATATCAACTGCTCCTGCTGCTAAACGTTCGCCGCAAGGCGATGACGAGCAGCCAAGTCATATCGCGACACTAGCGCTATTCCAAGAAGGCCTTGAGCCGGACGCGATTGCCAAGGAACGAGGTCTTAGTAAGGTAACGGTGGAGGGTCATATTATCCGCTGCGCCGATGAAGGGCTGGAAGTAGAATGGAGCCGCATTATTCCTGAAGCCTATGAGCAGCAAATCGTGGATGTAATCGGTGAGATTGGAATTGAGAAGCTACGTCCTATTAAGGACGCCTTGCCCGAGGAAGTGACCTACTTCGCGATCCATGGCGTCATGAGCAAGTATGGTTTCAAATCGTAAGCGGGTCGAAGCGGCCCAATAGTTCGACGAAATGCCGCTATGCATCGAAAGTTCGTTAATGTTTCACAAAAGAAGTTATAAAAGCTGTAATTCTGACTTTATACGAGCGTATTTCTTTGAAAACAATCTCGTATCTGATAAACTACATGTTAGGTATAAGTTTGAAGGAAGCGGACAAAGACTGAAATATTATTCGCTTCGCGAACCATAAGAGGAGGAAAAATAATGTCTAATGTAATGTGGTTTATCCATTTGCTTGGGGCAATCGGAATGGGCTTCTATATCGTGCTTCCGATCATGCTGGGCAGAGCAACAAAACTGGCAGGAGCTGGGCAAGAGGGACTTGCCGACGGGCTGCTGTCTGCGAACCGAATCGCGCAATATTTTCTCGTGATTCAACTGCTGACAGGCGGTTATATGATGTCCCAAGGCGATTATGCGGTTGTCTGGATGATCATTATCACTCTGTTGTTCCTAGGAATCGCTGCTATCGGCGGTATCGTAACGAAGCCGCTAAAGCTAATTGTTTCCTCGATTCAAGAGGGCAAGAGCGCAACGGCTCATATCCAAAAAGCGCGCGTGCTAAGCTTAATCGTACTCGTTCTGTACATTGTAATTATTTACTTCATGAGATTTCCGATTGCTCCATAAGTATACCGCGAACATAAACGTGAATAAGCTGTAGGGGGATTGCAGTATGCATGAATCATCACCGCAAATTGTTACGTTTGGCGAATCCATGGCCTTGTTCATGCCGGGAGAACATAAATCAATCGAAAGAGCTTCTTCGCTGGAGCAAAGCTTCGGAGGGGCAGAGAGCAATGTTGCAATTGGACTTGCTAGACTAGGCTCTTCCGTAGGCTGGTTCGGCGCGCTAGGCGATGATCCGTTCGGCAAGCTCATCTTGAAAACGCTCCGCGGAGAAGGCGTAGATATATCGCGCGCGAAGCTCGACGGCAGCGCTCCGACCGGCATGATGTTCCGTGAGCATGTGGCGGGCAAGCTTGCGGTACATTACTTCCGCAAGCATTCTGCAGCAAGCAAAATGACGCCGGACAAGCTTGACGAGCAATACATACGCGGAGCGAAGCTGCTCCATGTGACAGGCATTACTGCCGCTATAAGCGAAGAGAGCAGAAATACGCTTAAGCGCGCGGTAGCCGTTGCGAAGGAAGCAGGCGTGAAAATCAGCTTCGATCCGAATTTGCGGCTGAAGCTATGGTCGATCGAGGAAGCGCGCGAGACGCTGCTGCCGATTGCCGAAGACGCGGATTATTTCCTGCCTGGCTGGGACGAGCTGAAGCTTCTGTACGATACGAACGACTATGAATTTGTTAAAGGCAAGCTTAAGCAATTGAAAGCGATCAGTATTATCAAAGGCATGGGCGATACGACTGTTGTATTGAACGGCGATCAAGAGGACAGCCTTCCATTCTATCCGGCCGAGCAAGTCGTCGATACGGTTGGTGCGGGTGATGGGTTCTGTGCCGGTTTCCTTGCAGGCATTATGAAAGGCATGACGCCGGTTGAAGCGGTACGGCTTGCCAGCATTAACGGTTCGCTCGTCGTGCAAATGCGCGGTGACTGGGAAGCGCTGCCAGAATGGGACATTGTGGAACAGCGATTATCGGCGAAAGCTTGGGTGGAACGTTAATAATGGCGGATACGAGCGGCTCCAAAGGACAGCGCCGGCGCGATGCGATTCTGCAGCTTCTTAAGCAGCAGGGAAGGCTCACGATTCAAGAGCTCGTTGAGCGGTTCGGCATCTCGGAAGCGACCGCAAGGCGTGATCTGGAGCAGATGGAAGGCGACTATCCGGTTATTCGTACGATAGGCGGAGCTATGTATGACGGTATGCATACCGTTCGGGAGCTTCCTTTTGCCGAGAAAGAGGGCTTATCGATCCTCGAGAAGGAACGGATCGCCGAGCTGGCGACCTCGCTTATCGTCGAAGGGGACGTGATCGGCCTCTCCGGCGGTACGACGAACTTCCTAATGGCGAAGCTGCTGAAGTCGCGCAAAGGCATCACGGTCGTTACGAACGCGGTCAATATCGCGATGGAGCTGGCCGGCAGTCCGATTCAGGTCGTCGTGACCGGCGGCATTATGCGTCACAACAGCTTCGAGCTGTGCGGACCGCTTGGCGAAGGCATGGTCGGACATTTACATATTGGCAAAATGTTCATCGGCATCGACGGCATCTCGGCAGCTGGCGGCATTACGACGTATTCCGAGCAGGAAGCCCAAATTGCCAAAGCACTCATCAAACGATCCCATTCTACTTATGCGGTATTCGACCATACGAAGACGGATCGAACTTCCTTGTTCTCCATTGCGCCCATTGCTGATCTTGGCGGCGTCATCACCGACGTTCCGCTCGAGGGCGAATTGGCAAAGCTGCTGGAAGAGCAGCGTATCGCGGTATATGTGACAGGTTAATCTAGAAAAAACAGCCCGATAAGATCCAAGGATCTTATCGGGCTTTTTATTATGCTACTCGTTACTTGCGAAGACCGTTCTTCCCTGCACCCACGTTTGGCGCACGTTCAGATCGGCGTCAGTCAGCACGAGATCGGCTTGCTTGCCTATTGCAATCGAGCCTGTACGATCGTCGATGCGAAGCTGTCTTGCGGCATTGCCGCTCGCCATAACGCTGATCTGCGATAGCGTCAGGCTCGTATTCGCGAGCATGAAGCGGATAGCGCCGATCATGGTCAGGCTGCTGCCTGCGAGAGCGCCGCCTTCTGCAAGGCGGGCGACGCCGTCCTTTACGACGACGGGCAGCTCGCCGAGCTCGTACTCGCCGTCAGGCATGCCGGCTGCCGACATGGCATCGGTGATTAGAATGACTTTATCGTCGGGTTTAGCCGCGACAAGCAAGCGTATGGCAACGGGATGGACATGATGACCGTCGGCAATAAGCTCGGCATGGATGCGGTCGTCGGTCAATACGGCGCCCAGCGTCCCCGGCTCGCGGTGGTGAAGACCCCGCATCGCGTTATACGTATGCACCGCTTGGGTCAGGCCGGCATTGGCTGCAGCTTCGATCTCCGTATACAGCGCATCTGTATGGCCGCATGCGGTTACGATGCCGTTCTGCGACGTCCATGCAATCGTCTCTACCGAACCCTCTTTCTCCGGTGCTAGCGTTAGTTGGCTAATGAGGGAAGGCCAACGCTCCGCCCACTCTTGCAGCCAACTAAGCTGCGGCGTGCGAATATGGGCAGGGTTTTGCGCGCCAGGCCATTTCTCGCTAATGAACGGCCCTTCCAGATGAACGCCGTGCAAGGCTGCATAAGGCATTTCAGCCGATCGGTATGCGGCTACCGCTTCAAGAACGGGGTCGATGGATGACTTAGGAGCCGTCATCGTCGTGGCCAGCATTGTCGTTGTGCCGTTCGCGGCGTGGAAACCGGTTATTTTGTCATAGCTGTCACGGCTGGCGTCCATGAAGTCGGCGCCGAAGCCGCCGTGAACATGCATGTCGATGAAGCCAGGCAGCACGTAACCGCCTTCGCCGTCAATTACAGTACTGCCATTGCCCACTTTAGCATTGCTTCCAATTGCAATACTTTCAATTAGTCCGTCAGCGATAACGATGCTTCCTGCCTCAACGCTATCCTCCAAGACGATGCGGACATTGCGTATGGCGAAGCGATTCGTATCATTGTGTTCTTTCATTTAATTCAACATCCTTCCTGCCTCTCGGTCGAGGAGAACAATGACGCGCGGATGTGTCTGAAGCAGGGAGGCGGGTACGCTAGTCGTAATAGGTCCGGTCAACGCTTCCTTGACGATCTGCGCCTTGTCCGCACCGCGAACTGCCAAAATAATCGTATTGGCTTTCAGAATCGAGCCAACGCCCATCGTCACTGCATATTCAGGCACGTCGTTCATGGATTCGAAGAACCGGGCATTCGCCTCGCGAGTTTCCTGTTTCAGCTTCACGACATGTGTGCCGCCGGAGAGGTTTTGATCGGGCTCGTTGAAGCCGATATGTCCATTATGTCCAAGGCCGAGCAGTTGTACATCGACGGGTTGTTCCGCCAGCATCTCGTCATATTGGATGCACTCGGCTTCGACGTCGTCAGCCATGCCGTTCGGCAGATGCGTCTGCTCACCAACGATATCGATGCGGGAGAACAGATGACTGTTCATATAGTAGGCGTAGCTTTGATCGTTCTGCGGCTGCAGACCGACATATTCGTCGAGGTTATACGTCGTCACCTGCTTGAAGCTGACGCGCTCATCATTGTGTATTTGTACTATTTTGTCATAAATTCCGATCGGTGTCGATCCTGTTGCCAGTCCCAGCACAGCTTGCGGCTTCTCTTTAACCAGGTTCGTAATATATCGCGCTGCATAAGCGTCCAGCTCCTGCTGCGTATCGAATTGAATGATTTCCATCACGTAGCCTCCTTTAAAATAGGGGTTGAGCGTATTTGCTATTTTAAGTGTAAAACATTTTCGAAGGATAAACAACAAAATTATGATTGAAAAAGTCAAAATAATGATTGTAAAGATCATATGAATAATAAACCAACTCATGCCCGCCAAATATCCCGATGCGGAAGCGCGAAACGAAAATGTATGCTATGCTAGTTCTATATGTCTAATTGGCGAAAGAGGCTACTCGCTCACAGCGGGGGGCAATAGCTTGCATAGATGAAGTAATGGCGTGGGAGGAAAGTCGTATGGCGGTGGAGCAGCAGGAGGCAACAGCAAGGCGGAAAGGTGAGCATATACGAATATGCTTGCAGGAGAAGGTGAACGGCGTCGGCATCGAGACGGGCTTCGAGCGTCTGCGCTTCAAGCATAACGCGATGCCGGAGCTGTCATTCCGAAGCATTAGCCTCGAGACGGAGTGGTTCGGCAAGAAGCTCGGAGCGCCTTTGCTCGTCAGCTCCATGACCGGCGGCACGGATGAAGCGGGAGCAATTAATCGTCGTCTTGCGATCGCGGCGGAAGAGCGAGGTTGGGCCATTGGACTCGGGTCAATGCGGGCGGCGATCGAGCAAGAGGAGCTTGCCGCCTCATTCAAGATCCGCAAGGAGGCGCCTACTGTACCGGTTATCGCTAATATTGGCGCAGTGCAGCTAAATTACGGATTCGGACCGGAAGCGTGCCAACGGGCGGTTGATCTATCGGAGGCTGATGCGCTCGTCCTGCATCTGAACAGTATGCAGGAGGTGTTCCAACCGGAGGGAGATACGGACTTTAGTCACCTTTACGCCCGGATCGAGCAAGTGTGCCGGTCGGTCTCCGTACCTGTTGGGATAAAAGAGGTTGGCTGGGGCATCGATGGCGAGACAGCGTCCGCGCTTGCAGGCGTCGGCGTTGCATTCATTGATGCCGCAGGCGCAGGTGGCACGTCATGGAGTCAGGTGGAGAAGTTTCGCTCGAAGGACATGATGCGGCGCGAGGCCGCTGAAGCTTTCGCCGATTGGGGAATTCCTACGGCGCTCAGTATTGCTGAGATCCGCAGCGCTCTGCCTTCGATGCAGCTTGTCGCAAGCGGAGGCTTGCAGCATGGCGTCGATGCGGCTAAGTCGCTTGCGCTTGGAGCGAATATGGCAGGCTTCGGCCGGGTGCTGCTCCCAAAAGCAGCCGGGGGCAACAGCGAGGTTTCGGTACGGGAACTGCTGGAGCAGTTCGAACGGATTGAATTTGAGCTCCGCACCGCCATGTTCGGCATTGGAGCAGGCACGATTGAGGAGCTTCGCAATACGAATCGGCTTATTGCTATTTAATGTACAAATAAGCGTAATCACGAATAAAGCACGGCTAGGTAGTAACGACATCACTCGTTGCTTTCTAGCCGTGCTTTATTGAATTAATCCCGTGCCTTCAATATTTATTTTCGTATCGACTTTGAATTCGACGCCGGGATAAAGGGACAGCCATTTCTCGTACGCCTCATTAGGATTGTTGGTGTGATGGTTCGCTCGATACCGAAGACCGAAGCCGAACGGATCTACGCCGGCGCGCTGAATTTTCAGAAGGAGCGCTTCCGATTGCTGCGAGAAGTCTTTGCTCAGCTTATTTTCAATCGGTTGCCATTCATGTTGATACAAGTTTTCCGGAGCGTCCTCGAGCACAATGCTTAATTTGACATTGAACGTAATGACGATCTTATCGTCTTCACTTTTCATATGGTACTTCGAACGAATATCGTTCACTGCGCCAACGATCTGAATACCCTCGTAGATTCCGTGAATGGACGATTTGGCATAGCTTTGGTCAAGCTGATTGAACAGTTGCGATTCCTCGGGCGTCAACACGACGCTTATTTTGTTTTTATCGAGCAGCGCAGTGCGATTGATAATGTAGCTTTTTTTGGAATCGGAAACGATAATCGGAAGCAGCGGGTCCAACCCCTTCTCGAATGCCCGCTTCGCGAATTCGGACAGCGGCTGGACGTATGAAAACGGCGAATCGGTCCCGTCGGCTCCGAAACTTAGGAAGAGCGTATTGCCCGGATAGCGCTCGGATACAGGTGTAATGCCGAGCAGCGATTTCGCGTCGGGCTTAGCCACGGCAATGTCGGCCACGCTTTGAATGTCCCTTCTCCGCCGCATCCACTGCATGAGCCCGGTATAGTCGGTGCGGGCTTGATCCTCTCCAATCAGAAAAATTTTGCAATGGCCGAAATCGAGCTCCTTGTCTACATAAGATTTCAGCATTCGAACCCCTTCTGCTATGCTGCTGGCCTCAATCGTTTCTAGTTGGACTTTGGATGCGCCAGGCTCTATCTTGGGAGACGGGACGGCGAGTTGAAGCGTAATGCGATAGGGCTTCTGCTCATTATCGGACTTATCGATGCCCGTCGCTACGACAAAGAAACGTTTGTCGATATCTTTGAAGCCGCAACCTCCCGCGAGGTAGAGAAGCATGAGGAGAGTGACGCACTTAATTATGTTTCTCATGCGGATCTCGGTCTCCTTCGACTAAACATAAACAGCCCGATGACAAGCGGGATTTCGACGAACAATCGGACAATAAGCCAATACGTGGAAATGACCATGTTCATTTTCTCGTTCGTCATGAACATGTAGACGAATGTGAGAACGATGAATAAGCCTACAATAACATAATTGGCGATCGGTGCTTGAAGGCTATCCACCTGTGGCTTATGGCTCGACATCGTGCTCTTCACGAATTCCATAGCCTGATGCCAGCCTGACATCGTAAAGATGAGCGTAAGGTTCAAATATACGATGAGGAACAGGAATAATACACGTTCAATGAAGCCGTATTGCATAAGGAGCGAGTCGGCTGTCATACTCCATATGTAAATGTAATGGCCAACCGCCTCCGTGCCGTGAATGCCGATCGGGACAAAAAACGTAGTAAGCATGATCAAGAAACCGACAAGCGGAACAATCCAGCGGTGCCGGAAGCGAAAGTTGGACGGCATTAAGCGGTTGAACAGCGACATGTTAATGTATCCGGCGAAAATAAAAGACGCAGCCGCGACGGACTGCAGAGTCGGCGTTTTCGTTGCGTAGTTGGCAACAATGCGTATCGCATCCCAGTTCAAGTGAGGATTGCTCCCTGCTTTGAACAAAACAAAAAAGATAATTGGCGCATTCACAATAAGGCCGATCTCAATGACGAGCATAACGGTCATTGTAGAGCGGGTGGCCGCATACCCGCAAGCGAGAACGAGCATGCCCAATATAAGAGCGACATGCACGTCGGGATTGAAAAAACGGTTGATCATGATCGCAAAGGCGATGATTGCGATCGTTGTCGCATACAGCCACAGCAGCGCAAAAAAGATCATCAGCGTGTTAGCTAACCATTTCGGCAGATGCAGCTTCAATATTTCTGGCAATCCTTTGCCGGGATACCTTGCCAAGGCGCTCGTATACATATACAGAAGAATCGTCCCAATCACTGCGCCTATAATAAGCGACATGACTGCGCCTTTATAACGATCAGCAATAAGAATATGAGGGACATACAGCATGAGGTTAATGAAGCTTACAAGTATAAAGTTATAGAAAAAGTAACGGTTCACTTGTGCTCCACCTGCCCAATATCGCCTTCTGTCGGCTGAAGTTTGCCGAATACGCGGAAGTACGGCTTGCCGAAGCTGCGCAGATTGCATAAGTACGTCATGTAGATGAACATACCGACCGTAACGCCCGATATGCCGAAAAAAATAGCGATAACGATTAAAGGATATTTCAAGAATCGAATCGCGAACGATAGGGAGCTGACCGGAACGACAAAGTTCGCGATCGCTACGACGGAAGTAACGATAATCATTATGCTGCTGACAAGGCCGGCTTGCTGCGCGGCTTGTCCTAGGATGAGTCCGCCGACGGTCGTCGCCGTCGAGCCGATATACCGCGGTAGCCGTATGCTCGCTTCAATGAGTGTCTCAATCATGAACAGCATGATGAATACTTCGATGAAGGAAGGATAAGGAACGGCCGAACGGCTGCCGGCGATCGAGAATGCAAGTTGGACGCGGAACAGCTCCGGGTTGTAGGAGACAACGGAAATGTAGAGGGCAGGCAGCATGATTGTAAGCAAAATAGATGTGTACCGCAGGAAAATGAGAAATCTCGTCATCCAGAATGCCTCGTAATTATCCTCGACCGCATGCATGAAGTCGAAAAAAGTAGCAGGCAATATAAGCGCGAACATGCTGCTTTTCATTAATAGGATGACTTTGCCCTTAGCGATCGCTTTCGTAATCCGATCGGGACGTTCCGTTATGAGCACCGTCGGAAACAAATGCTTGCGCTTGCCGATAAGCAGCTTCTCCAGCTCGCCCGCCGCATTAACCATTTCAACGTGAAGGGTCGTTATTTTGTCGCGAACGCTGTCCAGAACGGAAGGGTCAACGCGCCGTTGGTCGAATACGACCATGACAGGTGTTTGGGATACATAGCCGATCGTATGCTCCTCTACGGACAAGTCGGCCGATTGGTACATGCTCCGAATGAGGTTCAACGATTTGCTTAAGTCTTCGCTTAAGGCAAGCTGCGGTCCTTGAATGGCGCTTTCGACCTGCGTCTGCGGGCTTTCGTTGCAGATGATCCGCGCGGTGTACAACGAATAGACGGTGCCGTCCGCCTCGATAAGCACATTGCCGCGCAGCAGCAGACTGCGCCATTTGGCTACGTCGTCAACAACCTTATATTCGGCAATCGTATGAAGCAATTCACGAAAAGGCTTCTCCTGCTTTGCGAACGGAATGAATATGTAATCGCTGATCATTTTCTCTTCACACATCGGAGCGAGGTAGGCGACTTGAATGGTCATATCGCCATTGCTCAGTTCCTCGAGCTTCATGTCGACCGCCTCCGCGAACATTAGCCTTATGCGTTCATTCATTGTTGATTACCTCCCCTTGCGCAATTTGGATAAGCTACCATAGTTTGTGCAAGAGGACGTATATTATGCCACATGGCTGCCCGATGCATCGTTTTGCGAGGAGTAAAGAATTCAAGTACAATGAGTAATCATGACGATCCGCGTATGGCAGCAGGCGATAATGAAGGAGTAAGAGTGAATGAAACCTTGGTATGAGACAAGCTTCGGCAACGATTATATGCTCGTCTATAAGCATCGAGACATGGAGGCCGCTAGGAAGGAAATCGAGCGAATGATAACCTTGCTTGGTTTGCCCCAAGGGGCCAAAGTGCTCGATATCGGCTGCGGAATGGGGAGGCATTCCGTTGCGTTGTCCGATCTGGGCTTCGCGGTTACGGGCGTTGACTTATCGGACGATCTGTTGGAGGAAGCAAGGCGGCATGATGCGTATGGAGAAGTCGAGTGGATACACGGGGATATGCGCGAGCTGCCTTTCGAGGATGGAAGCTTCGATGCGACCGTCAATTTGTTTACTTCCTTTGGTTATTTTGCGCGAGAGTCGGATAATGTTGGCGTGCTGCGCAATATTAGGCGCGTGCTCCGCCCGGGAGGGCTTTGCCTCATCGATTTCTTGAATCCGAACTACGTCGCGGAGCATCTCGTTCCCCATTCCGTAAGAGAGGATGAGGAAGAAGGCGTACGAATCGACGAGGTGCGGACAATTGACGGCGACTGGGTGAAGAAGGAAATCACGATAACGGAGCTGGTCGTCAAAGAAGGCAAGGATGCGAAGCGGCAGTATATGGAACGTGTTCGGCTCTATGAGCTGGATTGGTTCCGGGAACACTTCGCAAGCTCGGGTTTAGAGCTGATAGGTGTATATGGCAATTATGACGGTACTCCCTATCGGGAGGCCGATTCTAATCGATTAGTCATGATAGGAAGGGCGATATGATGGGGGAATTACATACATTGAAGCTTGCGAATGGGTGGCTGCAGGTGAAGGTGCCGCTGCCATTTTCATTGAGGTGGGTCAATAGCTATGTCATACCGGAGGACGACGGTTATACGTTGATCGATCCAGGATTGCGGACAGATGAGGCGATAGCAGCTTGGGAGGCTGCGCTCACGGAGCATGAGTTCAAATGGAGTGATGTTACGCGCATTCTATTAACGCATCAGCATCCTGATCACTACGGCCTCGCCGGTTACGTGCAGGAGAATAGCGGCGCGCCGGTCTATATGTCGAGGAAGTCGCATGCCTATGCGCAGCGGTTATGGGGAGAGGACAGCCGGTTCGCAGAGGAGCTCCAGATGCTGTTCGCCGAGCACGGCATGCCGGCGGAGTTGATAGACGCGATTGGACATAATCTGTCCAGCTTCGTGAAGATGGTATCGCCGCAGCCGCAAGTCACTTATATAGAAGCGGGCAGCACGATTGCATTAGGCGGCTTAGACTGGGTGCTCATCGACTCTCCCGGACATGCCTCCGGTCAGTTATGCTTCTATCAACCGGAGCGCAAATGGATGATATGCGGGGATCAAGTATTGCCGCATATTACCCCTAATGTGAGCGTCGTGCCTGGCGAGGATGAGAGGCCTCTTGATTTATTTCTCACTAGCCTGAAGGAGCTTGCCGGCTATGAGGTGGAGATGGCTTATCCCGGACATCGCGATCCATTCGGCGATTTCTCCGGACGAATAGAGGAGCTCATCTCCCATCATGGACGCCGACTCGAACGGATGGCAGAGATGCTTGCAGAAGAGCCCCGCACAGCTTTCGACATGTGCGAGGCTCTATTCGGCAGCAGACTGCGAGACAATCCGCATAATCTGCGATTTGCGATGGCTGAGACGCTTGCCCATTTGTACGAGCTTGTTCAGCAGGGGCGGGCTACTTATAGTCCCGCGAACAGCTGTACCAGCGGCGTATACTATGCCGCAACGCCAGCGCAATAATATATAATTATCTGTCGCGGAATTCTTGCGGCGTAATGCCGTAACGATCCTTGAATACTTTGATGAAATAGCTTGTTTTCAAATAACCGATTTTGGCGGCGATCTCGTAGATCTTCTCGTTGGAGGAGCGAAGCAGATGAGCCGCCTTTTCCATTTTCAGCCTCGATAAGTAATCGCTAATGCCTTCCCCAGTCTCAAGCTTGTACACCTTAGACAGGTATGAAGGATTCAGATAGACATTCGCCGCAATCGTCTGCAGCGAAGCGTCCTCGAGATGATTCGAGACGTATTCCTGCACCTTCTGGACGATGCCGGAACGCGAATCCCGATTTTTCGAACTCATCTGGCTTCGGTAAGCGCCTAACACGTCCTCGGTCCATGCCCGAAGTTGTTTAATCGTATGGAAATGCGGACCGCCGAGCAGCTGGTTGAAGTTGTCCTTCATAATGTCGGCCATCCACAGCTTGTTTTTATGAATCGAAAAGCTGAGCGAGCTTGCGATATTGAAATACGTCTCCAAGATGTGCTCATGTGAATCGCCCCATTTATGCTCCAATTCCTCAAAGGCGCTGTTCAGCTTGTCCGTAATCGCCTCCCATTGTCCCGCCTCGAGCAAATGATGAAGAAGCGGCGGATTGTAAATTTGCGTCAGCGAATTGGCTTCGCCTTGGTCGCTTTCATCCGCAAGCGAGAACATAAAGCCGCGGTCGCTCCCGATCCGCTGTCTGAAGCTGTAGAGACAACGCTCGTACGTATCTCTGACTTCATCGGGGAACACGGCTTGCTTGCTCAGCACGAGCGAGATTGTCCCTTTCAAATAAAGGCTCACATAATGCTGAAGCTGAGCGACTTTTGATTCGACCTGCTGCAGGTTCAGCTGCTCGCCCGCGGTGTCGGTCGTCTTGCTGCTCGCTTTGCGCACAATCAGGAAGACGAGATAACCGTGATCATCCTTCAAGTGCCACAACGTATACTCGTCGGCGAATATTTCTTCGGCGATGTTGCATACGGCGAATTCGAGCAAGGAGTTGTCCCGCTCCGTCTGCTCATCGAAGTAGTCCTCCATGCGCAGCAGCATAATGCAAAACGGCGAGCCTGCCGAATGAGGCAGTTGGAACATATCGAGCTTCTGCTGAAGCTCGTCTGACGCAGCAAAGGTTTTGCCATGAAGCAGCGAGGCGAGCAGATGCTTCCGCAATACGGGCAAATTTTCTTTCATTGAGGTCAGCGACTTATGCTGCGAGGTTACCGCGCTCCAATGCTGCTCCAGCTCGGTGACCGCTTTCTTCACCGCTTCAAGCAGCTCCTCATCCTCGGCTGGCTTAAGCAAATAATCGGTCGCTTGCTGCTGCAGCGCCCGCTTGGCGTATTCGAAGTCGTTGTAGCCAGTAAGCAGAATACATCTTACATTGGTCCAAGTGCCGCGAATCTGTTCGATGAGTTCAAGCCCGGATAGGCCAGGCATATGAATATCGGTAATGACGATGTCAATCGGTGTCTCGTTCATAATGGCAATAGCGTCTTGTCCCGAATAGGCTTGATGCACGTTATCGATGCCTACCGTGCTCCACGGCAAGTTATGGGCCAGATCTTCAACCAGATCGGGCTGGTCGTCAACAATTAACAATTGATACAAGGCTGTGATGCACCTCCTATGGTGAAGTATGTGTCTGATTGTCTAACTGTTATGCGGCCAAGTGACCGATACGGCAAGTCCTCCTTCAGGCTGGATGCGGAATGTCAACGACGCCTCGGAACCGAATTGGTATATCATTCGTTGACGGATATTCCATAGCGCGCATCCTGTACCTTCGTTGGGCGGATTCATAACGCTCATCTCCAGCTTCCTCATGCCCTCCTCGGTAACGCCTATGCCGTTATCCGCAATCGTTATCGTGTGGTAACGATCATTGCTCTCTCCGGTAATCGTAATAATACCATCGCCTTCGAAACGTTCAATGCCGTGAAGGACCGCATTCTCGGTAAGCGGTTGAAGCAGCAGTCTAGGAATTTCTAGATGATGCATCGTTTCCGGCACGTGAATCTCATAGGACAAGTGCTGAATATGGAATTGTTGAATTTCCAAGTAGCTCTCGATCAGATCGAGCTCTTCCTTAATTGTAGCGGTTTGCTTTTCGACCCTCGTCGTATAACGATAATATTTGGACAGGTGCATCGCAAGCTTCATAACCGACTCTTTCTTATCCAGTCTTGCCAAGCTGCGTATAAGCGCGAAGCAATTATACAGGAAATGCGGGTTGATTTGCGATTGCAACTGCTTCACATTGGCTTCGCGGGTTCGTATTTCTTCCGCATACAGCTTCTGAATCAATTGCTCCGTATTGGCTGCCATGTCGTTGAAACGATGGAACAGGTACGTAAATTCATTTTTCGGATTAGCCGTAATCCTCGTCGAATAGTTGCCGTCCTGCAGCCGCTTCACGCTGCGGATGAGCAGTCCGATCGGCCGCTGAACGTTCCGATAAAGCAAGTATCCGGCCAGCAGGCTCATAACAAGGAGAAGCCCCACAGATCCATAGAACAGGTTCTGGCTCTTGACGATCGGCTTGAGGATGTCGGCTAGCGGCACATAATCGACAAGATACCAGTCGAGCGTTTCTATATGCGCGGTCGTCACAAGGAAGTCGTCCCCATGCACTTTAATGATGCTGTTGGCTGCAGCATCCGATGTGATGCTAGGGAGGAAGCTTTGAATCGAATCGGTCATCTCTTTGTCCGCGTTGCGATTCTGAATGACCGCGCCGTCCTTATGGACGAGGAATGGGTCGCCTTTGCCTGCAAGCTTGAACGTATCGAGGTCTTTAATGAGATGCTCCTCGGGAAAAGAGATTTCGACGATAATGCCGGCGTTCTCTAGGTCGTTCACTTTGTTGTTCGGTTTAACGATATGGCGCACGAACCGCTTCTGCTTAATGTTCTGAATAATCATTTCTTCATACTTCCATTTTGGCGCATAAATTTGCTTGACGTAATCCAGATCGTAACCAAGGTATATGTTGGTTGATACGAACTCCTTGCTTGCAGGGGCAAGCACCGAATATTGCGTATCCCAGCGCTGGGATACGTTCAGCAGCCGAAGGCGCTCAATGATGCGCAGCTTCTCGTCATTCCGCACGTAGGCGCTTTCGATCAAATTCAAAGTTTGCAGCTGTTGAATATGAATATCCTCGCTAAGCAAAAAACCGAGCGACGAAAGCGTCGTTACACTCCGATCAATCTCGCTGGCTAAGAAGGAGACGTCCTTCTGCTTCAACGACTTCATCTCTTCCTTAATAACTTCGATGCTTGTCCGAATCGAAAGCGTATACAAGACGATGATCGGAATGAGGAGCAAAACGATCAACGTCATGATTTTGGCGAACGTATTTTCTCGTAAGCGCATGGTCAACCTCACTTTTTTGTTTAAATAGCGATAGATAAGTCAACAAAGTGGCATGCTTCCAAAGAACGTGGTCTATAGCACAGGAGATACTGCTGATAAAATTAATCATACAGGAGAGCTGATAAAACACAAATCAATTTTTGTTTGGAAAGGGGCAACAGGAGTGGATAGCGCATTAAACAAACCGCTGCCGCAAGCAGAGAAACAACCGCAGAAGCGGGAGAACAAAGGTAGAGAGAAAATAAGACTCACTTGGCCCTTGCATCTGATGCTGCTGCCGGCAGTTATCGTAACGTTCATCTTCGCTTACGTACCGATGAGCGGTCTTATCATGGCATTTCAGGATTTTAAGCCGTATGACGGCATTTCCGGATCGAAGTTCGTTGGCCTAGAGCACTTCAGGTTTATGTTCGAATATCCGGACAGTAAGCAGGTTATATGGAACACGCTTATTATTTCAGGATTAAAAATCGTATTCGGTCTCATTGTACCGTTCACATTCGCAATATTGCTTAACGAGGTTCGCAAAATGCTGTTCAAGCGCGTTGTACAAACGCTTGTCTATCTGCCTCACTTTATTTCTTGGGTTATTCTCGGCGCGATATTGACCGATATGCTCGGCAACAAAGGTATCGTTAATCAGACGCTGAATGCGATCGGCTTGTCCAACGTATTCTGGCTTGGCGACGGGGATTGGTTCCGATTCACGGTCGTTGTCAGCGATATTTGGCAAAACTTCGGCTTCAACACGATTGTCTTCCTGGCTGCGCTGTCCGGCGTTAATCCGTCTTTGTACGAAGCGGCGGAAGTCGACGGCGCAACGCGCTGGAAGCAGACGATTCATATCACGATCCCGTCGATGATTCCGATTGCGGTCGTTGTCGGCACGCTGTCGCTGGGCAACATCCTGAACGGCGGATTCGACCAAATCTTCAACCTTTATAATGCGCTTGTCTATGACAAAGGGGACATCATCGATACGTTCGTATACCGTACAGCAATCCTCAACGGTCAATACAGCTTTGGTACAGCGGTCGGATTGTTCAAATCGATTATCGGCTTAATCATGATCGTATTCTCTTACCGGATGGCGTACAAATTCGCCGGTTATCGAATTTTCTAATAAAGGATGAGATTTCATGTATCATAAAACAGCAGGCTACAAAACGTTTTCTGTATTCAACTACGTACTGCTCGCGATTATCTGCATTACTTGCGTCATACCGCTCATTCATATTCTCGCCGTCAGCTTCAGCGCAAGCTCGCCGGCGAACGCGAATCTAGTCAAGCTTTGGCCGATCGGCTTCAATCTCGACGCTTACTCGAAGACGTTGAATAATGCGAACTTCTTCAATGCGCTTAAGGTCGGCTTATGGCGTACTGTGCTTGGTACCTTGGTCGGTATGAGCCTTATGATTCTTGCCGGCTACTCCTTGTCCAAGGACAATCGCGTTTTCCGCAGCCGGTCGATCTATACGTGGTTCTTCTTGTTCACGATGCTGTTCAGCGGCGGTATCGTACCGGGCTACATGCTGATCCGCAACTTGGATCTGATGAATTCGATCTGGGCGCTGGTCTTGCCAGGCGCGATCAATGTATTCAATATGGTATTGTTAATGAACTTCTTCCGTGCTGTTCCGAAGGAGCTGGAGGAGGCGGCAACGATCGACGGCGCAGGCCAGTTCCGGACGCTGTGGAGTGTCTTCCTTCCGATTTCCATGCCAGCCTTAGCGACGATCTCGTTGTTCACGATGGTGACACACTGGAACTCTTGGTTTGATGGTTTGTTGTATATTACAGATTATAGAAAATATCCGCTATCAACATTTTTGCAAACGATAATTGTACAACAAGATTTCAATAAAATTAATCCGGATATCAATGAGCTCAAAAACATTTCTCAGCGTACGGTAAAGTCGGCTCAAATTTTCATAGGGACGCTCCCGATCCTACTTGTTTATCCATTTTTACAGCGTTATTTCGTGAAAGGCATCATTTTGGGAGCGGTTAAAGAATAGGCGACAAAATGGCATCGATAACAAAATAATGGTCTTTCGAAGTGATTAATATGGCATTATAGTTAAATTATAGCGATATGAAATATCGTTAAAAATAACATAATATTACTTATGGGGGTAGAGCAATGAAAAAGTGGTTGTCTGTACTATTAATTCTTACTTTTATGCTGGCGATTGCGGCATGCTCGGGTAACAACAACGGCAACAACACGAATACGGGAACGAACGGCGGTAAAGCAAGCGACAAGCCGAAAGAAACCGAAGCGGCAGCAGAGGAGAACTTTAAGGACGGTAAATACACGACTACTATTACGCTGTCGACGGTTTGGGGACTTAACCAAAACGGTTCGGTCTTCAAAGAAGGCGAATCGATCGAAGATAACGTTCATACACGCCTTATCAAAGAACGTCTTGGCATTGACATTAAGTATGATTGGGTTGTAACGAACACGAATGACGCTTACAAAACAAAGCTTCGCCTGATGCTCTCCTCCGGTGAGAAAATGCCGGATGTCGTTGTATACCGCGGCGACCTTGAGACGGTCAACATGCTGATCGACTCCAACCAATTCATGCCGGTTGGCGATCTTGTGGACAAATACGCGAACGAAACATACAAAGCTGGTCTTGAGCTCGATCCGACGATCTGGCTGCCAATCAGCCGTGATGGCGAGAAAATGGCATTGCCGATTCTCGACTATGCTTACAACGGTGACCATGTCATGTGGGTTCGCCAAGACTGGCTCGATAAGCTAGGTCTGAAAGCGCCTACGACGATTGCTGAATTGGAAACGGTTATGGACGCATTCACGAACCAAGATCCAGACGGCGACGGACAGAAAAATACGATCGGTCTGGCAACAGGCTTCAAGAACGGCTTCGCGAACTGGATGACGGACATCGGCTTCGTGTTCGGCGCTTACGGTTCCGTGCCTGGACAATGGAACCTGACTGCAGACGGCACTTTGGAGCACGGTTCGGTTAACCCTGCAACGAAAAACGCGCTTTCCAAGTTGAATGAATGGATGAACAAAGGCTACATCTCGAAAGACTCGGCATTGTTCGACGAAACGAAAGGTTCCGAGCTGTTCACGAAGGGCGAAGCGGGCATTATCTTTGGACCTAACTGGCTGCCGGCATGGCCTTTCCCGGATCTGAAAAACAATGTTCCAGGCTCTTCGTACAAAGCATACGGCGTACCTGCAGGTCCAGACGGCACGATCGGTTCGCAAGGCGGCAACCCGCCGGCTAACGGTTACATTTTCATCAACAAAGATTCGAAAAATCCGGAAGCGATTCTTCACTACTACAACTGGTTCTTCGATAACCTTGCTAACCCGCAACCCGGCAGCGAATTCGAGAAAGGTTTCGCGGAAGGTTATGACTATGCGACTCTTCCAGACGGATCGATCACAGCGGATATTGCCAAATACCCTGATCTGTTCCCTGGCTTGAAAGACCAAACGGCACCGCCGCTTTACTACACGCTGACTTATGAAGGCGCACGTATCCCTACGTTGTATGCTGATACACATGTCAAGCTTGCTGGCGGCGCAGAGCCAGTAACGCCTTACGAGAAACAAGAATTCAATACTCGTCTGAAAGAAAATACAGACGCAATGAAAGTAGTTATGGACCAGGTATCGATTCGTAAGAAAAACTACTACATGGGTCCATTGACAGAAACGATGCAAAGCAAAAATGAGCTTCTGAACAAGCTGCTCAACGAAACGTACAGCAAAATCATTTACGGTCAACAACCAATCGACTCGTTCGACGAAATGGTCGAAAACTGGAAGAAATCCGGCGGGGAGCAAATTACGAAGGAAGTTAACGACTGGTACAACAGCGTTAAGTAATATTGCCTCCTAGAACTTACACCTAGAGCATGAACGTCACACATCAGCCTGTTACCTGCAGTGTCATTATCGAACTGTAAGAGCAGGCTGATTTTTTATGCCCAATTACGGCCTAATCGATGGATTTGAACGAGAAAGGAAGGAAAGTAATGACGAAAAAACTGATTTCGCTGGCACTTGTTTTCCTAATGCTTGCGTCATATATTCCTGCAGTATCCGCACAGTCCGCAAGCAACGGGGAATCGGCGCATTGGGGTGAGGCGCTTCTAACCAAGTGGGTAGACAAAGGGCTGTTAACCGGGTACCCCGACGGCAGCTTGCAGCCGGATCGCAGCGTATCGCGGGCGGAGTTCGCCAAGCTGATTCAAGTCGTGTTCGGGTTGAAGGGAAGCGGGAAACTGCCGTTTGGCGATGTGCCAAAGAAAGCATGGTACTACAGCAGCGTTGCATCCGTGTGGAAGGCAGGGGCCATCAATGGTTACCCGAGCGGATTATTTAAGCCGGATGCTCCGTTGACGCGACAGGATGCGGCGATGGTAGCTGCACCGTTGTTCAAGCTGCCTGAAGCTGCAGCTGGAGGTTTGGCCGGATTTAAAGATAACGACAAAGTAAGCGCTTACGCGATAGCTTCGCTTGAGAAGATGATAGCCGGAGGGTATATGAAAGGATATCCGGACGGCAATTTGCGGCCGCTGCGTCCGATTACGAGAGCAGAGATTGTAGCCGTACTGGATCGGCTTGCCACGGCTATTATTAATGAGGCAGGCACAGTGGATCGTTTTGATTCTACTGGCAATGCGGTTGTAAATACGGATGGCGTTATGTTATCCGGCGGAACGATTGCGGAAGATCTCTTCTTGTCCGCGGGTATTGGCGAAGGAAGCGCCTATTTGAAGGAGATGACGGTGAAAGGCACGGTATATGTAAATGGCGGCGGAATCAACAGTATTCATTTTACGAATTCGTTGGTAGGTTCGATCATTATTCATAAGCCGGATGGTCCGGTTCGTGTCGTAATCGACGGGCAATCCTCAATTGAGCACGTTGCTGTACAAACAGGTGCGAAGGTGGAGGTCGGAAAAGGCTCGACGATCTCGGAGCTTACGATTGGGGAAGAAGCATCCGATACGGAGCTAACGATTGATGGATCTGTTGAACATATAGACAATAACGGCGACAATACGGAGCTTAATGGCGCCCCGTTAAATAAAGGTGAAGAGGCTTCCGTTAAGGATGGTGTCGTAACGAAAGGCAGCGATCAAGGAAACGGCACTGGCGGCGGGGGAGGAACAGGCGGCGAGCAGCCGGAACAATGGGAGCTCGTGTGGAATGACGAATTCGACGGCACAGGTGGCAATGTCGATACGAATGGCGTCAATCTCGACAAATGGGCTTATCAGAACGGTACGGGTTCGGATTATGGTCTAGACGGTTGGGGCAATAATGAGCAGCAGTATTACCGTCCGGAGAACATTGAAGTGGAGGACGGCAAGCTGACGATTACAGCGGACGATGATGGTTACGGCGGCAAGCCATACACGTCGGGCAGGCTGTTCACGTCTCCGACGTTCACGAAGACATACGGCAAATTCGAAGCGAGCATCAAGATGCCGGTAGGCGAAGGCATATGGCCAGCGTTCTGGATGATGCCGCAGGATAGCGAGTACGGCGTATGGGCTTCATCGGGCGAGCTTGACATTATGGAAGCAAGAGGCAGACTGCCGGAGGAAGTGGGAGGTACGATTCACTACGGCCGCAATTGGCCGAACAACAAGTCCACCGGCGATGAATATCATTTCCCGGAAGGCGAAGACATTACGGGGTACCATACGTATGGCGTCGAGTGGGAACCGGGCGAGATCCGTTGGTACGTTGACGGCAAACTGTATCAGAAGCTGAACAACTGGGACAGCATCGGCGCGGATCAGCCGGCCAAGTATGCGTACCCTGCGCCGTTCGACAAGCCGTTCTATATGATCTTGAACTTGGCGGTAGGCGGTAATTACGACGGAGGACGAACGCCTGACCCGTCTCTGCTTCCGGCCAAGATGGAGGTCGATTACGTGCGCGTATACGAACTGACGGGCAGGCCTTACAAGCAACCGGTCGAGCCGACGTTCGAAGCCGAGCCGTATCCGGCTACATACAAGGAGCCGGTGAACGGCAACTTCATATACGATACGGCGTTTAACCAGCCGTTCACGACAATTGCCGAGCCGAATGTGACGCTGAACGAGCAGTATTGGAATTTTGCCCATATTAGCACGTTCCTCGGTAACGGCTCGATCTCCGTCGATCCGATTGACGGTGTCAGGTACGCGAAGGCAGCCATAACTTCTGGAGGCAATGCGGCTCATGCCGTCCAGTTGATCCAGAATGTTACCTTGGGCAAAGGCAGATGGTATAAGCTGTCGTTCGACGCGAAGTCGGACGCGAACCGGACGATGACCGTCAAGTTCGGCGGCGGGGAAAGCCGAGGATGGACGACGTATTCCGATACGCTGGAAGCGAGATTGTCCGGCAGTCTGCAGTCCTATGAGATGACGTTCCAAATGGGAGCGGGTACCGACCCGCTCGCGCGACTCGAGTTCAACATGGGTCTAAGCACGAATCCGATCTGGCTTGGCAATGTGAAGGTGGAAGAAACGACAGCACCGGATCCTTACAATGAAACTTCGCCGAAAGAGCCATTGGGTGGCAACCATGTGTATAACGGCAGCTTCGATCTCGGCCGGTTGGATCGGATGACGTATTGGAGCTTGAAATCGGCATCAGGCGCGAATGCTTCTGCGTCGGTTAATCCGAGCGCAAGAGAGCTTCTCGTTGATGTGAAGACCAAAGGGAATGCGCCTGGCGCAGTCGAGCTGACGCAGCCAGGCATGAACTTGATTAAGGATAATGATTACAAAATCAGTTTCAAAGCACGCGGGACAGCCGCAAGGAATATAAGCTTAGCTGTTCGGAGTGCGGATGGTACGAATTATGCAGCTCCACAATCCGTTTCGCTTACGACATCGATGGATACGCATGAAGTGATGTTCACGATGGCGAATGATACGGATGTGGCTGGGGTGCTCGCATTCCAGCTTGGCGGCGAGCAAGCCGATGTGTACATCGATGACGTATCAATGTTAAGACTGACGAACAATAATGCGGGCGAGCTGTCGCTCAATGACCAGTTCCCGGTGAAGAACGGCGACTTCTCGAACGGCACGGCGGGCTGGGCGGAGCATGTGCAGGGGCGTTACGACGGATACGGCTCGAATGCAGCTTTCTCGGCTGCGGCTGGGGCAATGAAGATGGCTGTGACGAACGAAGGTACGGAGCCATGGCATGTCATGCTGATGCAGACCGACTTCGAGCTGTTCAAGGATCAGACGTATACCGTATCGGTTGATGCGAGAGCGTCGGTGAACCGTGAGATCGAGATCGTCATTGACGAGAGCAACGGCAACCGTCTGTTGTCGGAGAAGGTGCAATTGACGGGCGAAATGCAGACGTTCACGTTCGATATGGTTATCGGTCTGAACACAACGGCATCCCTCAAACTGCTTCTCGGCAAGCTGCTGGGGGCAGCGGCGATAGGAGCGCACGATATTTATTTCGATAATGTGAGAGTCGAGCTGAAGGATGCGCGGAGCAAGGCGTTCCTCTTGCAGAACGGCTACTTCGATGAGGAGTTGACGGGCTGGACTGCTCATATTCAAGGCGAATATGACGGACCATCAAGCGCCGTGGTTACGGCCGACGACGATGCACTGAAAGTAAGCATTGCGCATTCGGGCATCAACGCGTGGGATGTTCTCGTTCAGCAGCTCTCCATGGCATTTGCCAAAGGCAAAACTTATATCTTGTCGTTCGATGCGCGCTCGACCGTGCCGCGTACAATTGAAGCGATTGTCGAGAACGGTACTTATTTCCGTTATTTCGAGACGGATGTAGAGCTTGACGAAATAACGAAGTCGTTCAGCTACGAATTCACGATGGCCGAGGAAGACATTGCCGGCCTGAAGTTCCTGCTTGGGAATCAAGACGGGGCACCGTCTCCCGATGCCGACCATCAAATTCTGATCGATAATGTGCGGCTTGAACTTAAGGGTGCGAAGGAAGCGACCGGCGAGAAGGTCAGATCGGGCAACGATATCAGATTGCCCGCTGCTCCGATTCTAACGCCAGATGCCGCTAACAACGCGATAGGCGAAGAGGTTGAGCTGACATTCGCCAGCAATGCAACTTGGGAAGCGGCTGTTCGCACGGTGACGATTGACGGCGTGGCTGTGGCAGCTGGTGATTATACGCTGGAGCCGGGCAAGCTGATAATCGATGCCGGCAAGTTCACTGCCGCGAAGACGTATGTGATAGCGATTCGGGCAACCGGCTTCGAGCCGGCCGAAGTACGGCAGGAGATGCAGGCTGAGCTCATGTGGAGCTTAACCTGGTCGGATGAATTCAACGGATCGGGCGACAATCTCGATACGAATGGCGTCGATCTGAGCAAATGGGCTTACCAGGAAGGCAACGGCGCAGAATACGGCGTTCCGTCATGGGGCAACAACGAGGAGCAGTACTATCGCAAGCAAAATATTAGCGTAGCCGACGGAATGTTGTCGATCGAGGCGAAGAAAGAAAGCGTCGGCGGCAAAAGTTATACGTCCGGCAGGCTTTGGACGTCGCCGACATTCAGCCAAACGTACGGCAAGTTCGAGGCGCGCATCAAGATGCCGGTAGGGCAAGGGATATGGCCGGCCTTCTGGCTGATGCCGAAGGATCAGGAATACGGCGGCTGGGCATCCTCCGGCGAGATTGACATTATGGAAGCGAGAGGCAGGCTGCCGGGCGAGGTGGACGGTACGATCCACTACGGCAAAGGCGCTCCGAACAATAAAGCGACGGGCGCGAAATACGAGTTTCCCGCAGGAGAGAGCATTGCCGAATTCCATACGTACTCCGTGGAGTGGGAGCCTGGCGTAATTCGCTGGTACGTAGACGGAAATCTGTTCCAGGAAATTAATGATTGGCATAGCTGGGGAGTGGATCAGCCGGAGAAATACGCGTTCCCTGCTCCTTTCGACAAAGAGTTCTACATCATTCTGAACCTAGCTCTCGGCGGCAATTACGACGGCCAGCGAGCGCCCGACGATTCGAAGCTTCCTGCGAAGATGGAGGTCGATTACGTCAGAGCTTACGAGCTGACGGGGCGTCCATACCAGCAGCCGGTCGAGCCGCTGCTGGTGAAGGAGACGTTCCCGCAAGGCGGCAAGCCGGCGGTCGGCGGCAATCTGGTCTTTGACGCCGATTATGCGCACGGCATCAAGGATGTTAACGCGGCGTCTCCGGCGATGGATCCGCAATATTGGAACTTCGTCCACGGCGCCGACTTCGGCGGAGCCGGAACAGCGACGGTGGAGTCGATCGGCGGCGTTCCGTACGCGAAGCTCGATGTGACCAATGGCGGCAACGCGCTGCACGCTTTGCAGTTCATTCAGTATGTGACGCTCGTCAAAGGCCATGCGTATAAGCTTAGCTTCGACGCGAAGTCTGCCGCGGCTCGCAGTATCGCGCTCAAGCTGGGGGGAGACGAGGACAACGGCTGGGCCGCATACTCGGACAGCTTCGAGGCAGCGTTGAAACCAGAGGCAGGACACTATGAATACCGCTTCCTGATGACGGCGAATACGGATAAGACAGCAAGGCTTGAGATTAATATGGGCTCGAATGTAAGCGATGTTTGGATTGGCGGCGTGAAGCTGGAAGAGATCGAGGTGCTGAACGATCCGAACGGCCCGAAATCTCCGCTCGGAAGCGGCAACCATGTGTATAACGGGGGCTTTGACCTTGGCGCAATGGATCGGATGGTCTATTGGAATTCAGTAATTGGCGAGTCGGCGGATGCGTTATTATCCGTTGATCCTGTCGAGCGTCAATTGTCGGCCGTCATCGAAAACGGTGGTTCGGATGCTGCGCAGATCAAGTTGATTCAGCAAGGAATCAATCTGCTGCAACAAGATGAATATAAGCTGACCTTCGACGGTTCTGCAGAAGCGCCGCGTACGATCGGAATTGCTTTCGTCAGCAAGAACGGCAGCGTGACTTATTCCGGTCCGCATACGATTGAGCTGGATACGGTAAGCGACTCGCATTCGGTAAGCTTCACCATGCCTGCCGGCATCACCGACGAAGAGGCTCAGCTCGTCTTTCTGCTCGGCGGCGAGGATGCGGACGTAAGGCTGGATAATGTAAAGCTGCTAAGGCTTACGAACTTAAATGTCGATTTTACAGGCATTGATCTGTTCCCGCTGAAGAACGGCGACTTTGCTTTCGGAATTGACGGCTGGGAGCCATTCGTGCAAGGCGGCAACGCGCAATTCAGCGCAACGGACGGCGCGGCGAAAGTTGCGGTGGCAAGCCGCGGCAACGAGGCTTGGAATGTCATGCTTAACCAATCGGGACTGCAATTATCCAAAGGCATGACATACACGCTGTCCTTTGACGCTAGCTCGACCGCCGCCCGGGATATCGAAGTCGCATTGGAGAATGCGGGTTATACGAGACGCTTCTACTCCGGCCCGTTAATGATAGGTCCGAGTATGCAGCACTTCTCGTTCACGTTCCGAATGACGACGGATGATTCGCTTGCGCTGAAGTTCCTGCTCGGCAAAACCATACAAAGCCCAGACGGAGCTCATGACATCTTCATCGACAACGTCGTGCTTGAAGTACAAGGAGCGCCGGTCTTGAGACCGCCAACGCTTGCTGCGGACGCAACGAATAATCGCGTAGGCCAGCCGGTGGATATTCGATTCGCGGCTAACGAGACGTGGAGAGAGGCGATAACATCCATCGATGTAGACGGCGAGATTCTTGATCCGGAACAATATGAGGTAGAATCAAGCAGCATCATGATAGGTTCGGATGTGTTCGCTGACGATAAGCTTTATGCGATCGTCATCAAGGCGGCCGGTTATGGCGATGCCGCGGTCAGTCAGCAGCTAATGCCGGGCGACGGCAATCTGGTATTGAACGGCGATTTGTCGAGCGGCTTTGCTTCTTGGGAAAATTGGGTCGGCGAGGGAGGCGTGGCCGACCTGACGGCCCACAACGAAACCGCCAAGATCGACGTCCACTATCCGGGCAATGCCAGTTGGGCTATCCAGCTTATGCAAAGCGGCATCGTGCTGCAAGCAGGCAAAGCCTATGAGCTGAGCTTCAACGCTTGGTCGACGGCGAACCGCCCCATTGAGCTCGAGCTTACCGGCTCCAACAACAATCAGAAGATTAGCTTCAATATTACAAGCGATTCTAATGCTGTATACAAGAGAAGCTTATTGCCCGGCGCTAATGTAAACCTAACGCTGAAATATTTGCTCGGTAACGTAACGAATGGAGGTGGAACGACACCTGTGCCGCCGCATACGATCTACATCGATAACGTATCGATCACGGAAGTGACGCCGGGTCCTGCATTAACGACGGATACGACGGACAACAAGGTCGGGCAGCCGATTGTCGTCACCTTCGCCGATAATACGGCATGGCGAGCAGCGGTAACGGGCGTTACCGTTGACGGTATCGCTGTCGCGGCGGAACATTATTCGCTGACTGAAGGTCAGCTTACTCTGAACGCGAGCTTGTTCCCGTCGATCAAGACGTACACGATTGCTATAGAAGCGCTTGGTTACGGGGCGGTCATGGCTGAGCAACGCGTATTTACAGCTGCGAACAACATTGCGCTTAACAAGTTAGCGTCATCGTCACTATCTAACGCGGCGATGCCGGCTAGAAACGCATTCGACGGGACGCTCGGAACCAGATGGGAATCTGCCTTCGACGATAACAGCTGGGTAGCGGTCGATCTTGGTGCGATCTATTCATTGGATAACGTTGTCTTAGCCTGGGAGGGGGCATATGCCGCATCCTACAAACTTCAAGTGTCGAGTGCAGCGGTTCCAGTGGAAGCAGACTGGACCGACGTCCATGTCAATCCGAACGGAACAGGCGGCACAGAGAACATTCCGCTGGCCGTAGAGGAAGCTCGCCATATTCGTATGCTTGGCGTAGACAGAGCGACTCCATGGGGCTACTCTCTGCATGAATTTGAAGTGTACGGCCATTGGATACGGGATGTTGAAGGCGGAAGCGGGCCGGGCACCGACCCGGGTCCGGGTACCGATCCAGCGGGCACGAACTTCGCCCTGGATAAAGACGTTACCGCCTCGAGTATCGGCGAAGGCTTCACTGCCGACCTGTTGACCGACGGCGACCTGGGAACGCGTTGGTCGGCCGACTGGGCCGCCAATCAAGAAGGGGCGATGCGCCCGGAATGGGTGTATGTCGATCTTGGTCAGTTGCGGACTATTGAAAAGTTTGTGCTTGCTTGGGAGACTGCGTACGGCAAAGCCTTTGAGATTGCGGTGGCGCAGGAAGGCGACGATTTATCTGCTGACAGCGAGGACTGGGTAGTCGTCCATGCCGATAATCGCAATCTTGGCGCAGATGAGCTGACGGAAACGATTGAGCTGGATGAGAGCGTGCAAGGTCGTTTTGTACGGTTGTATATGACGGAGAGAGGTTTCCAAATCTATGGTCCATCGTTAATCGAGCTGGAGATTTATTAGAATGAACGGGTGACAAAATAGCCGGAGCGGCTGGAGCTCCGGCTATTTTTGTCGTCTCAATAGAAGCGTAATGGAGTAAGTAAACGTTCTATTGGTTGATAATATGGAATGACAATCTATTTATGACGGTTAATGATGATTTAATGAACATAATAAATTATATATTGCGTCATATATAAATTTATGATACATATTAAATAACGGAAATGAAAGTTGAGAGCCATACGCATGATTCCGTAACATTAGAGCAGGGGAGAAGAGTCGATTATGGAGAGAGAGTTAGCGCTTGAAATCGTACGTGTAACGGAATTGGCGGCTCTGGCGTCTGCGCCTTGGATGGGCAGAGGAGATAAGAATAGCGCGGATGGCGCAGCGACTTCCGCGATGCGCGCGATGTTCGACTCGGTATCTATTCGCGGAACGGTCGTTATCGGCGAAGGGGAGATGGACGAAGCGCCGATGCTCTATATCGGTGAAGAGGTCGGCAGCTTGAACGGACCGGAGGTCGACGTAGCGGTGGATCCGCTCGAAGGTACGGAAATCGTGGCTAAAGGGCTTAATAATGCAATGTCCGTCATCGCTGTAGCCCCGAAGGGGCAGTTGCTCCATGCGCCGGATATGTACATGGAGAAGCTTGCATTCGGTCCTGCATTAGTCGGCAAGCTTAGCATTACGGATCCGATGGAAGTGACGCTGGAGAAGGCGGCGGGCGCCCTGAATAAGAAAGTATCCGATCTTACGGTTATGATTCTAGACCGCGCACGGCACGAGGAGCTTGTTAAGGTGCTTCGCATGGTTGGGGTGCGCATCAAGTTTCTATCGGACGGGGACGTTGCCGGTGCGATGGCACCAGCGTTTCCCGAGGCGGGCATTGATTTGTATGTAGGCTCTGGCGGAGCACCTGAAGGCGTGCTTGCCGCAGCTGCGCTCAAATGCTTGGACGGTGAGCTCCAAGCTAGACTTATGCCGGCTGATGATCAAGAGTATAACCGCTGTATCCAGATGGGCATCGCCGACCCTTACCGCGTCCTGACAATGGACGATATGATCGGTACAGGGGATGTCATATTCGCTGCAACAGGCGTTACGCCGGGCGAGTTCCTAGGGGGCGTTCGCTACCTTTCGGATCAGCGTGCCGAGACCCACTCCATCGTCATGCGCGCCAAGACGAAAACGATTCGTTTCGTCAAATCGCTTCATTACTTGCCGAACAAGCCGCTGCTCGATGCCGCTTTGGTGAATGTGGGCAATGAGCAGTCCATGCCGATAAGCGTTGGGAAGTAGCAGAACCTAAGGAAAGAAGACACCGGCGAGGTGTCTTCTCAGATTGTCCTATGGTCGCTGAAGCATTGTGATTAAGCCTCAGGGATTGTTTCCTCTAGACTCGACACGACATCATGGAGCTCGGCTTGAAGGCTATCGTAATTGGAAGCAAGCGTCCATGCAAATACTTGGTGGTAATGTGTATCGGTTTCGATCGTTGTAACAATGTACGCAATCTTCATCCCGTCATACTCCGACTCGAAGCTGAGCTGGTAGGCAGGATAATTGCCGATAAATGTCTCTGTGGTCGGATAATAGATTTTGTCGGATGCTGTAAGCTCTAGCGCAACCTCGATATCTTGATGGTAGTCGGACAAGGTGTAGCCTTCCTCAAAATCGCTCTTGCTCTCCGACAATACAAATAGGTATTTCTCTGCAAACAGATTAGAGATCGAAATGTCGGCCTCGTCATTCAAGCTTGTGTCTTTGCGCCAATCCGCGGGAGCGGTTATTTGAAACTGCCCGTCCACGCTAAGAAATCGTTCTGGTTCTTTAGCTGTAGTCTCGATATTGGCCAAGGCCATAATAGTCAACACAAGCACCAAAACCGCGTAGACGGGGAAAGCAATCGTCATCACCATCGTTTTTTTTCTGCTACCAGGCGGTAAGTCTTTCACTTTGACTACATAGGTATTGGCTGCAATATCACCAATCCGTTGTTTCTTTCTCGTTGCAAGAACGCTAATGCCAGCAGGCAGTCCGCCAAACAGTACCGGATTGGTATCGACGAGGCGTAAAAGCGTTCTGATCAGTCCTTTGACGAAGCCTGGCGGTTGTCCATTCTCGTTTACCGCTTGAATTCGCAATGCGAATTTTCCTGCCGTGTATCCGGTTAAGCCTTCTAGCAGCAAATAATAACAGATGGCAATCAATAGCGGAGCAAGCACAAGCAGCAGCGGAACTTCCTTAAATAAATAGGCAGCAGCGCCGGTTGTTAGCGCGATGAGCAGGAAATCGATGATCGTGGCTGCCCATCTTCTAAAAAATATAGACGAGCTGTAGGTAGAGCTGAGTTGCTCCATATTGCCCTTATTGTCATAGGCAAATGGATTTGGGTATGCATCATTCGCTGATGCAGTCGGAAATTTGTTAACTGGGATTTGTTCCATTAATTACACCTCGTAAATAGTAAATGTAGTTAATTTTAAACACCCCATAATTCTCTTGTCAACCTTTATTTTCCTAATTAATCTGATGAAGAATATCGGTTTCACTATATATTTCCTTGATTTAATATCGTTTGCAGCTGATTGTTTGCAAAAAAAAGGGACTGTTTACAAGGTCGAATATGACCTTTATAAACAGTCCCTTCTATCGTTGTTAATCGAGCGGAGGGGTCGTTACGCCTTCGCGTTCAGCTTGTCTGCGGTGAGCAATGCGGCTTGCGGCGGATGCTGCAATCGCTCCGACGATATCGTCGAGGAACGTGTGGCAATCACCGTCTGACTTGTCGTTCAGCTTAACGAGAATGCCCGGCTTCAGCTTGTCGATATATCCAAAGTTAGTGAAGCCGATGCTGCCGTATACGTTGACGATCGACAGCGCCAATATTTCGTCGCAGCCGTACAGTCCTTCGTCATGCTTGATCATATCCTGCAGCGGAGCCATCAGCTTGCCCTCTTCGGCAAGGATGTCCAGCTGGATTCCCGTTAGCACGGCATTCTGCACCTCGCGCTTCGATAGGACGGCATCGACGTGAACCATGCAATCCTCAGGCGTTAAGTCCGGGAAGTAATCCTTTTGCAGAAAATGAACGAGTTCGGCGATCGCTTCCTTCTTCACACCGCGCTTCAATAGCCATTCATTCGTCGCCTCGGCCACTTTGCGGCTGTTCAGGCTGTATTTCTCCGTATTGCTCATTCGTATATACCCCCTCAGAATTTGTGGACAAAACTGGTCTAAAACAGGGAAGGGCTCGTATACATAGTACTACAAATAAGGAGTTGTACAAAGCCGACAGGCAAAAAATGATTGGGGAGGAAAGGTTAATATGGTTCAAAAAAGTTGGATTCGTCGCACTGCGCTCACGGGTGTGTTGGTGCTGCCCATACTGACAGCGGGGTGCGGGCTGTTCTCGCAGGAGACAGGGAAATCGATTGATCCCCCGCAGGTGGAAGAGAACACGAACGGCACAGACAATGGTCAGACGGGACAGGCAGATCCGCAGGGACAAGGCACGCATATGACTGTTTATTTGCAGGATCGCAACGGTTACTTGGCGCCGGTATCGATTGATACCTCGCTTGCCGCGAACGAAGCGGCCGGGCAGAGAGCGCTGGAGATGATGGTAGAGGACGGGACTTATGCTAACCTGCTGCCAGAAGAATTCCGCGCCATGATCCCGCAAGGGACTCAAATTAAGTCTTTCTCGGTGGACAAGGAAAACAAGCTTGCGCTGGTCAATTTCACCGAACCGTTCGCGAGCTACAATCCGCAGGATGAGCGGGCGATCGTCGAAGCGATTACTTGGACACTGACTGCGATTCCGGGAATTGAGAACGTCGAGCTCTCGCTTGAAGGCGAGAAGCTGTCCGAGATGCCAATGGATGCATTCCCGCTTGATCTGGCGCTTAATCGCGATATCGGTATCAACATCGAAGCGGCTGAAGGCGTGAACTATATGCAGTCAACGCCGGTTACGCTGTACTTCTCCGCTAAGACGCTCAGCGACGATCAATACTATGTGCCGGTTACAAGGCTGATTAGTAACGACAACGATATGCCGACTGCGGAAGCAGCCATGGAGCAATTAATCGCAGGCCCTCTTAATAAGAAGGAACTTACGAGCATCATCTTGCCAGAGGTTAAGGTGACGAGCGTAGAGACGAAGGAAGACGTCGTTACGGTCGATCTGGAAGATGCAACGTATGAGGCGGGCCAACAGATGCCTTCCGAAATGCTGCAGGCCGTCGTTCTGTCCATCACGGAGAACACGGGGGCAGCCCAGGTTCAAATCCTGATTAACGGCGAAGCGAGCGTCGTAGACGCTCAGGGGAATTCTTATGTCAAGCCGGTAGGCAGACCAAACTACGTGAATGCCCTCAAATCTTAATTGCGGCAAAAGTCGCGTTAAATGATCAAAAGACGGTTCAGGATGCTCCTGTACCGTCTTTTTTCTATTTCGATTAATGGTGAGCCATGCTACAATGGATGCAAGAAGTAAACCGCTTAACCTAAAAATTCCACTTTTATTTGATAGCGCTTACAGAATAGGCGGTTACTGGCAGGAGGTTGGTATATGCTTAAGCTTAACAACTGGTATTTCCGGTTGCTTGTATCTTATTTTCCGATTTTGGTGCTTACCGTATCGATGATCATCTTTTTGTCGTTCATCGCGGTGAATGAAATATCGCGCTCCGAGACGGCGAAGGCAGACAGCATAACGACTGGTTATGTAGTGGACAGCATCGAACGCGCCATCCGCGAAGTTGAGTTTAACGCGCTGAATGAAGCCGTGAAAAATAAGAGCTACGCCGCGTATTTGAACGGCTCGTCCGGGACAAACGACCGATACAATGTTGTCCATAGTTTACGATCGCTTGTTGAGGATAGCGATTTGCTCGATTCCATCTATTTGTACAGGCAGTCCGATGATATCGTATTGACGTCAAGCGGGCAGACGGGGCTGGCGGATTTCGGCGACCGGGAGTTCATTTCCCGCGCGAAGGAAAACCGCAATTATACGGGATGGTCGGCATCCCGGGAGTACCGGGAATATGATCAGCTTAAGCCGGTCAGGGTCATCACCATGTATAAACAGACGCCGCTTCCATTCGGGAAGGACGGTATCCTTGTCATCAATATCGATTTGTATGTAGTCGATCAATTGATTGGAAGCATGACGAATCACCAATTTTCGTTCATGCGGATAACCGATGGTGCCGACCAGCGGATTTATCCCGCCTACAATGGCGATGAAGAAGAGGCAGGCGGCAATGTCCTGACGACAATTACCTCGAGTTCACTCGGCTGGACATTCGAGAGCGGCATCCAGGCTGGGCAATTGCTTGGCTGGGTATCCGTCGTTTCTTATTTATGGGTGATAATTGCGGTTCTGACATTTGCAGTCGCGATCATCTATATTATTTGGGTCACACGCCGCAACTACAAGCCGATACGTCTTATGATGAATCGGATCCAGGCGCTCCAGCTGCGAAGCAGCGACGGGAAATCGGTAAGAATGGATGATTTGACGGTTATTGACCGAGCGCTCGAGAATTTAATCGATCAGTCGCAAGACTATGAGAAGGGGCAGCGAGAGAGCGTTATGCTCCAGCGAAGGCAGCTGTTCAACGAACTCATCAGCGGAGAACGAAGTCAGCAAACGATCGAGCGGATGCGTAAGCTGAATCTGCTTCCAAATGCCGGGCGGTATGCGGTGATGATCGTTCGGCTGAACAGGTACGATGATTTTCAAGCCGAGAACAGTCTTAACGAGCAAAATGTACTGAAATTCGCGCTTAGTAATGTCATGCAGGAACTTGCCTCGGGCGAAGGCTTGATGGGATGGGGAGAATGGACGGCACCGGATCGGATCGCCTATGTGTTCGCCGTGCCCGATACTGCTGCTCCGATGTTGGAGCAGCTTCACACAACAGCTTCCGTTGCAAGGCAATGGGTAAGAGAGCATTTGCGCTTCATATTGTCGTTCGGAATCGGTTCTATTGTAGAAGACTGGAGCCGAATTGGACAATCGTACCGCGATGCCTTGTCCGGTATGGAATATCAATTGTCAATTGGCAAAAGCGCGATTACGTTCAGCGGCGATATACCGAAAAATAATCAGCCTGGGATGTTTAATTACATGCAGATGTGCACAGACTGCGTGCAGGAAATCAGGCAGACAAACGACAGCTGGCAGCCTACGCTGGAGCATTTATTCAAGCGGTTGGAGACGGATACGCTGAAGGATGAGGATATTCATTCGCTGATGCAATTATTCGTTCAGATGCTGACCCGCGAGTTGAAGGATTTGTCAAATACGCTGAACGAATGCTTGGAAGATGACAGGACGTCCGCGCTGCTAGACAAGCTAAAGGCGTCGTCTTCCCTGACAGAGATGAAAGAGCAGCTGCTCGATTATTTGTTGTATGTATTCGAGACGTACGTGGCGATGAGCGAAACGAAAAGCTACAAAACGATGATAACCGAGATGAGAGTTTACATTCAGGAAAACTTCGCGGATCCGGACTTGTCTCTCAAGCATTTGAGCGACCGGTTCCAAATATCAGGCAAGTATGCGAGCTATCTTTTCAAGCTGGAGTACGATATGAAGTTTGTTGATTTTCTTGTACAGCTTCGGATGCAGCAGGCGGAGCGCTTGCTGGCGGAGACGGATGAGACGGTGCAAAGTATTGCGCTTCAGGTTGGTTATGCGAACTCAATCACGTTCGGGCGTGTATTCAAACGTATCATTGGCATTACGCCAGGCGAATTCCGGAAGCTTAAGATGCGGCCTTCAGCCCTAACATAGTTGTCTTGTAAACGGCAGCGGCAGTCCGAATAAGGAACTACATTCGGACTGCCGCTGTATTTGTCTCTTATGATTATAGTTTATCGTCAGAATCCGTTTTATTATGGCCTTTTCGAACGCGTATGGAAAACGGTTTATGTAGGGAAAATAATCTATTCTAGTCGGAAAAAGCCTTATACGACAAGGGTTTGGAGCAACGGTTTGCTGAGCCGAAACTGGTTTATTGTCATTGCTTTGCAAGTCGTGCCATACTGAGGCCACTTCCCGAACACGGGCCGCAAGCCACGATTGAAAGCGCGATCAATTCCCGGGTGCAGGAAGCAAATTGATGGGGAAGAAAGAGGGGTTGGTATCAAATGGTAAAAGTTGAAAACGTAAAAAAGAAAGCCAGTACGCTCCTAGCACTCACACTCGCATCTACCATGATTCTCAGCGCATGCGGCAACAGCAATGACAACAAAGGAAGCGAATCAACAGGAGGCGGAGGCGCCTCCAGCAAACCGGTAACGCTTAAGGTAGAAGTGTTCGACCGGGGCAACTCGCCTTCCGGATCGACCATCACGAAGAACTATCTAACCACATACGCACAAGACAACTTCGGCACGCCGAACAACATCACGCTTCAATACGTACCTGTCCCGCGGTCGGAAGAGATTCAGAAGCTTAATGTACTGATGGCGAGCGGAAGCGACGTACCGGATATTGTATTTACGTATGATTCGCCAACATTCTATCGTTACGCGCAGCAGGGCGGTCTGACTGAACTCGGCGAGCTTCTCGATCAGTACGGCCCAAACCTGAAGAAATTTCTGGGTGAGGACACGATTGCTTACGGCCAATACGACGGCAAACAGTATGCTCTCCCGGCTAAGCGTGCTCATCTAGGCAAATACTCGTCGTTCATTCGTCAGGACTGGCTCGATAAGCTGAACCTTCCAGTGCCGCAAACAACAGATGAGCTTTACAGCACGTTAAAAGCGTTCAAGGAAAAAGACCCGGGTCAAACTGGCGGCAAAGTAATCCCGCTCGGCATGGCGCTTGCTTCGGCGCAATATGAACCGCTTGTATGGTCGTTCATTCAGCCGACTACAGAAGAGCAGCGATATACGTTGACGCAGCAGCTTGGCTCAAACGATTATCCTACGCTGCTTCCGGGCTTCAAGGATGCTTTGCAATTCATGAACAAGCTTTATAACGAAGGACTGATGAGCACCGACTTCAGCCTTGATGAGGATAAGAAAAAGCTGGCTGAAGATGCAGCTAAAGGTCTTGTCGGATTCTTCAGCGAAGACGACATGAACCCGTTCTATGCGGACGGCTTGTACGCTACGCTTCAGAAGAACATTCCGGATGCGAAGCTCTCCTCGGTTGATGTGTACTCCAACTCCGAGGGCAAACATCCGAAACCGGAATATGCGCCGGTGGGTCTATATTTGATGATTCCAAAAAGCAGTAAAAACGCTGTAGAAGCAATCAAATACCTGGATTGGATGGCTTCCGGAGATAATCTGCTTAACATGCAAAACGGTGTAGAAGGCGAGAACTATACGCTTCAAGACGGCGTTCCGGTTTCAAAAGCCGATGCTACTGAAGAAGCGAAAAACCGCATCTACAACTTTGGCGACATGGCCATCATCTCGAACGGCAAGCAGCTTGGCGACACAGAGAAAAACGTTGAGGCTTACGTATTCGGCATGCCGGAGCAATTCCGAGATGAGACGCGTAAAGCGTTAACGATCTCCAGAAGCGATACGATTAAGCCTGTCCAGTTCGATCGTCCGATTGAGTCACAAAGTAAATACGGTACGGCGCTGCGCGATAAGTTCCACGAAATGATCGTCAAAACAACGATGGTGAAGCCGGACCAATTCGACAGCACGTTCGAAGCGATGTTGAAGGACTACATGGCTAACGGCGGTCAAGCGATTTTGGACGAACGCACAAAAGCTTATGAGGCTATGAAATAAGCGTAAGCGACGACATCAAGCAGCTCGGAGACGAAACGCCAAGCGTGGCTCCCGTCTCCGGGCAACACCGTAAAGAGATAGGAGTGGATGGCATTGAACGCGATCGCGTATTTACGTAGATATTGGCAATTGTATGCGTTGCTCATTTTACCGGTCAGTTACTTCATCATTTTCAAATATGGACCGATGTACGGCATTATTATCGCGTTTAAAGATTTTAACTTTTTCCAGGGCATTAACGGAAGCGAATGGATCGGGTTCGACGCCTTCAAGGAAGTATTCTCGATGTCGGACTTTTACAAGACGCTGCGCAATACCTTGATGCTTAACGGCTTGGATTTACTCGTATCGTTCCCGGCTCCTCTAATCTTGGCTATTATGCTCTATGAGCTGAATATCATCTGGTTCAAGAAGCTATCGCAAACGATATTGTACATTCCGCATTTCATTTCGTGGGTTATCATCGGCGGAATCGTCTACCAAGTATTCGGCACGCAGTCCGGCATGATCAACAACATTATCACCTCGTTAGGCTTCGACGCCATTCCGTTTCTGACGAACAAGAGCGATTGGTTAATAACGTATCTGGTGGTCGGCGTGTGGCAAAGCGCAGGCTGGGGAACGATCATTTATTTGGCGGCTTTAACCGGCATCAACCGCGAATTGTTCGAAGCGGCAGACGTCGACGGCGCGGGCAGGCTGAGAAAGATTTGGAGCATTACGCTGCCATCACTGAAGCCAACGATCGTTACGCTGCTCATTATCAATGTGGGCCACATGATTGCGATCGGATTTGAACGACCTTACATCATCGGCAATACGGCCGTTCGGGATTATTCGGATGTGCTCAGCACCTTTGTATACCGCATCGGCATCGAATCCGGCCAATATACGCTCGCTACGGTGGTTGGCTTGTTCCAGGCGGTTGTCGGACTGGTCTTCGTACTAGGCGCTAACTATTTCTCCAAGAAATTGGCGGACCAAAGCATTCTGTAACAACAAAACAACCTTCTGTTCTCGAAAATTGGAAAGGAGCGATAGACATGAGGGATCGACATGCAAGCCGATCATTCGATGTTATCAATGTGATCGCTATAATATTTTTCGTGCTGCTGTGTCTGGCTCCATTTCTTCATATACTGGCTATCTCCTTAAGCTCGTCGCGCGCCATTATGTCGGGCGAGGTTAGCCTTATACCAGTCGAACTGAACTGGGGTTCCTACAAGCAGGTGTTCTCCGACGTGTCGATGATCCGTTCGCTCGGCTTTACGATCATGATGACGCTGCTGTTCACCGTGTTATGCATGCTGATGACGATCGCGGCGGCTTATCCGCTTGCCAAGACGAAGCTCAAGGGACGCAAGATCGTCATGTTCATTATCGTCATTACGATGTTTTTCAGCGGCGGGATCATTCCTGAATATATGCTTGTGCGCAATTTGAACTTGCTTGACTCGATCTGGGCGCTTGTCCTGCCCGGGCTGATCAGCCCGTTCTACTTGATCATTCTGATTACGTTCATGCAAAATATTCCCGATTCGCTGGAAGAATCGGCAGAGATCGACGGCAGCTCGTACTTCCGCACCTTGGTCAGCATTATCGTTCCGCTGTCGCTGCCTGTCATCGCAACGCTAAGCCTATTCTACGGCGTCGGCCGTTGGAACGGATTTACCGATACGCTCATGTACATTACAAGTCCTGAAATGTACCCGCTTCAGTTGAAGCTCTACCAGCTTGTGCAGAACAACATGGTTAGCGAGCTCATGCAAATGGAAGGGGCAAGCGGACAGTCCATGCTTCAGCCGGAAAGCTTGAAAGCGGCGAGCGTCATATTCGCAACCGTGCCGATCTTGCTCGTTTATCCTTGGCTGCAGCGGTATTTCGTCAGCGGGGTGATGCTCGGAGCGGTCAAAGGTTAACGTACAGATCAGCATGCGTATTCACCGGTTCACGCCATTGTTCCGGCTCGTTCCCTACGAGCTGGAGAAACGTGAGCCATTGTTCGTTTTCATGTAAAGAAGGAGGAAGAGGACGATGTATAAGAAGCTGGTTGCTATCAATGATGGTTGGGTCACGCAAGGAATGGACAATCAAATAATGGACGGCGGCAGCCGCTTTTATGGCGGAGTTGCCGATCATGACAACGGCATCGCTTGGGCGACCCATACGGGAACGACGGCGGTTATGTCGATATGGGCATGTGCTCTTGTATGCGAAGATTCTCGTTATTATCATGACGAGCTGCTTCGGGAGCGTCTGGAGCTTGCAGCGGCATTTATCGTTCGCGCGCAGCACGAGGACGGAAGCATATCGCCAGGCTGGACGAATATGCATTCTCCGCCGGATACCGCATTTGCGGTCGTCGGTCTTGCCCAGCAGCTTGAATTGTTAGAGAGGCATGATTGGTCGACGCTGGAGGGCATTCGCGTCAACCTTCGAACATTCTTGGAACGCTCGGCGCAGGCGCTGCTGACTGGCGGCTGCCATACGCCGAATCATCGGTGGGTGCTGACGGCAGCGCTTGGCTTCGTGCATAGGTTGACCGGCAATGAGAAGCTGATCGCCCGCGCCGATCAGTGGCTGGCGGAAGGGATCGACTGCACGGAGGACGGAGAATGGACGGAGCGCAGCAATGGCATCTACAACGGCGTTAGCGACATTATGCTGTTCCATACGGCGGAGCTGCTTGGGAGGCCTGAGCTGCTTGCGCCGGTTCGTCGCAACTTGAGGATGATGGCTTATCTGATTCATCCCGACGGGGAAGTCGTCACCGATTACTCCGGTCGGCAGGACTTCGGACATAAATTCGATATGTCGAGTTACTTTCAAGTATCCAGCATAATGGCGCATCGCGATCAAGATCCGTTGTTTGCCGCCATTGCAGCGCTGGGAGGAGAAGCTCTGGGTCGCCCGGATGCGAGTTCAAATAACGGCTTTATCGGATATTTGCTATATCCGGAGCTGAAAAAGAACACAGTCGAACGGGGCAGTTTGCCAGACCATTATCGGGTCGTTATTAATGGACAATTTCCTCGGGCTCGCTATTTAAGCGGGATGGATGCCGCGGGTCACGGCGGCAAAATTTATCATAGCCGTCTTCACCCTGAGTTCGGCGCTCCCGTAGCCCGGCAGCGGGAAGGCAAGACGAGCGTTACGGTCATGACGGAAACCAATTCGTTCTTCGCGCTTCGGCATGGTGACGCCCGTCTGCTTGGCGTGCAGGTCAGCAGCTCGTTCGAGCCGGGTTTCATTAAGATGAACGAGCTTGCGCAGCTTGAATCCGGCTACTTGTTGTCAGGGACCGAAACGAAAGGTTATTACGGTCCGATTGCAGGCGATCGCTTGCCCGTTACGGCCAGCGGTCCGGTTAGCCCTTGGTATTTGCTGCCGCATCAGCTGCGCGAAGTAACCCATTTGCAGGAGCATCATGTGCAAATCGAGCTGACGGAATCGCAAGCTGGCTGGCAACTGCGCGTTAGATGCGACCTGCCTGACGTGCTCTTGACCCAGATTTCGTTCGTGTTCGGGAAGGAAGGGGCGTTTGCAGGCGGAGAATTGGCTCCTGCCGAAACGGGCACGCAATTTTGGAAAGAAGGCAAGGTGCGATATTCGGCAGGCAATGAGTGGATTGAGGTGGACGGCGGAGCGCATGAGCATAGAGCCCGTTCGATTCGCGGGGCTTCTTTCCCGGCAGACTGTCAGACGCTCGTCGTTAACGTGCTGACACCGTATGACAAAACGTTCAATGTTCGGCTATCTCCAGCGAGATAATCGTTGAAAGCGGTCTCCTTAGCGCGCATAATGGAAATGAAATCGATAACAAGCGAATGGAGAACGTTGTCATGAAAGCGACCATATATGATGTTGCCAAAGAAGCCGGTGTATCCATTGCTACCGTATCTCTTGTCATCAACGGCAAGGGCAAGATCAGCAAGGAACGACGTGAGGAAATTAGGGGGATTATGCTGCGCATGGGCTATAAGCCTAGCATGATCGCTTCTGCGCTTACGGGCAAGAAGACATATGCGATTGGTTTGCTCGTGCCGGACATCTCGAATCCCTTCTTTGCCGAAATCGCGAGGGCGGTCGAGGATGAGGGACAGCGTCACGGCTACAGCGTCTTTATATGCAGCACGGATAATAAGGACGAGAAGGTAGGGCACTATGCCGATCTGCTGCAGCAAAAAAACGTGGACGGCGTAATTATCGGCACAGGCATCAAGGAGCTGTCGGTGCTGGAACCGCTGCTGAACGGCGGCGTACCGATTACGTTTCTTGCCCGTGATTTTCCTTCCGTTGAGGTGCCGTCCGTTGTTGTGAATGATTATGAAGGCGGAGCTGCAGCGGCGGAGCATTTTATCGCGCTTGGCCACCGCCGTCTCGCCGTATTGGCCGAGCAGGATTCGATCAGCAGCAGCAGGGAAAGAGTGCGTGGATTCAGACAAGCCGCCGAGGCCGCGAGCCTGTCTCTCGATCCGGCGCTTGTGCTGAGCAGCAGCGTCAATGAAGGCAAGACAAAAGCGCTGGAGCTGCTGCAACGGCATGATCGTCCGACCGCCATCTTCTGCTGCAACGACTTGCTTGCGATCGGCGCTCTCCGAGCTGCCAAAGAAATAGGTCTTCGCATTCCGCAGGATTGCTCGATTATCGGGTTCGACGATACGGTGCTTGCTTCCGTTACGGATCCGCCGCTTACAACGATTGCCCAGCCGATCGAACAGATGGGACAGATTGCCGTACAGCTTCTGGTCCGCAATATCGGGCGGCGCGGTGAGCATCCCGAGCGAATTGTGCTCCGTCCTGAATTGTCGGTTCGACATTCGACGATGGCGGCGCGGGATGCGTACGCTTGATTGAACCTCAGCTATTCGCTATATAGGCGGATAGCTGGGGTTTTTGTTTTAAATATAAGAAAGGTTTTGCCTGTATTTCCATTAGACTGCACAAGATCCAATCAAACTCTTATAACTTCTCGTTACTAGGCTTTTGATTGTATGGAATCCATTCAAATGTCAGCGGCGTGCTGTTTTGTGACCTGCTATGCAGCAAGACCAAGCATGATGAAAAGGTAAGAGGTGCTTTTCACGATTCACTTTGGTAAAATAGGAAAGATTGCACGAAGAGGCATTCCATGAGTTGAAATATGAGAGCGGTTCAGGAGGAAGACACGAATGAGATTGGACGGACGTCAGACTAACCAGCTTCGGCCGGTAACGATAACGACAGGTATTAACAAACATGCAGAAGGCTCGGTGCTCATCGAGGTCGGCGACACGAAAGTTATTTGTACGGCGAGCGTAGAGGAACGTGTTCCTCCCTTCATGAAAGGGCAAGGAAAAGGCTGGATTACGGCCGAATACGCGATGCTTCCGCGCGCAACGCATTCCCGCAACATTCGCGAAGCGGCAAAGGGCAAGCTGACGGGCAGAACGATGGAGATTCAGCGTCTTATTGGGCGCGCATTGCGTTCGGTCGTCGATCTGAAGGCGCTCGGCGAGCGCACGATAACACTCGACTGCGACGTTATTCAAGCGGATGGCGGAACAAGAACAACCTCGATTACCGGCGCATTCGTTGCGCTTGCGATTGCAATCAATAAGTTGGCTGAAAATAACGCCAAGTTTGATAAATATCCGATTACTGATTTTCTTGCATCGGTCAGCGTTGGCGTTATCCAAGAGCGTGCGCTGCTTGATCTGAACTACGAAGAGGATTCCAAAGCCAAGGTCGACATGAATGTCGTTATGACCGGCAGCGGCAAGTTCGTAGAGGTGCAGGGCACTGGCGAAGAATCGCCGTTCACGCGCGAAGAGCTTAACCAACTGCTGGCGCTGGGCGAAGAAGGCATTAGCGAGCTGATCGTGAAGCAGAAGGAAGTGCTGGGACCGATCGCAGCGCGTATCGGAGGCTGATTGCATATGGCTAATTCTTTTTTGGCGGCAAGCAACATTGTCGTCGTTGCAACGAAGAACGCAGGCAAAGTGAAGGAGTTCGCTCACGCGCTGAGCAAGCTGGATAAGGAAACGACAAGCTTGCTCGATTATGCGGATTTTCCTGATATCGTCGAGGACGGCGATACGTTCGCGGCCAATGCGCGAATTAAGGCGAAGACGGCAGGAGATGCGCTCGGCGTGCCTGTGCTGGCCGACGATTCGGGTCTGCGGGTCCATGCGCTTGGCGGCGAACCGGGTGTTTATTCGGCGCGATATGCCGGCGAAGGCGCAAAGGATGCCGACAATAATGCCAAGCTGCTTCGCGAGCTTACACGGCTCGAGAGCGAAGGCGTCATTCAGGTCAATGAAACGCTTGCCGATGGCTCCAAGCTGCTGAGCGGCGCTCAGTTCGTCTGTGCGCTCGCGTTGTACGATCCGGCAACGGGCCAGTTTCTGGAGACGGAAGGGACGGTTGACGGATGGATTACGGACAAGGCGCATGGCAACGGCGGCTTCGGGTATGATCCGCTGTTCTGGCTGACAAGCCTTGGCCGCGGGATGGCCGAGCTGTCGACGGAGGAGAAGCAGCAGATCAGCCATCGCGGCGATGCATTGAGGAAGCTCATTGCTTTGCTCGAGCAATAGCGAACGACAATATATGAAATGAACAAACCCCGCTTGCGCACTGCTTCATATAAGAAGCGACGCGCGAGCGGGGTTATTTAAATGAGTCACAAGGTATACGATATTTAATCGCAGTGCGGACAGGTTAGACCTTAATCGCAGGTTTATCCTCGGATCTATTTTATTACGGACTCAGCCGACTCTAAATGTGACAATCAATGCCAATTTGTTGGGTATACGTTCCGATAGAGTCACCTCGGTCCGTAACCGTGCGGATGGATCGCAATTCGGTAAATTAGTGTCGCTCGTGTCCTTAACCGATCACGACTTTATAATGCTTCAGCCACAGATTAACTTGATACAGGTAAGCGAACAATTGAGGGCCGGACATAAGCTGGCCGAACCAAGGGATATTGGATTTGGCAGCATCGGATTCCGCTAATTCTCTAACCTTCTTCACGTTGATAAGCGGGAGCAGCGGAGACGAAGGATCATTCAGCACATCAAGCAGCAAGCCTTTGACCGCGGCTAGATAGTTTGGGTTATGCGTCTTCGGGTACGGGCTCTTCTTGCGCGTAATAACGTCATCCGGCAATACACCCTTCAGCGCTTTGCGAAGAATTCCTTTCTCCCGGTCGCCCGATGTCTTGATTTCCCAGGGGATGTTCCACACATATTCAACGAGCCGGTGATCGCAGAAAGGGACGCGCACTTCCAGTCCCGCTGCCATGCTCATCCGGTCCTTGCGGTCGAGCAGCGTCGGCATGAAGCGGGTAATGTTCAAGTAGGACATTCTACGCATCTTCTGCTTCTGCTCATCTTCGCCGTCCAAATGCGGAACCTCCGCAATGGCTTGCGCGTAACGATCGCCGATGTAATCCAGTGGCTTTATCCACGCCGCTACATCGGGCGCGAGCAGATCCGCTCGCATATTCGAAGCGAGCGACCAAGGGAACGTGTTCGCGCTAAGCGCATCCTCGCGGTGAAACCATGGATAGCCGCCGAATATTTCGTCTGCGGCTTCGCCTGAGATCGCGACGGTAGCGCCTTTCTTAATCTCATGGCAGAAGAGGAGCAGCGAAGCGTCGACGTCGGCCATACCGGGCAGGTCGCGTGCGAAGGTGGCGGCTTGCAGCGCGTCTACAAGCTCCGGCGTATCGAATTGAATCGGGTGGTGAATGGTGCCGAGATGGGTCGTCATCCTTTCAATCCACGGCGCATCGCTATTCGGCTGGAAAGCATGCGCTTGGAAGTGCTTGTCGTTATCGGTATAGTCGACCGAATACGTATGCACATTGCCTTGCCCGTTCGCATCGTAATAGCGGACAGCGAGTGTCGTCAGGGCGCTGGAATCGAGTCCGCCCGACAATAACGTACAGACGGGCACGTCCGAAACGAGCTGTCGTTCAACTGTATCCTTCAGCAGCTCGCTTACATGCTCTGCAGTTTCGGCGATATTTTGCAGATGAGGGCTGCTTTCCAGCTTCCAATACGTAATGGTCTTAACGCCGGCGTGGGTAACAGACATACAATGTCCTGGCTTCAGCTCGCTAATTTGTTTGTATACGCCATGACCTGGTGTCCGCGCCGGGCCTAAAATGAAGATTTCGGCCAATCCCTCTGCGCCGACCTCTGGCTTCACTGCCGGATGGGCTAGAATACACTTCTGCTCCGAACCGAAAATAAACAAGCCGTCCTGCGTACTATAAAACAGCGGCTTCACGCCAAGCCTATCTCTTGCCAGAAACAGCTCCTGCTCGGCAGTATCCCATATGGCAAAAGCGAAAATACCGTTAAACCTTTCCAAGCATGCCTTGCCCCATTCCATATAAGCGACGAGCAGCACCTCAGTATCGCAATTCGTCGTAAATGTCCGGCCTCTGCTCTCCAATTCCTTGCGCAGCTCCAGCGCGTTATATAACTCGCCGTTATAGACGACGACGTATTTGTCATCGCCGGTATGGCGAATCATGGGCTGAGCGCCGTTCTCGGGATCGATGACGGACAGACGCCGATGTCCCAAAGCGCAATGCGCCGAGATCCATGTGCCCGATGCGTCAGGTCCGCGTGGCGCTAGCGTGTCGGTCATCTTCTCCAGGCTAATGCTTTCCTTGGTCAGGTCACGGGTCCAATCGATCCAGCCGGTAATTCCACACATCCGTCTCATTCCTCTCTATTGCTGGACTCCAGTAGCGATAATAACAGTTATATGCTGAAAATAGGCATAAAATGTCTGTCCATAGGGGGAAGCTAGAGGAGGCTGCAACAGCTTGGGCAAAGTAAGCATGAAGGAAGCGAGGCTGGGTAGGATGTGGAATGAGGAAAGCAATGATGAAGAGCGAACGACGTATTATGTGTCCGTTCAAGCGGGCCAAATATTAGCCGATCCGGAAGCGGCGGCCTACGAACTTGTCATACAAGCGAACGATGAGGAGATTGGAAAGCTGCATGAGCTGTTCAAGGAGCTTGCCGCAGCGGACAACGGAGGAGTAAGGACTATGGCTGCCAATCCTTATCAAGCGGTAAACGACGAGAAGCGCAATTCGGATTATGACTATTGGCTGAAGCAGGTGTATAAGCAATTGTATGATTGCGGAACGGATACAACGAAGAATCATATCGAATCGATGCATTTATGGTAATGAGAAGAAGGGCTTACCTCGCTTTCTGTCACGGTCAGTGACAGAAAGGATGAGGTAAGCCCTTTGTTTCGCCTAATGAAGTCTGATGCTATTGCCCAATCTTGTTTATGAGCTGATCGATTCTTTCGGATAAAAGAAGCAATCTGGCGCAAGTGTCCGCTAGATGGTCTGTCAACTCGACTTGCTTATCCGTCAAGCGGCCGATGACCTTCGTTTCCTCGAGCGAGTCGACCGAGAATTGCGCCATCTCGTCCATCGTAAGGGAGACAAGACGCGTGCCGGCGGCAACTTGAGCCGAGGAAGCAGCGGATTGAAGGACTTGCTCTTCGACGATATGTATCTGATTCACAATATGCTTGAATGAGGAGTTGGTCTGGCCGATGCTGTCAATCATAGTCCGCGTTCGTGCGACGCATGCTTCTGTCCATTCTGCACATTCACGAACGGAATGCTGCACGCCCTCAAGAACTTCTTTGATCGAATAAGCGGACTCCCCAGACATATTAGACAGTTTACGAATTTCCCCTGCAACGACGGCGAATCCTTTGCCCTGCTCGCCCGCTCTTGCTGCTTCAATAGAAGCATTCAGCGCGAGCAGCTTCGTCTGCTCGGCCATCGCGGATATGATATCGACGAACGATCCAATTTGATCTGATTTCCCGCTAAGCGCAATCACGCTGCTGCTCATGGAGTCAAGAGCGCGGGTTACATCGTCCATTTGTCCAATCGTATGCTCGATATGCCGGCTGCCCTCATCTGCGGTATGGCGGGATAGCTTAGCGTGATGCGCAACGCTTTGGAACGCACCGTTCATGCCGTTCATCTCTTCTGACATTTCATTCATATCGTTCATACTGCGACGGGAGTCTGCTGTTTGCGACGCCAGTCCGCCTGTCAGTTGACTGACTGCCGCAGCGATGCCGCTGATCGATTCCGCCGTATGGCCGCTCTTGTCGACAAGTCCTGCTGTTAATTGCCTCAGCTGTTCCGAGGTTTCCGTCAACTGCCCAACAATCGTCTCGAAGAGCTGCTTGCTTTCTTGGTTCTGTTCGTCAACGGCCTTCATAACCTTCATCTTATTCGCAATTTGAAGAATAGTGGCCAAGGAGGTAAGCAGCAGAAAGACAGCGTGAATCGCTACCATGCCGATTGAATAATCATTTGTTCCGAATACGTAGGTTGGAAATAAATAAAGCCCGGCTACGTGCTGTACGGCGAATAATACAGTCATGACAACAATAAGGCTTATTCGCTCATAATAAGCGACTATGGCGATGACCATGAATATAGAAAAATGGAACTCTACCGCTCCGCCTGCCCCTGCAATGACAGAGAAGCTGGACAACGTTAACGATAATGCGTTAAGGAGCGGGATATGCGAATGATTCCGATCGCGGCGATAAAGCAGGAAAGCAATGATCCACGCCGCAAAGGGGAGTAAGGCTAGAAGATTCATAACCCAATCGTTCGTTTCCGGAAGTGAAGGTTCATGGCCGTTCATATGGTGACCGGCTATGGCGACTTGAAAGGAGCGTGTAAGCAGATGGATGATAGCTGCGAGAGAGGCAGCGGTAAGGCTCATTTGCAAAATTAGTTTATTTTTTTGGTTCATAATGATGAATCACCTCAGTTGTTAGTAATAGGTTAATAATACCATCCTCATGCGCGTAACAAGCAAGGACTATTCTATGAAAATCTATGAAAAGATGATATAATGCTTCAAAAAAGTAGTGGAGGCACATTTTTTTGCAAAAATTAATCTTCTTTGTAGGGGTAGCAGGCACAGGCAAAACAACTGTAGCAAGGAAGCTATCAACTCGTATACCGGCGGCATTCCTGGATCGCGACACGATTGGCGGAAGATTCGTAGAGGCGATTCTCGAATTAAACGGACTGGATAAGAACGATCGGGATTCCGATTATTATAAACGCAATTTGCGCGACCTTGAGTACGACACGGCTAAGGATGTATGCATCGAGAACCTTGCGGCAGGCCAAAATGTGTTCATGATTTCTCCTTTTACAGCTGAGCTTAGAAATGAACAATGGATCGAGGACGTCCTTCAAGCGGCCGGCCTTACTAAACAATCGGTTGACGTGAAAGTCGTGGTCGTTACTTTGTCTGACATCGCGATGCAGAAAAATCGGATTATCGGCAGACAGACCGTACGCGACCAGTGGAAGCTCGACAACTGGGGCGACTTCGAGAAAAGAGTCGACTTCGTGCCGCAGATCAATTGGGATATTCCGGCCTCATCGATTCTCGTATTCGACAATAGCGGTGAGCTGACTGAGGAGAAGGCGGAGCTCCTCTTCCAGTTTGTTACGGAAAAACAGGCTTCACTTTCGGTTTAGCATAGCTATAAATTCAGAGAGACCATATCCTTTACTAGGATAATGGTCTTTCTTTTTGAGTAGCAATATACATCAAATGTCCCGATCTAACACTTTTCAAAAACTTTATCCGATAAGCCGTCTAATTTATCACTTTTCAAATAACTTCCATGGAATTTTTCTAACAACTCTCATTTAGTATGGTGAATATAGAAGTTCACTATTTCAGTCGGCTTAACCGACAAAGGAGGTCAGGGTCATTCCTAAGAAACGATCGATGATTGTAGAGGTAATCACATCCAGGCAAACGTCAGCTGCGGACCGACAAGAGAAAAGACATATTCGAATACTAATCGGCAAAGAGCTTGAATCCTGTGACCGATGCGAGCATCGATTCAATTCTTTAAAGGGAGACCAGGTGCCGGCGCCGTGCAGAGAGTGCCCGACAAGTCTTCGCATGCAGCAATTGGTATCGAAGCTTGAGACGGCAAACGTATAACCTATTCATAACCAATTCATAATGAAGTAGGAGGTAGTGTTCATATGTACATGCAAAGAACGGATGCCAAAGCCCGAATCGAAAGCCTTCGCAAACGGATGGTCGAACTCTATATGCAGTCGGGATCGTTGACATCATCGCAAGTGGTTAAGGCAAGCCAAGAGCTGGATGAGGCGCTTAATTACTACAGCAATAGCGCAGGGACATGGCAAATTTAGCAAACATGTAAAAAAAGCCCCGCCGCTGACAGCGGCAAGGCTTTGAATGAGCTCATATAATGGCGTCCCAGAAGAGATTCGAACTCCCGACCGACGCCTTAGAAGGGCGTTGCTCTATCCAGCTGAGCTACTGGGACACGAGTAATAATATAACATGAAGGTTTTTAGTATTGCAAGTCATTTTTTTGGTTTTGTCAAAAAAATAGTTGGTTGCACCTGCCGAACGGTCTTCTAGCAGCTTTTGTTTTTTTCTTTCCTCAGACCGTGGTATAATCTTACGCAAGCTGGCGAGAAGCATGAGATGGCGTATACGAAGGCGGTGTTAGCATTACAACTCCCATTGACCCACAAGGCGACAACAAGGATAACGTATATTTGTTCCCTAGCATGCTGGATCATTATCAAATTCATCTTACCCGAATGCTGGAATCGGAGCAGTATGGGGAGGCCAAGGAGCTATTGCGTTTCCTGCTGCAATGCCAAGGGGAGGACGAACGCCACTATGAGGAGTGGAACAGTCTTCTCACATGGCTCGATATGGCTTTTCCTGAAGGAGGAGGCGGAGACGACGGTACAGGTTATGTGCTTGCGATTCCCGAGAAGGAGCCGAGCGAGGATACTATTCGCGCGGAGCTGCTGAACCCGCCTGAGCAGGATGAGACATACATTAATCAAGTGATGTACATTATGCAGAATCATCCTATGATTGATCAGCAGATGCTTGCGCTTGAACGAGCGGCATACATACAAAGTGAACAGGTGGACGCAACGATTGTGAACTGGCTCGTAACGAAGCAAGTTCATCCAGTCGTTCAATTCAAAGCGCTGCAATGCTTGCGAAAGCGCGGTGCTCAAGGCTCTTTGACAATTGAAAGGCTCGATGAGCAAGTCGAGCTTGAGCTCGACGAAACGCCGCTCTCTTTGGACGACTTTCCGAGTCAGATCAACCAAATTTTGGAGCGGGCTGAACAGGTGGCCGAAGTCGATGATCCGACGCTGCCTCATTTTGCCAAAGAGCTTTGGAAGGAAAGTCTGCAGTTTTTGTATGGGACGGCGGCTTACAAATGGATGCTTAGAGAAGATGAAGGAACCGTCGATTGCTTTGCTGCGGCGCTTCATCTTACGCTATTGCTGACCGTATACGGATCGGCGAACGACGATGATATACGCGATACATACGGCATTACCGAATCGTTAAGATTTCAATATGAGCAAGCTTGCAGAGCGCTTAGGCAGGTTGCGGTATTGCAGCCGTCAGAGCCGGATGAACCTCAGCCTTGAAAAGCTCGTCCATCTTGTTTATAATGGAATGGTTTATGGAACGTGAAAATAAGCGAAGTACGTGCAATTTTGGAGGGGAAGGCATAAAATGAAAGCAACTTGGGAAAAAATAGACAAGAACATCGTGTCTATCGATGTTGAGGTTGAAGCGGAGCAAGTCGCAACAGCGCTGGATCAAGCGTTTAAGAAAGTCGTAAGTAAAGTGAATGTACCTGGATTCCGTAAAGGCAAAGTACCTCGCGGTATCTTTGAATCCCGCTTTGGCGTGGAGAGCCTGTACCAGGATGCAATCGACATCCTGCTTCCTGACGCTTACACAGCAGCAGTGAACGAGAACAATCTTCAGCCGGTTGACCGTCCGGAGATCGATGTTGAGCAATTCGCCAAAGGCCAATCGTTCAAATTCAAAGCGAAAGTAATCGTTAAGCCAGAAGTAACGCTTGGCGAATACAAAGGCCTTGAAGTTGAAGCAGCAGCGGCTGAAGTAACAGAAGAAGAGGTTGCGGCTGAGCTTGAGCGTCTGCAACAACGCCACGCTGAATTGTCGGTTGTAGAAGAAGGCGCTACTCAGAACGGTGACATCACAGTTATCGACTTTGATGGTTCCGTTGACGGCGTTCCATTCGAAGGCGGCAAAGCAGAGCGTTATTCCCTTGAGCTTGGATCGAACTCGTTCATCCCTGGCTTCGAGGATCAAGTAGTTGGCATGCAGCTCGGCGATTTCAAGGACGTTACTGTAACGTTCCCTGAAGACTACCACGCTGAGAACCTTGCAGGCAAAGCAGCGGTATTCGCTGTTAAACTGCACGAGATCAAGCGCAAGTCGCTTCCAGCTTTGGATGATGAGTTCGCGAAGGACGTTAGCGAGTTCGACACGCTTGACGAGTACAAAGCAGACTTGTCAAGCAAGCTGAAAGAGCGCAAAGAGAAAGAAGCTGAGCAAGCCCGCGAAGTTGCTGTCGTTGACAAAGCTACCGCGGCTGCTGAAGTTGAAATCCCTGAAGCGATGATCGTAACCGAGACGGACTACATGATCAAAGACTTCGAGAACCGTCTTCAAATGCAAGGAATGAACATGGATCTGTACTTCCAGTTCTCTGGCCAGAACGAATCCGTGCTTCGCGAGCAAATGCGTTCCGACGCTGAGAAACGCGTTCGCAACAACCTGGTGCTTGACGCAATCGCGAAAGCTGAAGGCTTCTCCGTAAGCGAAGAAGATCTGACAGCTGAGCTTGAGACGTTGTCCAAATCGTACAACCGCCCTGCAGAAGAGCTGCGCGACATCTTCACTCGCAACGGCAACATTGCGAACCTGCAAGAGGACGTATTGCTTCGCAAAACGATCAAGTTCTTGCTTGATAACAGCAAAACGGTTTAATACGCATAATCAAAATCAATCTACAACAACATAAGCAACATTTCAAAATAAGGCGCGTAATATACGTGCCTTATTTTGACCCTACATATGAAAATGTGCTTGACTCGGAGGCTAATCTCCGTACATATCGAACGGCCGCCATCGTATACTGTATTATTGGAAAAATGACATCACTACGATGACGTGTTACAATAAGGAAGTACTTAAAGCCATAAACGAAAAGAGGTTGGTCGCATGAATCTGGTACCTGTCGTAGTCGAACAAACAAACCGCGGGGAGCGTTCTTACGATATTTACTCCCGCTTGCTGAAGGACCGCATCATTTTCCTTGGGAGCGCAATTGATGATGACGTTGCAAACTCCGTTATTGCACAACTGCTGTTCCTGGCGGCCGACGATCCGGAGAAAGACATCCATCTGTACATTAACTCTCCTGGCGGATCTGTAACCGCTGGTATGGGTATTTTCGATACGATGCAATATATTAAGCCTGAAGTGTCCACGATCTGCATGGGCATGGCAGCAAGTATGGGTTCGCTGCTCCTAACTGCGGGAGCGAAGGGCAAGCGCTTCGCGCTTCCGAATGCGGAAGTCATGATTCACCAGCCGCTTGGCGGCGTTCGTGGTCAAGCGTCCGATATTAAGATTCACGCGGACTGGATTTTGAAGACGAAGCAGAAGCTTAACAATATTTACGTTGAACGTACGGGTCAACCATATGACAAGATCGATCGCGATACCGACCGCGACAACTTTATGAGCGCGGAAGACGCACTCGCTTACGGTCTGATCGACAAAGTCATTACTTCGCCTGTAGTGTAACGATTTAATTGAAGGGGTGATTCCATGTTCAAATTCAACGACGAAAAAGGCCAGTTGAAATGTTCTTTCTGCGGCAAGTCGCAGGATCAAGTGCGCAAGCTGGTAGCCGGTCCCGGCGTATATATATGTGATGAGTGCATCGAGCTATGCACGGAAATCGTAGAAGAAGAGCTCGGTAACGAAGAAGAGCTTGATCTGAAGGATATTCCGAAGCCGAAGGACATTCGCGCTATTCTTGATTCGTATGTTATTGGTCAAGAGTTTGCTAAGAAATCGTTGTCCGTTGCGGTTTACAACCATTACAAGCGGATCAACTCCGGCAGCAAGATCGAGGATGTCGAGCTTCAGAAGAGTAATATTTTGCTTCTAGGCCCTACAGGTTCGGGTAAGACGCTATTGGCTCAAACAATGGCGAAAATTCTGAATGTTCCGTTCGCGATTGCGGACGCGACTTCGCTTACGGAAGCTGGTTATGTAGGCGAGGACGTAGAGAACATTTTGCTCAAGCTTATTCAAGCCGCCGACTATGATGTTGAGAAAGCGGAACGCGGTATTATTTATATCGACGAAATTGATAAAGTAGCCCGCAAATCGGAGAATCCGTCCATTACGCGCGACGTATCCGGTGAAGGCGTACAGCAAGCATTGCTGAAGATTCTAGAAGGTACGGTTGCATCCGTTCCGCCGCAAGGTGGACGCAAGCATCCGCATCAAGAGTTCATTCAGATCGATACGACGAACATTTTGTTCATTTGCGGCGGCGCGTTCGACGGCCTGGAGCAATTGATCAAACGCCGTATCGGCAAGAAGGTTATCGGCTTCAACTCCACTGGCGAATTAACGAAGGACTTGAAACCGGGCGAATACCTATCGATGGTATTGCCTGAAGACTTGCTCAAATTCGGGCTAATCCCTGAGTTTGTAGGACGTCTGCCGGTTATCTCTACTTTGGAGCCGCTTGATGAGCCGGCACTCGTTCGGATTCTGTCCGAACCGAAGAACGCGCTCGTGAAGCAGTACCAGAAGCTGCTTGAGATGGACAATGTGAAGCTCGACTTCGAGCCGGCTGCGCTTGATGCGATCGCCAAGGAAGCGATTAAGCGTAATACCGGCGCGCGGGGCCTGCGTGCGATCATCGAAGGCATTATGCTGGAAGTGATGTATGAGGTTCCTTCCCGTGACGACGTGCAGAACTGCCTGATTACGGAGCAATCCGTACAGGAAAAGATGATGCCTGAGTTGACGGCGAAGAAGGGCAAGAAAAAGGAAGAGAGCGCGTAAGCTACCTTTTCAAATAACAAACGTATGATATAGAGCGAGATTACCGTCATTGTTTCCACCTTGCTAGCTGCGGCTTTTTTCGCCATAAGCTTGCGGGGTGGACTTTGACGTTCATGGGAGAGATTGGTAATATGTACAAACGTCAAGATACGGTAGCGGTGAAGGTCGGCGATCTGACGATCGGCGGCAGCAATGAAGTCATCATTCAAAGCATGTGTACGACGAAGACCGCCGATGTGGAAGCGACTGTAGCTGAAATACTGCGTCTCGAGGAGGCTGGCTGCCAGGTTGTCCGGGTAACCGTCAATAACAAGGAAGCGGCGGATGCGATTAAAGAAATTAAGAAACGCATTCATATTCCGCTAGTTGCTGACATTCACTTCGATTACCGCTTGGCGCTTGCGGCGATCGAGAACGGCGTCGACAAGGTGCGTATTAACCCAGGCAATATCGGCCGCCGCGAGAAGGTTGAGGCGGTTGTTAAAGCGTGCAAGGAGAAGGGCATTCCGATCCGGATCGGCGTCAACGCAGGCTCGCTTGAGAACCATCTGTTAGAGAAGTATGGTTATCCAACGCCGGAAGCGATGGTCGAAAGCGCTTTGTTCCATATCGGCATTCTCGAAGAGCTCGATTTCCATGATATTATCGTGTCGCTTAAGGCGTCCGACGTACCGATGGCAATAGCGGCTTATTCGATGGCAGCTGAGAAGATCAAATATCCGCTGCATCTTGGTATTACAGAGGCTGGCACATTGCACACGGGTACGATCAAGAGCTCGGCAGGCATCGGCGCATTGCTGGCGCTCGGCATCGGCAATACAGTGCGGATCAGCCTAAGCGCAGATCCGGTTGAAGAAGTTAAAGTCGCTCGCGAGCTGCTCAAGACTTTCGGCTTGATTACGAACGCAGCAACACTAGTCTCTTGTCCGACCTGCGGCCGTCTTGATATCGACTTATTCTCAATCGCGAACGAGGTCGAGGACTATATATCGAAGATCAAGGTGCCGATCAAAGTATCGGTGCTCGGCTGCGCGGTTAACGGTCCGGGCGAAGCTCGCGAAGCTGACATTGGCATCGCCGGCGCTCGCGGCGAAGGGATGCTGTTCCGTTACGGGGAAATGATTCGTAAAGTACCGGAAGCAGAGCTGTTGAACGAGCTCAAGAAGGAAATTGACGAAATCGTCCGTGTATACGAAGCGACCGGCGAGATCCCGGGGCGCAAACATCATACGCACGCTTAAATGTTATTGGGCCTATGCCGACTCTATTCGTCGGGGAGGCCCTTTATTTATGAGGTCAGCCAGAATGCTCTGGCTGGCCTTTTTTTATTCGGCGTCAAATGATGGCAATGCCGCCACGCACCTACTTCGAAAGCACGCTGTAAGCACACATATGCTCTTAGATGCGAATAATTTCCATAATAGGTGGTAAATTAAGGATCGCAGCTACGACAAACGCAAAAGGTGGGAGCGGGTTGGAGCGAATTAGTCTGAATCAGTTAGGATCGATGCGGCAGGGTAGAAATACTTGAGCCGAAGTTTTACCAAATGCGATTATTCCTATTGCCAAGAGGCAATACTGACATAATACGGATGCCTTCGAGAAACAGGCGGTATGAGAGGAGCGGAAATAAATGAGTTTAAGTGTCGTGTTAATGTTGATTCAAGTGTTTTTTGCCGTCGTTATCGGCTTGTATTTTTGGAATTTGCTGCGTAATCAGAAGACGAACCGCTCTGCGGTCGATCGGGAATCGCGCAAGGAAATGGATAAGCTGCGCAAGCTGCGGTCAGTTTCGCTTACGAAGCCGCTCGCGGAGAAGACGCGCCCGCAGGCCATGCAGGACATTGTCGGTCAGCGCGATGGGCTAAGGGCGCTTAAGGCTGCATTATGCAGCGCGAACCCGCAGCATGTAATTATCTATGGACCGCCTGGAGTCGGTAAGACGGCTGCCGCGCGTGTCGTATTGGAAGAAGCGAAGAAAAATCCAAGCTCGCCATTCCTTCCGGAGGCGAAGTTCACCGAGATCGATGCGACGACAGCGCGCTTCGACGAGCGGGGTATTGCCGATCCGCTGATCGGGTCTGTTCATGATCCGATCTACCAAGGCGCTGGAGCGATGGGTGTGGCGGGTATACCGCAGCCGAAACCCGGCGCGGTTACGAAAGCCCATGGCGGCATTCTGTTCATTGACGAAATCGGAGAATTGCATCCGATTCAAATGAATAAACTGTTAAAGGTGCTGGAAGACCGCAAAGTATTTCTCGAGAGCGCCTATTACAATTCTGAGGATGCGAATATTCCTGTTTATATTCATGATATATTCCAGAACGGGCTGCCGGCAGACTTCCGTCTCGTAGGCGCAACAACGCGTTCGCCTCAGGAAATCCCGCCTGCTATTCGCTCGCGCTGCATGGAGGTATTCTTCCGACCGCTGCTGGCAGATGAAATTGCGCAAGTCGCTGAGAACGCAGTGAAGAAGATCGGCTTCGCGCCATGCCCGGAAGCGATCGAGGTCGTGAAGCGTTATGCGACAAACGGCCGCGAAGCGGTCAATGTTATTCAGCTGGCAGCAGGAGTAGCTTTATCCGAGAAGCGGGATAGTATTTCGGCCGGTGATATCGAATGGGTTGTAAATAGCAGCCAAATTCCGCCGAGACCGGACCGCAAGGTGCCTGCGGCGCCGCAGGTTGGTTTCGTGAACGGGCTTGCCGTATACGGACCGAATATGGGCACGCTGCTTGAGATCGAGGTTAGCGCTATTCCGGCAGCGGCAGGACGCGGTCAATTCACGATAACGGGTGTCGTGGAGGAAGAAGAGTTAGGAGGCGGCTCCAGGACGCTTCGCCGTAAGAGCATGGCGAAGGGTTCTGTCGAGAATGTACTGACTGTATTGCGCCGTATCGGGCTTAATCCGCAAGACTTCGACCTGCATATCAACTTCCCTGGCGGAACGCCGATTGACGGCCCGTCAGCAGGTATTGCAATGGCTACGGCGATCACGTCTGCTATCAAAGGCTTGCCGATCGACAATAAGTTGGCGATGACCGGAGAGGTCGGCATACACGGCAACGTGAAGCCGGTAGGCGGCGTGCTGGCGAAGGTAGAGGCTGCTTTCCAAGCAGGCGCTGAGAAGGTTATTATTCCGCGTGAGAACTGGCAGGCGATCTTCGCTGATTTGAACGGGCTGAAGGTGATACCTGTTGAACGCGTCGAAGAAGTATTTGGCATTGTTTTCCCTGAGTCGACTATTGTGGAGAAGACTGTGGATGCGCCGATCGGCACAGAGTTGTTCATCGCATCGGGGGTTCCTTATTTGCAAGCTGAATCAGCTGAATAATAAGGAATTCGCCGGCATTTAGATTTTGTACTTTGCGATGTGGTAATATAGGGTAGACGTATACAATTGGAGGTGCTGGAATGGGACCTAATAAATCGAAAGGTCGTCGTCGGCTGCCCCTGCTTCCGTTACGGGGGCTACTCGTTTATCCCAGCATGGTTCTCCACCTTGATGTGGGCAGGGACAAATCGGTTCGGGCGCTAGAGAGGGCAATGGTCGAGGAGAATATGATCTTGCTCTGCTCACAATCCGAAGTGAACATTGAGGAGCCGACGGAGGAAGATATATATAAGGTCGGTACGATCGCAAAAGTAAGGCAAATGATGAAGCTGCCGAACGGAACGATCCGAGTGCTGGTTGAAGGCGTTGTTCGCGCGGAGATACAGGAATATGTGCCGAACGATGAATTTTACGAAGTAGCGGTGAAAGAGCTGCCTGAGCAGGAAACGGACGATCCTGAGGTCGACGCGCTTATGCGCACGGTGCTTAGCCAGTTCGAGCATTATATCTCGTTGTCGAAGAAGGTAACGCCGGAGACGCATGCTGCCGTGTCCGACATTGACGAACCAGGCAGGCTCGCTGACGTTATCACGAGCCACCTCTCTCTGAAGATTAAGGATAAGCAAGATATCCTAGAGACGATCGGCGCTCGCGAGCGGCTGGAGAAGCTGCTCGACATCTTGAACAACGAGCGCGAGGTGCTGGAGCTGGAGCGCAAGATCAACCAGCGCGTCAAGAAGCAGATGGAGAAGACGCAGAAGGAATATTATTTGCGCGAGCAGATGAAAGCGATCCAGAAGGAGCTTGGCGAGAAGGAAGGCCGCGCCGGCGAGATCGAGGATTTGCGCAGTCAGCTTGCCGAATCCGGCGTGCCCGAGTCTGTGAAGGAGAAGATCGAGAAGGAAATCGATCGGCTCGAGAAGATGCCTGCCTCGTCCGCCGAAGGCGGCGTTATCCGCAATTATATCGATTGGCTGTTATCGTTGCCTTGGGATAAGCAGACAGATGATGATCTCAGCATTAGCAAAGCTGAGGAAGTGCTGAACGACGATCATTACGGTCTCGAGAAGCCGAAGGAGCGCGTGCTGGAGTACTTAGCCGTCCAGCAGCTTGTGAAGAAGCTCAAAGGACCAATCCTTTGTCTAGTAGGACCTCCGGGTGTCGGCAAGACATCGCTTGCCAGGTCGATAGCGAAGTCGCTCGGACGCAAGTTCGTACGTATCTCGCTCGGCGGCGTACGCGACGAGGCTGAGATTCGCGGCCACAGACGGACTTATGTCGGCGCGATGCCGGGACGTATTATTCAAGGGATGAAGACAGCCGGTTCGCTTAATCCGGTATTCCTGCTTGATGAAATCGACAAGATGGCGATGGACTTCCGCGGAGATCCTGCTTCTGCCTTGCTTGAGGTGCTTGATCCTGAGCAGAACAGCAACTTCAGCGACCATTTCATCGAAGTGCCGTTCGATCTTTCTAACGTCATGTTCGTTACGACCGCGAATGCGATGCACAACATTCCGCGTCCATTGCTTGATCGGATGGAGGTACTCTACATTCCGGGCTATACGGAGCTTGAGAAGCTGCAGATCGGTACGCGGTATTTGCTGCCGAAGCAGAAGAAGGAGCACGGTCTTACGGAGGAGCAGCTTGTCGTATCCGAAGATACGCTGCTGCAGCTGATACGTGGATATACCCGTGAATCCGGCGTGCGTAACCTAGAGCAGCAGATTGCGTCGATATGCCGCAAAGCAGCGAAGTTCTTCGTCTCGAATGAGGAAGCGGAGACGCTGGAGGTAACAATCGATAAGCTTAAGGAATGGCTTGGACCATCCAAGTTCCGTTACGGCTTAGCGGAAAGCGAGAATCAGATTGGCGCCGTTACAGGCCTAGCTTGGACGGAGGTCGGCGGCGATACGCTCGTCATCGAGGTGACCGTTATGCCGGGCAGCGGCAAGCTGACATTGACGGGCAAGCTTGGGGACGTTATGAAGGAGTCCGCCCAAGCGGCGTTCAGCTACACGAGGTCGAAGGCGATCGAGCTTGGCATCGATCCAGGCTTCCATGAGAAAAACGATATTCATATTCATATTCCGGAGGGTGCTATTCCTAAGGATGGTCCTTCGGCAGGCATTACGATCGCAACAGCGCTGATCTCCGCGTTAACGAATCGTTATGTGAACAAGGAAGTGGCGATGACGGGCGAGATTACGCTACGCGGCCGCGTGCTTCCGATTGGCGGATTGAAAGAAAAATCGTTGGCAGCGCATCGCGCGGGCATTAAGACCGTGCTGATGCCAAAAGACAATGAACGGGATTTGCGGGATATTCCCGACAGCGTGCGCAATGATCTGCAATTTATTCCTGTCGCTCATATGGATGAGGTTCTGCAGCATGCGCTGCTTCCGGTTCTAACGGAACAGAAAGCAGGTACAACAATTTCATGAAGATTATGGATGCTCAATTTATTATTAGCGCGGTTCAGCCTCACCAGTACCCGGAGGACGCCTTGCCAGAGATTGCTCTGGCAGGGCGTTCCAATGTCGGGAAATCGTCACTCATCAATAAGCTGATTATGCGCAAAAACTTGGCTAGAACGAGCTCGCAGCCGGGCAAGACGCAGCAGCTCAATTATTATCGTGTAAATTGCGAGAATGATGCTACAGTCTTCTTCGTCGATTATCCGGGTTACGGCTATGCCAAGGTGTCCAAAACACAGCGCGAGAAGTTCGGCACGATGATCGAAACCTATATTAGAGATCGCAAGGAGCTTAAGCTGCAGCTGCTCGTCATCGATATTCGCCATGAGCCGTCCAAGGACGATCAGCTCATGTACGATTGGCTTAAGCATTATGAAATTCCTACATGCATCGTCTGCACGAAAGCGGACAAGATTCCAAGGTCGAAGTGGGACAAGCATGTTAAGATGGTCAAAACAACGCTTGGCGTCGACCCGCGAGATTCTATCATCTTATTCTCGTCGGAAACAGGGCTTGGCCGCGAGCAGCTCTGGGACGTTATTATGGAGACGATTGCTACTTAAGGTAGCAAGTGCAGCAACTTCCACTCTAAAGCAGAGGATATAGGGAGAAATGCGGCATTCCTCGTGAATTCCTGCGTTATTTTCAGTTATATGCAAGAATATCGCGTGCGGACGGCAGGAATATATTGATGGGATCACGTATAATATACTTAATCTAACGAACCGACGTGAACGATGAATCGCGCGGAGAGACGCGTCGATCGATTCGGGCAAGTCAAAGAATTGAGGAGATTTTTATGGCTAAGCGGCTAGCCACAGAGTATGTAAATGCCAAACTGCAGTTAACGGCCACGGAGATGGCGGGATTCATTCGATTGTTCGAAGAGCAGCAAATACACCTTCAGGTGCTTGTGCTGGATGGCGGCAATCAGGAGCTCGTTCTCGAAGACGTAGCAGGGAGGGAAGAGGTCAGGTTGACGTTTGAGCGTCGACAAGACTATTACGTATGTGTTCTTTCTTGCCGACTTGTAGGACCAAGGCTGACAAATGCAATGCGCAAAGCGGTCTCCGCTTTCCGAGGCAACGCGATCGTCAACCGGATTTATAGTCATTATACGATGATCTATCATTATAGGAATGGTTCCGTCATGAGCATTGTGGAACAAACCGCTGCAGGCGAGCGGGTCGTATTTGAATGTAAGGATACGGCTTTGCAGCTTGAGAACGTATACCGCAGCCGCTTAATCGAGCGAGAGATTGGATTGATTAACGGCGCAGTCAACGAACTTCTTGACCTTCGCAATCAAGCGACGGCAGCCGAGGAGATCGGCAGAATTGACGAGCGCTTGGCGGATATGACCAAGAAGCTGTTTATTTTAGAAGCGTAATGTTTAATAAGGGATAAGCAGGAGGCCGCTTGCGCGGCCTCTTTTTTATATGCAACTTGTAACCTCATGACCGGTTTGATCGTCTAAGATTTGTCGCAAGTTTTTCAAACGATTTCGATTAGCATCACAGAGATTACACAAAAGGAGCTGGAACAGAAATGAATCCATCGAAAAATTTCAAAAAGTTTGCGGTCGGCATAACGTTTTCCGTGGCATTGGCGCTATCAGCTTGCAGCAATGCTAATAATGGGGAAAACGGCGAACAGCCGGACCCAATCGTAAGCGAAGCTCCGTCCGAGGCTGAGCAGACAAGCCCTAGCCAAGACGTTGATCCGAGCGCAGAGCCGTCAGAAACGCCGAATGGGACGGGCGAACAAAACGGCGGCAGCCATACTCCATCCGACGACGAGGAAGCAGCGGTAACAATCGGATCTCTCGTCCAACTGGCCAAGAAGGGCAAAGTTCCGAATTGCCAATACGCGGCACATACGGACCTCTTCGACGATATCGAGAAAAAGTGGGGGAAACCGGACAGCAACAATGCAGCGGGCAAGGGGCTTTATGCGGAGTATAAGGATAAAGGCATCACCTTCGGTTACAACAAAGGCATGGTGGTATTCGATGTCCGTTCCTATGCAAGCGAGCTGCGCACCATCGCTTTGAAAGATATAGAGAAGGCGCTTGGCAAAGCGGATGAACAAACAAAAAACGGTTCGGACGATATATACGCCTATGAAGTAAACAAGCAGTACCAGCTGAAATTCGTTGTATCAGAAAAGACCGGGAAGGTTGATCATATCTCGGTATTCAGCCCGCAGGACGCCAAAAATAATATGGCTGGCTAACAAGCGTTTCTGTTTCGCGACAAGCCTGACAGTCATACATTGAAAACGGGGCTGGCGACGATATTTTGGGCTAAAAAAACCTGTTGCATTTCTCCCAGATAGATGTTATTTTTAGATTCGTTGAAAACATTGTTGCAATTGAATAATAGGAACCAGGATTCACTCAGGACATGGTTATGTTGCGAGAGATTAATCCCTCGAGAAGTGAATGACGTAGGTCCTAGCGGATGAAATTTTTCAAACATTTTATTCCTAGGAAGGGGGAACCGAAGGATGGAATATTCAACTTTCGGAAGACACGTTGCTGTTGATACTTGGGGTGTAGATTTTGAACTGCTGAACAGCGCTGAATTTTTGCAAAACCACATGGTGGAGGCTGCCGAAGCTTGTGGTGCTACTGTGCTATCGGTGCAAGCGAAACAATTCGATCCTCAAGGCGCAACCGTACTTGTAATGCTGTCGGAGAGTCATCTCTCGATTCATACGTATCCTGAGAGAGGATTTGCCGCACTGGACTGCTATACCTGCGGTGATACTGTAGATCCACAACTTGCGATTGATTACATGCTCGCTGTTCTTAAGCCGAAGTCGACTTATGCGAAGAAGCTTGTACGCGGAATGGGCGAATTGCAAGTCGTAGAACAAAAAATGAAACAAATCGAGCTTGTCTAAGAGCTTTAGGCCGATTGGCATATCGAAATAACCATGGATCTAATCCATGGTTATTTCTTTGTATGAAAAGGGAATAATGGATAGGAGTTTTTCAAACATTATTCATAAATGAACATTTTCTGAAAGTCGAACTATGTTATAATTAGCGATAACATCAAGGTTATGACGGACAAGAGAAGGAGGCAGGTGATCGCGCATGCACATTATCGCAGTAGGACTCAATTATCGGACGGCTCCAGTTGAAGTGAGAGAAAGATTCGCATTCGCGGAACGGGAATTGCCGGGTGCGCTTAAGCAGCTCATTCAAACGAAGAGCATCATGGAGTGTGTCATTGTAGCAACCTGCAATCGTACGGAAATGTATGCAGTCGTTGACAGGCATCATCTATGCGGTCATTATATTCGCAGCTTTATGGAGAAGTGGTTCAATCTGCCGAGACAGCAGTTCACGAACCATTTATATATGTATGAAGATGACAAAGCGATTGAGCATTTATTACGACTAACGAGCGGGCTTGATTCGATGATCATTGGAGAAACGCAAATCTTGGGTCAGGTGAGAGACGCGTTTCTGCAGGCGCAGCAGCTCAAAACGACGGGAACGCTGTTCAATCATCTGTTCAAACAAGCGCTAACGATGGCGAAGCGGGCGCATACCGAGACGACGATAGGCGAATCGGCTGTATCCGTCAGCTACGCAGCAGTAGAGCTTGGCAAGCGGATATTTGGACAATTCAACAAAAAGACGGTTATGGTGCTAGGTGCGGGCGAGACAGGCGAGCTGACGGCGAAGCATCTGTACGCGAACGGCGCTGAGCGAGTCATTGTGGTGAATCGGACTTATGAAAGGGCTGTGCAGCTGGCGGACAAGTTCAATGGCGTAGCTTACTCGATGGAGGAAGCGGCGCAGCGGCTGCATGAAGCGGATATCGTCATCAGCTCCACCGGAGCTGAGAACTATGTCCTCACCAGGGGGCAGGTTGCTGAAGCGATGAAGCGCAGAAAGTCGAAGCCGCTTTTCATGATCGATATTGCTGTTCCGCGGGATCTTGAGCCGTCGATTGCGGCGGTAGACAACGTCTTTTTATATGATATTGACGATTTGGAGGGCATTGTGGAGAGTAATTTGGAGCAGCGCCGCCAGGAAGCAGCCAAGATCGAAACGATGATCGTCGAAGAAATGGGACTGTTCGAGCAATGGTACAAGACGCTGGGCGTTGTGCCGCTCATTCGTGCTCTTCAGACGAAGGCCGCCGATATTCACGAAGAAACGATGAACAGCTTGACGAATAAGCTGCCGGATCTCGATGAGCATCAGTTGAAGGTGATCCGCAAGCTGACGAAAAGCATCGTCAATCAGATGATGCAGGATCCGATCCTGCGTATTAAGGAAATGGCAGGCGAGAAGAAAGCAGACGAAGCGATGGATATGTTCGTCAAGCTGTTCGCGCTTGAGGAACAAATGACAAAAACGCGGCAAACAGAGCTTCAAGCGGCATCGGGGCCTGTGACTGCAACACAAACCAAAAACATACAAGACCATGCACCTGCCGCGGCGCTGGCACCTGCTGTTCAGTAAAGGATGCCCGCGAAATTTAGTTAAGGGCCGCAATATGGAGGCGCTATGGTTACACAAAATGTACTGTACGACGCGATACTTTATGTTTACGCCCTGAGCCTTCTGTTTTACTTCTCCGACTTCATGAATGCGAGCCGGAAAGCGAAGCGGATAGGTACAGGGCTGCTTATTTTTGTTTGGGTTTTGCAGACTGCTTACGTCACGGTAAGAACCGTATCTCATTTTCAGCTGACGCCCGTATCTACTTTTGAATATTGGCTTTGGTTCTCATGGCTGCTCGTTACGGTGTCGCTAGTTATAAGCCGGTTTTTCAAAATCGACTTTATCGTCTTTTTCGTAAATGTGATCGGATTCGCCGTACTTGCTCTTAATCTGTACAGCAGTACGAATAACGGTCAGTCCTCTGAACTGTGGCAGACAACAAGAGAGCTGCTCTATGTTCATATTAGTCTCGTATTATGCGCTTATGCGGTATTTACCTTCGGGGCGCTGTTTGCCGGCATGTATTTGTTTCTGCACAATCGTCTGAAGAGCAAGCAATGGACCAAAGCGGTTCGCAGGCTGCCTAGCCTGGAAATGATGGAGCGATATATGGATCGCGCTGTGATTGTCGGTGTACCGCTGCTTGCGATGTCGCTTGCGATTGCAGCAGTTTCGTTAATTGTAGAAGGAAGATCCGCGCTGCTGCTGGACTTTAAGGTGCTGACGTCTGTTGCCACGCTAGTCTTGTTTATCATTTTCGTCTATCAACGGGCTGCGCAGAAGCGGCCGGGACCGCAGATGGCAATGCTTTATATTGCTTCATTCCTGATGTTGCTTATTAATTTGCTCTCTAATTACGTTTCTAGGTTTCATTAATAATCATTTCGGTCAATCCTATGGGGGATCAAGCATGAATGGCTATTACCCGGTCGTCCTCCAATTGCGCGGCCAAAAAATCGTCGTTATCGGCGGAGGCGGCGTTGCGGAGCGGAAGGTCATCGGCTTATTGGAAGCCGGTGCAGATGATGTAAGGATCGTCAGCCCGGAGGTTACGGAGCGGCTGGCCGGTCTTGCCGAGGAAGGCAAGTTGCGGATTGAGCTTAGAGGGTACAAAGAGAGCGATGCAAGCGGAGCGTGGCTCCTATTCGCGGCATCAGGCAATCGCGAAGTCAACGCAGCAGTTGTAGCGGATGGCAAACGTTGCGGTGCGCTGGTGAATGCTGCGGATTTACATGACGAAGGCGACTTTCTCGCTCCTTCTGTCATTCGACGGGGCGATCTGCTGCTGTCGGTGACGACAGCCGGCGCAAGCCCATCGCTAGCGGCAGCGATAAAGAAGGAGCTGGAAGCGCAATACGGGGAAAGTTACATAGAAGCAGTGGACCGTCTGCGCCGTTTGCGAACACTTGTCATGAACAGCGAGATAGATCGAGTAGCTAAACAGGCTATACTTAAGCTAGCGGCGTTAGAAGCGGCTGAGGCGGCGAAGAGCGATGCTTCAGCCGCAGATAGCGGGGAAAAAGTTGAAGGCAGCGACCATGAATGGCTGAACAGCCTGCTGCGTCGCATCGGAATAACGGGAGGCTTACATAATGAAGGAAACAGCTAATGCACATCGAGTGATCGTTGTAGGAACGAGACAGAGCGCGCTTGCGCTTACGCAGACAGGACAAGTGATCGATCAATTGCAGCAGCTAAGCGACGAGCAAGGCTTCTCTTATAAGTTTGAGGTAAAGAAGATCGTAACGAAGGGCGACCGGATTCTCGATGTTACGTTGTCCAAGGTAGGCGGCAAAGGGTTGTTCGTTAAGGAAATTGAGCAAGCGCTCATCGATGGCGATATCGACTTGGCGGTACACAGCATGAAGGACATGCCCTATGAATTGCCGGAAGGTTTAATGAACGGAGCCATTCCGCTGCGCGTCGATCCGAGAGACTGCTTGGTTATGAAGGACGGCCTGCATAGTCTGTCAGACTTGCCCGTTGGAGCGCGTGTCGGCACGAGCAGCTTGCGCCGTTCTTGCCAGCTCAAGAACGTTAGACCGGACCTGAAGCTGGAGTCGATCAGAGGTAATATCGATTCCCGTATCCGTAAGCTAGAGACGGAAGGTTTCGATGCGGTTGTGTTAGCGACGGCTGGGTTGACAAGAATGGGATGGCAGGATCGCATTTCGGCAGCCGTGCCGGTTGATGTCTGTATCCCTGCGGTAGGACAAGGGGCGCTCGGCATCGAATGCCGGAGCGATGATGCACAGATTAGAGAGCTGCTTGGGCTGCTGAACGATAGAGAAAGCGAGTTGGCCGTCCGCGCAGAGCGCAGCTTCCTTGGCGCGCTGAACGGCGGCTGCCAAGTGCCGATCGGCGCTTATGCCGTATTGTTGGATGACGCTGGAAGCGAGCCGCTATTGGAGCTGACCGGTATGGTTGGTTCGCCAGACGGAGAGACGTTGCTTAAGGAACAGTTGAGGGGGAAGAATCCCGAACAGCTTGGACGGGATGTGGCGGCAGCGCTTATCGCGCGCGGCGCTGATCGTATTTTGGCAGGAATTGGGGGATGACCGGTGAATAAGGGGAAAGTTTATTTGGTCGGAGCCGGTCCCGGCGATCCGAAGCTCATTACCGTTCGCGGGCGCGAATGTCTTGAGCTGTGCGATGTCGTCGTATATGATCGGCTTGCCAGCCCTCGGCTGCTGCGTCATGTGAAGCCGGGCACGGAGAAAATTTATGTAGGCAAGCTGCCTGACAGACACACGATGAAACAAGAGGAAATTAATCAATTGCTCGTCGATTTGGCGCTTCAAGGCAAGACCGTTACGCGCCTTAAGGGCGGCGACCCGACGATATTCGGCCGCGTGGGAGAAGAGGCCGAATTGCTGTACGATAACGGCGTCGAGTTCGAGATCGTGCCAGGCATTACGTCGGCGATTGCCGTACCAGCGTATGCGGGCATACCGGTAACGCATCGCGATCTTGCTTCGTCGCTGTCGATCGTAACGGGCCATGAGAGTCCGGACAAGCTCGACCGCTCGATTCATTGGGACAAAGTGACGAATGCGACAGGAACGCTTATCTTCCTGATGGGCGTTGCGAAGATCGGCTATATTGCCGATCAGCTGATCAAGCATGGCAAGTCGCCGCAAACGCCGGTTGCGCTTGTCCGCTGGGGGACGAGAGTGGAGCAGCAGACGATCGTCGGTACGCTCGAGACGATCGAAGCCATCGTCCGCGAGGCTAACTTCCAGCCGCCCGCGGTCATCGTTGTGGGCGAGGTTGTGCTGCAGCGGGAGAAGCTGAGATGGTATGAGAACAAGCCGTTGTTCGGCATGCGAATACTGGTTACCCGCGCGCGGGCGCAGGCAAGCGAGCTTGCCGATCAGATTGAGAGCTTAGGCGGCGAGCCTTGCGAGTTTCCGGTTATCGAGACGCAAGAGCCTTCGAATTCAGAAGCGATAGATAGGCTGAGAACGCATCTAGAGCAAGCGGAGAACTATAGCTGGGTCATGTTCACGAGCGTGAACGGCGTCGATTATTTCTTCCGCTGGCTGCAGCGGTTCGGCATCGATATTCGGCGGTTCCACGGTGCTCGTCTTGCAGCCGTCGGTCCGAAGACGGCCGAGGCGCTGCGTATGCGCGGCTTGACGTTCGAAGAGCTGCCTGTTCAATTCCATGCCGAGGGACTGCTGGAGCAGCTCGATCCGCACTTGAAAGCCGGCGAAAGAGTATTGCTGCCGCGTGGCGATCTGGCGCGCGAGGTGCTGCCAAGAGAGCTTCAGGCTAAGGGGCTTGAAGCAGTGGAGATTGATGTCTACGAGACCGTGCTGGCGGATACGCAGGACGAGCTGGCACTTACGTGGCTGCGCGATAAGCGGATTCATATGATTACGTTCACCAGCTCGTCTACGGTAACGAATCTGCTTGAATTGCTTAGACGCAGAGGCATTGAGGATCCGGCTGGGCATCTCGCTGGCATACCGATCGCCAGTATCGGTCCGATCACATCGAAGACTGTAATAGAAGCGGGACTTACCGTTACGGTAGAGCCTGAACATTCGACCATTGACAGCTTAATAGACGCTATTGCCGCCTATCGCGCGGCCAAAGCGAACGTGTAGAGGAGGAACTATTCAAATGAGCTTTCCTATAGTGAGAAATCGCAGATTGCGCCGAACAGCCGGCCTTCGCAGCCTGGTGCGCGAGACGGTACTAAGCGCTAATGACTTTATATATCCGCTTTTTGTAACGTATGGCGTGAACGTAAAGGAAGAGATTCCTTCGATGCCGGGCGTATACCATTTCTCGATGGATCGCCTTGAGGAAGAAATTCGCGACGTTGTCGCAAGCGGCGTTCAGTCGGTGCTTATGTTCGGCGTTCCTGAGCATAAGGATGCAGTCGGCACATCGGCTTACGACGCTAACGGCATTATGCAGCAAGCGATCCGTGCGATTAAGGGATGGGCGCCTGAGCTTGTCGTTATTGCCGATACATGCTTATGCGGGTTTACCGATCACGGCCATTGCGGCGTCGTTCATGTCGACGAGCATTCCTGTGAGGCTACCGTAGATAACGACGCGTCACTTGAGCTGCTTGTGCGTACGGCAATATCGCAAGCCGAAGCGGGAGCCGATATTATCGCGCCTTCGAATATGATGGACGGCTTCGTCCATGCGATTCGCGGCGGGCTTGATGAAGCGGGCTACAGCGAAATCCCGATTCTGTCTTACTCCGTGAAATACGCATCTGCGTTCTATGGTCCATTCCGTGACGCGGCGCATTCCGCGCCGCAATTCGGAGACCGCAAGACGTATCAGATGGACCCGGCTAACGTACGCGAAGCGCTGCGCGAAGCGGAATCGGATGTGGCAGAAGGCGCGGATATGCTAATGGTGAAGCCGGCACTGGCTTACTTGGATGTCGTGCGCTTGCTGAAAGAAAACTATGATTTGCCGGTTGTCGCATATAACGTAAGTGCTGAGTATTCGATGGTAAAGGCAGCAGCCGCGAACGGCTGGATTAACGAAAAGGCGATTGTGCTGGAGACGCTCACGGGTATGAAGCGCGCAGGCGCTGATATTATCATTACCTACCATGCGAAAGACGCTGCGCGCTGGCTGAAAGGGGAGGCTTAACAAGATGAGCAACCATTCTCGTATCGCTAACAACTCGCGTTCCGTAGAAGCATTCGCAAGGGCGAAGAAGGTAATCCCCGGCGGTGTGAACAGTCCGGTGCGCGCCTTCAAGTCGGTAGATCTTAATCCCGTCTACATGGATCGCGGCGAAGGCAGCCGCGTCTACGATATTGACGGCAACAGCTATATTGATTACGTCGGTTCATGGGGTCCGCTTATTATGGGTCACGCGCATCCGGAAGTGATTGAAGCGATCCAGCGTACAGCCGAGAAAGGCACGAGCTTCGGAGCTCCGACCGAGCTGGAGACGCTGATGGCCGAGCTTGTCGTAGAGCGTGTGCCATCGGTGGATATCGTCCGTATGGTCAACTCGGGAACGGAAGCGACGATGAGCGCCCTGCGTCTCGCGCGCGGTTATACGAAACGCAGCAAGATTCTGAAGTTCGAAGGCTCTTACCACGGCCACGCCGACAGCTTGCTGATCAAAGCGGGTTCTGGCGTTGCAACGCTTGGACTGCCGGACAGTCCGGGTGTCCCGGAGCATGTCGCTTCGCATACAATTACCGTCCCGTACAACGATCTAGCGTCTGTGAAGCTGGCGTTCGAGAAATTTGGCGAGGAGATCGCTTGCGTTATCGTGGAGCCGATCGCCGGCAATATGGGCGTAGTACCGCCGCTGCCCGGCTTCCTGCAAGGACTGCGCGACGTGACGGAGAAATACGGCACTATTCTTATTTTCGACGAAGTAATGACCGGCTTCCGTGTCGGCTACAACTGTGCGCAAGGACTGTACGGCGTAACGCCGGATCTGACTTGCTTCGGCAAAGTGATCGGCGGCGGCTTGCCGGTTGGCGCATACGGCGGCAAGCGCGAGCTCATGGAGCAGATCGCGCCAAGCGGTCCGATCTACCAAGCAGGTACGCTATCGGGCAATCCGCTGGCTATGGCGGCGGGCTATACGACGCTTAAGCTGCTAACGCCAGAAGTGTATGAGCAATTGGAACGCCAAGCCGTGAAGCTGCAGCTCGGCTTCGAAGCGAACGCCAGTAAGCACGGTATTGCGAATACGATTAACCGCGTTGGCTCGATGGTTTGTCCATTCTTCACGGATAACTTCGTTATTAACTTCGAGACGGCAAAGACGTCTGATATTACTCGCTTCAAGGCTTACTTCGCAGCTATGCTTGACCTTGGCGTCAATATTGCGCCATCGCAGTTCGAGGGTATGTTCGTATCGGCTGCCCATTCGGATGAAGACATTGATGCGACGATTGCTGCGCATGATATCGCGTTCAGCAGATTGTAGCATATGAGATATAACTAGCTCGCCACACACCCTCTTAATTGCATTGCATAGCAGCAGGCATTAGGAGGGTTTGTTGTGGGACGAGATGAACATAGGAGGCGGCAATGAGAATGGAACAAGCAGTTCGTAATGGAGAATGGCTCGAGCTAGACTGGTCGGCGCTTGCTGACGCTGGTAAGGGAACAGGGGAGCTTGAACAGCCAGAAGCCGGAAGCCATCCGCATGAAGTGAGGAAATGGCTGCTGGCTCGAGGACTCTTTTCGGAAAAATGGGTGAATCGGTTGTTCTCGGTAGGCGGCATCAAGTGGGAAGGCGATAAGCTTCGTTTGCTTACGTTCCCGGCTGTTGATCCGAAGACGCATCCTTTCTATCGCCAGGCGATATCGGGACCGACGATCGATATTCCACCCGTGCTGTACGAGGACGACTTCTGCGTCGTGTTCCATAAGCCGGCAGGGATGAAGGTTCATGAGACGTATGCGGGGGAGCGGGGAACGCTGGATGAAGCTGCCGCAAGGCATGCGCTGAAAGCGAAGGATCCATTGCCGCTGCGCCATATTCATAGGCTTGATGATTACACGTCAGGACCGGTCCTCTATGCGAAGTGCGATCTGGCTCAGTGGAATCTCGATGAAGCGATGCGGGACAAGACAATTGATAGGCAATATATTGCGGTCGTTCAAGGCAAGCTTGCGAAGCGAGCTGGTACGATTGACGAGCCGATCGGCAAGGATCGTCATCATAGAGCTAGGCGTATGGTAACGCCATCGGGCGAACATGCCGTCTCTCACTATGAGAGAGTGGAGGCGTATGCGAAAGCTTCGATTGTCCGCGTTCGGCTCGAGACGGGAAGGACGCATCAAATACGTGTTCATATGAGCTATATAGGTCATCCGGTCGTTGGCGATGAGCTGTATGGCGGAAACACGCGACTGCTAACCCACCAAGCGCTGCACGGTGAGCGGCTGCTATTCCCTCATCCATGGACTGGAGAGACGATAGAGGTCGTTGCAGCATGGCCGTCTTGGCTGGAAAAGCTCGTATCATCCGTCAGCGGCATGTAAATAAAAGTCATGCTCTAGCCTATCCAACCATATAGATAAGTAGTGAATGTAACTTTAAATATAAGTGAGGATAAGCTTTGTGCTCATCCTCATCTTATATGGCTTGCGTAACGGTCTTCATTGCCGTCCTGCGGAAGGCGGCAGCCGTTAACGCTTCCGAGCATTCAGTACGAGAAGGGAGGACTTAGGCGTGTCGGAACAAACGAGTGGGTTACGCTTTGATGTGTATGAGCGCGTTCATCTGCCGGACGACGTTGCGGCTATCGATGAGTTGGAGGAAATCGAGCTGGTTCCACGCATCCAAGTGATCGATCAGGGGGATCATGCGGTATTGAAGGGTCAGCTGCTTCTAAGCGGCGTATATCGGGGGCAAAATGCGGAAGAAGCGCCGCTTGTGCTGGAGCACTGGATTCCGGTTGAAATTACGCTGCCGATGAACCGAATATCAAGGCTGGACGATATCTCCATCGATATCGACAACTTTGATGTGGATCTGCTGTCAGCCAGAACGTTGAACGTTACTGGCGTCTTGTCGTTGCGCGGCATCTCCGTCGATCCTGTGGAAGAGCCTGAGGAGGCGTGGAGAGAAGAGCCGATTACGGTCGTTCATGAACGGAGCTTCTATGGTTCGCAGCAGCCCGGAGAGGAACAGGAACAAGAGCCTATACAGGACAATGCGTTCCAACAAGAGGCGCCGGCGTACATAGCAGAGGACGAGTCCTTCTATGCGTCAGCGGAGGGCTTCGAGCAGCGAATCGCCGAAGCACAAGCACAAGCGCAAGCGCAGGAACGGGAGAATGAGATCCAGCATGAGCGTGAGGCAACCGTGTCGATCTCATCATCTCCGAATGATTCAGGCTGGTCGTCTTCACAGCTATTCGCGGTGAACGACGGCAGACAGCCTCGGGAGGAGCAGCAGGAAATTACGCTTGCCTCTCAACAGAATAGCGATGACGGGTGGCTCGCCTCCTCTTCTCAATATGTGGACGAACCAAGCGAGTTCACCGAGCAGGAACGGAATGAGGAGCTGGAGCAGGCAGAGGAGCAAGCTGAGGAAGAGGCAGCTTTCGCCGAAGCGTATGCGCTTCTGGCGCTTGAAGAGCAAGCTCAGCGCGAGCTTGAGGCGGAGCTGGAAGCTCAGCAAGCATCTCAGCAAGCTGTGCAGCAAGTCGTTCAGCAGCCTGAGAAGCAAGAGCCGCGCGTCGCCTTCGCAAGCAAACCTCCGGAGGAGCAAGCTGAACAGCCGCCTAATGTCGGCATTATGACGCTGCTTCAGACGAGCCGCCGCGAGCAAGCTGCCCGTCAGGCAGCCGAGCAAGAGATCGCTACTCAGCAAGCGGCTGAGGATGCGCGTGCGCTGTCGTCCGGCGACGAGATTGAGTGGAAGAACTTATTCCTCGGCCGCAATGCAGAGGAGAATGAATTCCGCAAGATCCGGTTATGCATTGTTCAGCGCGATGAGACGCTTGATTCGATTGCGCTTCGCTACAGCATTAATCCTCGAGAAATATTAGTGCGCAATAATCTTAATGAGTCGGCCGTGTCGGAAGGGCAACTGCTTTATATTCCGTGAAATCCTTAATCAATAAAAATGGGTCCTATCACTCGTTCATTCGTGAACTGTGAAGGACCTTTTTTATGGAACGCACTATACGAGCCTAATCGAACTTCGTATCTTCGCCGTAAGAGCCTATATGCACTTACAGGGGCGATCACAAACTAAGCTTCTCTCTGTAAGAACAAATATGCTCTTACACGAGGCGTACGAGCGTAATTGAACTTCGTAATCGCGCTGTAAGAGCCTATATGCACTTACAGGGTCGATCACACACTCAGTCTCTCATTGTAAGACCATATATGCTCTTACACGAGGCACGCGTGCGTAATCGAACTTCGTAATCGCGCTGTAAGAGCCTATGCGCACTTACAGAGGCGATCACAAACCCAGTCTATCTCTGTAAGACCATATTCGAGGCGCGCGAGCCTATTCGAACTTTTTAATGGCGCTGTAAGAGCCTATATTCAATTTCAGAGGTGGATCCTACACCGAGCTTCTCTCTGTAAGAAGAAACATGCTCTTACACGAGGTGAGATTTATGTCAAAACGATGGGTTTTTCACCTGCTAAAGTTGACTCTAGCGCATAACAACGGTATTATGTATACATATAAGTGTCATAAAGACGTTGAAGGGGAATAGTACGCAGTGAAGCCTTCAGAGAGCGGAACCGTTACGCTGAGAGGTTCTGCAGGAAGTGACTGCTACGGGTCGCCCCGGAGTTGCCTGGATCAAGCGGAGAGTTTGCGAAACAATGCATCTCTCGCCCGCCTAAGTCAGGCCGGCTGCAGCCGTTATCTGTTCGAGTGTCGCGCGAATGATGTTTTTGCGTGAAACAAAGGTGGTACCACGGAAGCTAAACCTTTCGTCCTTTATTATGAGGGCGAGAGGTTTTTTTGTATTTATATCGATGTATGGAGGATGGAATCAATGTCAGAAAATCAAACAACGACTACGTCTACGGAAATGCCGACGACTTACGATCCGAAGGCAGCCGAGCAGAAATGGTATGACTATTGGCAGCAGGGCAAGTTTTTCGAAGCGGGCAAGCGTCCTGACGCGAAGCCTTATACGATTGTAATTCCGCCGCCGAACGTAACCGGCATGCTGCATATCGGGCATGCGCTCGACTTTACTTTGCAGGACATCTTGATTCGCACGAAGAGAATGCAAGGTTATGATGCGCTTTGGCTGCCGGGAACAGACCATGCCGGCATTGCGACGCAGACTCGCGTTGAGAGCAAGCTGCGCGAACAGGGCATTAGCCGCTACGATCTCGGACGCGAAGCATTCCTGGAGAAGGTATGGGAGTGGAAGGATCAATACGCGAGCACGATTCGTGATCAATGGGGCAAGATGGGCCTCTCGCTAGACTACTCCAGAGAGCGTTTCACGCTGGATGAGGGTCTCTCCAAGGCGGTTCGCGAAGTATTCGTTCGTCTGTACGAGAAAGGTCTCATCTACCGCGGCAAAAAAATCATTAACTGGGATCCTGCGGCACGCACGGCGCTCTCCGATATCGAAGTAGAATACAAAGAAGTGAACGGCAACCTGTACCATCTCCAATATCCGCTTAAGGACGGCTCCGGCTTCATAACGGTCGCAACGACTCGTCCGGAGACGATGCTTGGCGATACGGCTGTAGCTGTTCATCCGGAGGACGATGGCTACAAGCATCTTATCGGCCAAATGCTCATTCTGCCGATCGTTGGACGCGAGATTCCAATTATTGCAGACGAATATGTGGAGAAGGACTTCGGCTCCGGCGCGGTTAAGATTACGCCTGCTCATGACCCGAACGACTTCGAGGTAGGCCAGCGTCATAACCTGCCGCAAATTATTGTCATGGACGAAACGGGCACAATGAACGATCAAGCAGGTCCTTATGAAGGTCTGGATCGTACGGATTGCCGCAAGAAACTCGTGAAGGACTTGCAGGAGCAGGGCATCTGCATCCGTATCGAGGAGCATGTGCATCAGGTTGGCCACAGCGAGCGCAGCGGCGCCGTTGTTGAGCCATATTTGTCGACGCAATGGTTCGTTGCAATGAAACCTCTTGCCGAAGCGGCAATTGCGGCCCAAAAATCGGGCAAGGGCACGAACTTTATTCCTGAGCGGTTCGAGAAGATCTATATGAACTGGATCGAAAATGTTCGTGACTGGTGTATTTCCCGCCAATTGTGGTGGGGACACCGCATTCCGGCATGGTACAACGATGCTACCGGCGAGATTACCGTATCGCGTGACGACGTTCAAAATACGGAAGGCGCAACGTTCACACAGGATAACGACGTACTGGACACTTGGTTCAGCTCTGCTTTGTGGCCGTTCTCGACGCTTGGCTGGCCGGAGGAGACAGAAGAATTCAAGCGCTACTACCCAACGGACGTGCTCGTTACGGGTTACGACATCATCTACTTCTGGGTAGCGCGAATGATCTTCACGGCGCTTGAATTCACAGACGAAATTCCGTTCAAGGACGTGCTGATCCACGGTCTTGTCCGTGACGAGAACGGGCAGAAGATGTCCAAGTCGCTCGGCAACGGCGTTGATCCGCTCGATGTTATCGAGATGTACGGCGCGGACGCTATGCGTTATATGCTCTCAACGAGCAGCACGCCAGGCCAAGACTTGCGTTACCGCAAAGAGCGTGTCGAGCAGGCGCGCAACTTTGCCAACAAAATATGGAACGCATCTCGCTTCGCTCTTATGAATCTGGAAGGGTTCACCGCAGCGGATATCGATATAACTGTTAATCTCGGCACGTCCGACCGTTGGATCCTGCATCGCCTGAACGAAACGGTGCGCGATGTTACCCGCCTGATCGATAGCTACGAGTTCGGAGAGACGGGACGGTTGCTTAATAACTTCATCTGGGATGATCTTTGCGACTGGTATATCGAGTTTGCCAAGCTCAGCCTATATTCAACAGACGAAGCGGCTAAAAAAGCGACGCAGTCCGTCCTTGCTTATGTGCTTGACCGCACGCAGCGCTTGATTCATCCGTTCATGCCGTTCATCAGCGAGGAAATTTGGCAGCACTTGCCGCATGTCGGCGAGACGATCACTCTTGCGGAATGGCCGGTATACGATGCGGCGCTTGAAGCGCCTGAAGCAGTGAAAGAGATGGAGCTGCTGATGGGCCTCATCCGCTCCGTGCGTAATATTCGCGCAGAAGTGAATGTGCCAATGAGCAAGAAGGTTGAGCTTCTCATCAAGCCTTCGAGTGATGCGGAAGCGGCGATTCTCGCACGAAATGAAGAGTTCATCAAACGGTTCTGCGGCACATCGTTGCTAGAGACCGGAACTCACATCAGCGCTCCGGACAAAGCGATGTCAGCAGTCATTACTGGAGCGGAGCTATACTTGCCGCTGGCAGGCTTGATTGACATCGAGCAGGAAATCGCCCGTCTTGAGAAAGAACGTCAGAATTTAACGGCCGAAGTTGAGCGTGTGGAGAAGAAGCTGGGCAATGAAGGCTTCGTAGCGAAAGCGCCGGCTAAAGTCATCGAAGAGGAAAAAGCGAAGATGGCCGATTATGCGGAGAAACGCGAGAAGGTAGCGGCACGTATTGCGGAATTGCGCGGCTGAGAATAAGGGAAGAAGGATCGATACGTATGACGGAACAGTTCAACGAGCAGCGGCCGGCAGGGCCGCTGCATTCCTATACTGAAGCGGTGGAGTGGATTACAGGCCTCATCCCATTCGGAATTCGTCCGGGCCTCGACCGGATCGAGAAGCTGATGGAGCTGCTGGACAATCCTCATCGCAGACTGAAGTTCATTCATGTTGCCGGTACGAACGGCAAAGGCTCGACATGTTCGTTTTTGACGAGCGTGCTGCTTAAGAGCGGTTATGACGTCGGTACGTTCACGTCGCCATATATCACGAAGTTCACGAATCGCTTTCAATACAATGGCGTGGATATTGAGGAAGAGACGCTGCTGAAGCTTGCGAATGAGCTGAAGCCGCATGTCGAGGCAATTGCCGAGACGGAGCTCGGTTCGCCGACCATGTTCGAGGTATCGACGGCTCTTGCTATTTTGTTCTACGCCAAAGTGACGTATCCTGACTATGTCGTGTGGGAGACCGGACTCGGCGGCAGGCTGGATGTAACGAATATCGTTCATCCGGTTGTGTCTGTCATTACGAACATTGGACATGATCATATGGATCGTCTCGGCGATACGCTTGCTGCAGTCGCGAGCGAGAAAGCGGGCATTATAAAGGCCGGCATTCCGGTCGTCAGCGCCGTGTCGCAGCCGGAGGCAGTAGCTGTTATTAAACAAACTGCTGCCAATAAGCATAGCACGCTTTACTTGCTAGGCGAGCAATTCGGCGAGACGGCCGTTTCCGTTCAGGAAGACGAGCAGACTTTCCGCTTCGACGGATTATTCCGCTCGATCGAGCCGCTGACGATAACGCTTAACGGAGCGCATCAACGAACGAATGCGGCAGTTGCCGTAATGACGCTAGAGGTGCTGCGTCAGTACAATGCGCTGGTCGTAGAAGATGAAGCGCTGGAGGAAGGACTCCGGGCAGCAGCTTGGGCGGGCAGACTTGAAATGGTGTCGCGCTCGCCGCGTATTTTGCTGGACGGAGCCCATAATCCGGAAGGTGCGGAGACGCTCGTAAGCGCGCTTCGGTCAACGTATAAGTACGACCGTCTTCATCTCATGATGGGGATGCTGGAGAATAAGAATCATCAGGATGTACTCAAGCATATACTACCAATAGTGGATACGCTTATTTTGACCGAGCCTGATTTTCGAATGAAGATGGATGCACCCGCGTTAGCTGCTATCGTTAGCGATATGAATAATCAACAGCCTGCGGAAAGCTCGTTCGAGCTCATCGTAGAGCCGGATTACCGCGCTGCGCTTCAAAAATTACAACAGTTAACCGGGGAAACAGACCTTGGGGTCGTGACAGGCACGCTATATTTGATTGCTGACGTTCGCTCCCGCATATTGTACAACTCGGATTCTGAAAAAGGTTGGTGAACCGTCTTTGAATACGGCAGAACACGTTCATTTCATCGGAATCGGCGGTTACGGAATGAGTGCCATAGCCCGCGTCATGCTGGAAATGGGCTATAAGGTTACCGGTTCCGATGTCGCGCGTCAGGAGCTTACGGAGAAGCTCGCGGCGAAGGGAGCCGATATTTATATCGGCCATCAGCCCGAGCATGTGAATGGAGCAGATTTGGTCGTTTATTCGACTGCGATCTCGAAGGACGACGTCGAGCGGAGGGCGGCGGAGCAGCTTAACATCCCTGTTCTGCACCGCTCGCAAATGCTGGCGAGATTGATGAATATTGGTAAAGGCATCGCCGTTGCCGGCGCGCACGGGAAGACGACGACTTCCTCGATGATTGCTCTTGTCATGGAGTCCTGCAATGCGGATCCGACTTACATTATCGGCGGCGAGATTGTTAACTTGGGTACAAACGCGAAGGCAGGCAAAGGCGAATACGTTGTTGCAGAGGCCGACGAAAGCGACGGGTCGTTCTTGCATTATCACCCTACGCTTGCAATCGTGACGAACATCGAGCCAGACCATTTGGAAAATTATGACGGAGACTTCGGCAAGCTGAAGGCAGCGTATGTTCAGTTCCTGCAGCAAGTCAAATCCGGCGGCAAAGCTATCGTATGCGCGGATGACGATAATGTGAAGGAACTGATCCCGCTTGTATATACGGGAGCGGAAGGCGAATCGCAGCTTGTGACGTACGCTATCGATGGCGAAGCGGAATATAGAGCGGGCAATATCGTCTTGGGCGACCGCAAAGTATCGTTCGATATGACCCATAACGGATCATCTCTCGGTACGATCGTACTGTCCGTTCCGGGCCGCCATAACGTATACAATGCAATGGCGACAGTGATCACTTGCTTGGAATCGGGATTGTCGTTCGGGGAGATCGCCGAAGCGATTCGCGAGTTCAGTGGCGCGAAGCGCCGTTTCCAGGTGCTCGGGGAAGTCAATGACATTCTGGTCATTGACGATTACGCGCATCATCCGACAGAGATTCAAGCGACGATCAGTGCGGCCAAAGCAACGGGTAAGCGGATCATTGCCGTATTCCAGCCGCAGCGGTATACGCGGACCTTCTTCTTGTTCGATCAATTCAGTCGCGCTTTCCCGGAAGCTGATGAAGTCCTAATTACCGACATCTACTCTCCGGCTGGCGAACAGCAGATCGAAGGCGTGCACTCGCATAAGCTCGTTGAGCTCATTAAGAGCAACAGCAATGCGAACACTCACTATTTGCCGACCAAAGAAGATGTCCTCTCTTATTTGACGGAGAGGGTAGCGCCGGGCGATCTTGTCATAACGATGGGCGCCGGCGATATTTGGAAAGTAGCCGACCAGCTCGCCAAGTCGCTGAAGGCCGCCAACTAAAAATAAAACCTAACCTTGCCGATAAGGCGGGGTTAGGTTTTTTTTTCGGCATGCAGGTGGTGGAAAGTAGCCATACGTGAACATGCTGGATGAAGCTGGCTATTGTTTAGGTCTTAAACCTCGCCGACATATATTTCTGTCTCATAATCGATGCTTACTGTTCCGCTTTGCTGGTTGTTATCGAATATCGCTTGAAGCTCGGACAGCATGAGGTGATGATTATGTTGTTCTGTAGTCGGCGTATAGGAGGAGGATAGCAAACGGCCTTTCAGGCTTTCGAAGTCGAAGCGCTGATGAATTGTAAATTTCGCTTCATGGATCAGGCCGTCCTTGAAGAAGGATTGCAACGTTTGTTTGGTTATATTTCGATGATTGACTTGCTTGTAATCATTGCCGAACGTTTGGACAAGCTGTTCATATAGCTCTAAGAAAGCTGAGCCTGTCGTCTTTCTGATATTCCATATCAAAACAACTTTACCGCCGGGCTTCAGAATACGGCGAAACTCCGCTTGGGCCGCCGTACGGTCAAACCAATGGAAGGCTTGGGCGCAAGTGATATAATCAACTGATTCGCTCTCCAAGCCAGTCGCTTCCGCCGAGCCATTCCAAGCTGTAAATTTTGGATAAGCGCCGAGCTTTTGAACAGATGCTTCGCGCATAGCGGCATTAGGCTCGACGGCAATGACGTGGCTTCCGCGTTCCAACAACAGCTCTGAGAAAATGCCTGTCCCCGCGCCGACGTCAGCAACAGAGCTGCTTGCTGTCACACCGACGTTTCCAAACAAATAATCAATGGCTTCCTTCGGATAGCTTGGGCGGTGCTTGACATATGTTTCTACCCGATTCGTAAATCTTTCCTTGTTGTTCATCGTTCAACACTCTCCGCTCTCGATAAATTCAATCCGATTGCCAAATGGATCGTTCAGAAAAAAACGCGTCAGCCCTTCGTCCTCTCGATTATCGTCATCGATCACGGTAATTTGATGCTGAATAAGATTCTCTCGCAATGCAGCGATATGTTTGACCTGAAAGGCGGGATGAGCCTTCTCGGCAGGAATAAAATTTTTCTGTACTCCAATATGAACCTGATGCTTCCCGCATTGGAACCAAACGCCGCCCCGATCAATTAACCTTTCAGGCTTACGTATTTCAATCCAACCGAGCACTCCGCCAAAAAAGCTCCTTGCAGCCTTTTCGCATCCTGCAGGCGCCGCAAGCTGGACATGATCAATTCCGACAAAAGTAAAAGGCATTCTCGTCACTCCTTCAATAGTTTCATTGTATAAAACTAAGTTTCATTTTGTCTCTTCTTATTAGCTAATGTACCACATCCAAAGATTAATTACCAGTCTTTGGAGGGGGGAAGATTGTAAGCATCTGCCGCTCATCCACGATAAATAAATCGATAGAATAGATTGGGTGGTTAATGAGTTGAAATGTAATTAACGGGTCTAAATCTCTTATATCGCTCATAGAATACTAGCAGAAGTTATGGGACAAGGAGAGATTTGCATGAGTTCAAAAAACCGGATTACCTATCGTTTTGACCACGCAGGTCGCAACGTGACTGATAAACCTAACAAGGAGGTTAAGCGTACGGATACTCACGCGGAGATTGCGGGGAGTCCGGCGAAGTCGAATGTCGTGCCTCTATATCCTCCGCATGAATCGCCCGTTATGAGTGAGCTGACGCCTTGGAACAGCCCGTTCCAGGAGGACATTGTGGCGTTGGAGCAATTAATTCGCGACACAGAGCCGAAGTCGAAGGAGACTGCTTCAGGCAAGCTGCTGCCTAATTTTCCTGTGAAGGATGGAGTCCAAGGACCGATTCTACTAAATAAATTGGATGCTCCTCTAGCGCCGACTGAAAGTGATCCGTTCGAATCTGTCCTGCTGCCTATCGATGATAGTGAAGAAGAGAGGAAACCTTTGGCAGCCGCGGCTAAAGCCGACAACGGACTAAATTATGAGTATGCTGACGAACTCTTTTATGATGAAACAGAGGATTTAAGCAGAAACAAAGGAAAATACAAAGCCGTTCGTTACAAAAGACCGTCGTCTCCGCCGTCATGGTTTAACGTTTTTTTGTCTGTCGCTGGCGCGCTTGCAACCGGAGCCTTGTTCGGTTATTTGCTCCTGTCGCTATTCACGGGGTCGCCCGTAATACCAGGCGGCGACAAGGCTTCAGACGGGAAGCAACCAGCTGCCGTCGGCACCGATGCCGATCAACCGGCAATAGGCGGAGTGGGAGTCAGCGATCCTGATTCTGATCCGAAGGAAATGCTGCCTGACGAGGGAGACCCGGTAACGGACGGACCTATGGCTGCCTTGACTGGTCTTGAGCAAACCTACTATTTGTTGCAATTCGGCGTGTTCAGCAATACGGAAGGCAGAGATACGGCGCTAGCACAGTTGAAGGACAAAGGGCTTGCAGCCGCTTCGCTGGCGACGAAGGACGATTACCGCGTCTTCGCGGGCATTGCCGGAAATAAGGTTCAAGCGACTGCGCTGCGAGCCGCGATGACGGATACCGAACTGTTCGTAAAGGCGCTAACGGTCTCCGCACCTGCCGAAATTCCATTCGATGGCGATGCCGCAGGCGCTCAGCTGTTCTTCGAGCGAACAAAAGAAGTCGTCCAAATGCTGGATGATTTGGCACTGGCGCAGCTCGAGCAGCCCGCTTTATCGCCGCTTAGCGACGCCGCATCCGATGCATGGGAGAACAATTACCAGCTCTGGAAACAGTCTATACCGGTTATGCAGAAAGGGACGAAGTCCGCGGAACATCTAGCATTTCTGGACTCTATCGTCACTGCGCTGGACAATGCGGCCAAAGCGATGCTCGAGTATGACAAAAAACCTTCCGCGGCGCATCTATGGTCTGCGCAATCCTCGTTAATGGCAGCGGTCATTGCACAAAAAGGGTGGTTTGAGTCCATCAGCGCATTGTAAACGAATAGGGATCTGCGTATAATAGACTCAGGTGTCATTTCGTGGCGAGAGGCGTTGAAAGATGAAGAAAAACGGCTGGATCCTACTTATTTTCATCGTATTAGGCTTATTAGCCGGCGCGTTGGTTGCCAGATGGCTTACTCCGGTTCCGGGAATATCATTTCTTACGGATCCGCTTGAGGCTGCTTGGTCGCCTGCAATCGATTTATATGTACTCAGCTTCAATCTGTCGATTCATCTGCAAGTTAGCATGCTAAGCATCATTGGTGCTATAATTGCTATCTGGCTTTATCGCAAAATATAAGCTGCCCAAGCGTAAACGGAAAGTATAGTATAGGTGTGAAACTTATACTTTCCTATATTTGGACAAAGCCGAGCTGCGGTGGCAGCAATGAAGGAGCATCGTTATTCATTAATGGGACATACACAACTAGGCAATGAACCGATAAGCCGGATTGTATTGGCTTCTTCGTCACCGCGCCGGAAGGAACTGGTCGCATCGCTGGGCCTTTCCTTGCCGGTTTATATTTTGTCTACAGATACCGATGAATCGATTGAACTCGGCTGGAAACCGGATTATATCGTCGAGCAGCTCAGCTTGCGGAAAGCCTCCGCTGCTGTCCACATGCTGCAAAATGAATCCGATAACCAGCCGTCGCTCGTTATTGGAGCAGACACGATCGTCGTGCTTGATGGCGAAGCGCTCGGCAAGCCGAAGGACGAAGCGGATGCGAAGCATATGCTGCAGCGTCTGCAAGGGCGATCCCATGAGGTCTATACAGGGGTGGCCTGCGTGCCTTCCATGAATGGCGAGACGATTGTCATGCACCGTATGACGAGGGTGTGGATGAAGCCGCTTAACGACAGGCAGATCGCGAATTATGTCGCATCGGGCGAACCGATGGACAAGGCGGGCTCCTATGGCATTCAGGGGCTCGGCGGAACGATAGTCGAACGCATTGACGGCTGTTACTTCAACGTCGTCGGATTGCCGCTGTCGCTGCTCTCGGATATGCTGGCGCGTTATGACATTGCTGTGTTTTGAGGAATGAACGAGTCGTTTAAAAGTTAGGCAAAAGAAAAAAGAAAACGAATGTGAAGGAAGCCGGTAAGCTCAAAGTCGTCGATTTGCTACCGCAACATGCGGTCATACAATATAGAATGGCCTTGAAAGCATTTTTTTTCAAAAATTAGGCAGGATATGAGAGAAATCTAATGTAGCGAAGGCGGGATCGGGACATGGAGCCGCAATACTCCGTTTTGCGTGATGTCCCCCATGAAGAACGTCCAAGAGAGCGCATGATGCGATATGGGGCAGAAGCACTTAGCCATGCAGAGCTGCTGGCTATCTTATTACGAACCGGCACGCAACGGCAATCCGCGATTCATCTAGCGGGTTCGATCTTGCAGCAGTGCGGCAGCCTGCGCAATTTGATGGATATGAGCATGGAGCAATTGACCGCTATCCGCGGCATCGGACCGGCAAAGGCGCTGCAATTGCGCGCCGGCATCGAGCTAGGCAGACGCATTACGCGGAGCAAGCTTGGGGACACGGTTACCGTTCGCAAGCCGCAGGATGCTGCCGACTATGTCATGGAGGAGCTTCGTTATTTGAAGAAGGAGCACTTCCTTTGTCTGTTTCTCAATACCAAAAATCATATTATTGCCCGAGAAACGTTGTCTGTAGGCACGCTCAACGCCTCGCTTGTTCATCCGCGCGAAGTATTCCGAGCAGCCATTCAGCGCAGCAGCGCGTCGATTATATGTGTCCATAATCATCCTAGCGGCGACCCGGCGCCCAGTCCGGAAGACATTGCGCTTACGAAACGACTGGTGGAAGCGGGAGAGCTCGTCGGAATTGAGGTATTGGATCATCTGGTCATCGGAGACGCGCGTTTTGTAAGTTTGAAGGAACAAGGATATATGTAATATAATATAAGGGATTGTGCAATGAGAAGGGAGCAACATCATGTTTGGTGGTTTTTCGAAAGATTTGGGGATTGACTTGGGTACTGCGAATACGCTCGTATTCGTGAAAGGTAAAGGAATTGTCGTAAGGGAGCCTTCCGTGGTAGCCCTGCGTACCGATACGAAAACAATTGAAGCTGTAGGCGAGGACGCTAAAAAAATGATCGGCAGAACGCCTGGGAACATTCGCGCGGTTCGACCGATGAAGGACGGCGTTATTGCCGACTTCGAGACGACGGCTACGATGATTAAATATTTCATTCGTCAAGCGCAGAAGCAGCGCTCGTTGTTCCCGCGCCATCCGAACGTTATGGTATGTGTGCCGTCCGGCATTACTGCTGTTGAGAAGCGTGCGGTTGAGGATGCGGCGAAGCAAGCCGGCGCGCGTGAAGCGTACACGATCGAAGAACCGTTCGCAGCTGCGATCGGCGCTGATCTTCCGGTATGGGAGCCGACAGGCAGCATGGTTGTTGATATCGGCGGCGGTACTACCGAGGTTGCGGTTATCTCGCTAGGCGGCATCGTAACAAGCCGCTCCATTCGTGTGGCTGGCGACGAAATGGATGAAGCGATTATTCAATATATTAAACGCGCGTACAACCTGATGATCGGCGAGAGGACATCGGAGCAACTAAAGATGGAGATTGGCTCGGCTTTGCCGCTGGACATGCCTGAGAAAATCGAAATCCGCGGCCGTGACCTCGTATCCGGCTTGCCGAAGACGCTTGCGATTACATCGGATGAGATTACCGATGCGCTTACGGATACGGTGAACTCGATCGTGGATGCCGTTAAAATTACGCTTGAGAAATGTCCTCCTGAGCTTTCTGCCGATATTATGGATCGCGGCATCGTCCTTACTGGCGGCGGAGCGCTGCTTCGTAATCTGGACAAGCTGCTGCAACGCGAGACGGGGATGCCGGTTATTGTAGCGGACAATCCGCTTGACTGCGTAGCAATCGGAACGGGCCGTTCGCTGGACAATATTCATCTGTTCAAGAGCAGAGGCAGTTCGTCATCGCGCTCCAAGCGATAAGAAGCGTCCATAGGGGAATGGATATGAAACGGGCAGGTGATTGAGCTGTTTAAGCTAATGCGAAATAAGCGGATGTTTATGCTTATGATCGGGTTTATTCTGTTCATTGCGGTGATCGGCTTCTCGCTTAGCGACCGCAAGGAATTGACTTGGCCGGAAAAATTCATCAAGGATACGTCCGCATACGTTCAGCAATGGTTTTACAAGCCCGCTGGTTCTATAGCGGGCTTCTTTGAGGATGTAAGCGAGCTTCGTCTTCTCTATGAAGAGAACGAACAATTACGTATAACGGCAGCGGCATACGCTAGAGAAAAAGTGAATTACAACTTCGTGCAGAAGGAAAACGAGCGATTGAAAGAAGCGCTCTCCTTCACCGAACGCCAGAAACAAATGTATAACTATAATTATCTCATTGCACAGGTTGTATCGGTAAGCAATGACGCCAATAACCGTTCGATGAATATTAACCTTGGTTCCAAAAACGGCATTAAGCCAAATATGGCGGTAACGACGATTGACGGACTTATTGGACTTGTTGATTCCGTAACGCCGTATACGGCAACGGTAACGCCGATAACGGAGCTGGATGAATCGTCGCCTACCTTCAACTCTATCGCGGTTACCGTAATGGGACGCGAGGATCGTTCCTTCGGTATTCTTAGCAGCTATAATACGGAGACGCAAAGACTTCTTATGACGAAGATCGCAGAAATCGATCCGATGACCGTCGGCGACACTGTCATTACTTCGGGACTCGGAAACGTGTATCCCCGAGGTCTGGTGATCGGCAGGGTGGAGACGAAGCAGGTTGGCGATTTCGGTCTGACTTATACGGCAACCATCGATCTTGCTGCAAGCTTTGATCATTTGACCGAGGTGTTTGTCGTAGAGGTTCCCGCATTGGAGGACGTCAAGGAATGACGATTAACCGTATTATCGGGTTGATGATTCTTTTATTTATCGTAGAAGGCACTATTATGCCGTGGATTATTCCTGCGGGGTACGGTGAGCGCATTATTACCCATTTTACGTTCGTTATGGTTATCTACTCTGCGATGTACAGCGGAAGACATTATGCCTTATTGTTCGGGATTGGCTTTGGCATGCTGCAGGATATCGTATATTTTGGACATTTGATCGGGGCTCATGCTTTCGCTGTGGGACTTATCGGGTATTTCACTGGTGTATTGTTTGAGCGCAAGCGAGCCACGATCATGATGGCGTTATCCGTGATCGGCATAGCCTGCTTGCTGTACGATACGATGATCTTCTTTATTTACAAAGCATTCCGAATTACGAACGAGACGTATGCCTGGGCTGTGCTCGATCATATTTTGCCAAGCTTATTCATCCAGCTTGCGTTCGCGTTGGCGGTTTATGTTCCAGCAAGACGCATGTTCGAGTCGCAGAATAAGCTGAAGACCGAGGAAGAGGAACAATGATTAGCAACCGAAGGCAGTTTTCGCGGTAAATATTGGGGCATTAGCAGGAATTTGCGCCTTGCATCAAGAATCCAATAGGTTGGGGAGGGGCTAACGTGACCGAGAAGCAACATATAATGATAAAAGGCGTTAAGGAAGGTCTCGTTTTCCTTCTCAACGATCAGTGTGAATTCGCTACACTATTGGATGAGTTGCAATATAAGCTGGAGAAGACGCACCAACAATTGCTGACAGGGCCGCTCGTGCACGTGCATGTGAAGCTAGGGACACGGCAATTGTCCGATGATGACAAAGAGCGGATTAAGACGGTCATTCGGTCGCAGGGCAATCTTATGGTTCAGTCGATTGAATCCGAGGCGAAGGCAGTAAGCGAACATCAGGTGAACGCTCAGCAGCTTCACGCTCTGACGACGATCGTAAGATCGGGACAGACGGTCGAGCATGATGGCGATTTGCTGCTGATCGGCGATGTGAATCCGGGAGGAACGCTTCTATGCACCGGCGACATCTATGTGCTGGGCGCGTTGCGCGGCGTAGCGCATGCCGGGACAAGCGGTCGAACGGATGTCATTATCGCAGCTTCGCTGATGAGGCCGACGCAGCTTCGGATCGCTGAGGTCATAAGCAGACCGCCGGAGGAATGGATGACCGGTGATGCGGCAATGGAGTTTGCTTTTCTGAACGAAGGCCGTATGCAAATTGATAAAATTACGCATTTATTCCGCATCAGGCATAATCCTATTATGTTTAAAGGAGTGTAGAACATGGGAGAAGCGATTGTTGTAACATCGGGCAAGGGCGGCGTAGGCAAGACGACGACATCGGCCAATTTGGGTACAGCTCTAGCATTGCTTGGCAAAAAGGTATGTATGGTCGACACGGATATCGGCCTGCGCAACCTGGACGTTGTAATGGGGCTCGAAAATAGAATTATATATGATTTGGTCGACGTAGCGGAAGGTCGCTGCAGGCTTAGTCAAGCGCTTGTGAAGGATAAGCGTTTCGACGAGCTTTATATGCTGCCTGCCGCACAGACGAAGGATAAAGATTCTGTAACGCCTGAGCAAGTGCGCGACATGGTGCTGGAATTAAAGAAGGACCATGATTATGTCATTATCGATTGCCCTGCGGGAATTGAGCAAGGCTTTCGCAACGCGATAGCGGGGGCGGATCGAGCCATCGTTATTACGACACCGGAAAATGCGGCTGTCCGCGACGCCGATCGCGTAATCGGCTTGCTGGAACAAGAAAAAATACCAGCTAAGCTCATCATTAACCGTATTCGCCAAAATATGATGAAAACCGGGGAAATGCTTGATATCGATGAAATTTGTCAGGTGCTCGCAATCGACCTGGTAGGTATCGTCCCTGACGATGAGAAAGTCATCTCTGCAGCGAACAGCGGCGAGCCGACCGTAATGAATCCGGCATCCCGCGCAGCTATCGCTTATCGCAATATTGCGCGCCGTATTCTGGGAGATATGGTGCCGCTTATGCTGCTCGATGAGAAGGCAGGCGCGTTCAAGCGTTTCCGCAAGTTTCTTGGAATAGGATGATTGCCCCGTGCTTAACAAATTAAAGAAGCTTGACTGGGGAATATTAGGCATATTGCTCCTCTTCATGGTTATTAGCTCCGTGGTTCTCCATAGCGCTACGATCAATGATCCAAGGTATGCCAGCTCGGATACAAAACAAATTATTTTTTATGGACTCGGTTTTTTTGTAGCGATTGTCGCTTCGATGTTCGATTACCGAATCGTGCTGAAGAGCTGGCATGTGTTATATGGCATAGGGGTTACTTCGCTTATACTCGTTTATTTCGTTGGAGCGAAGATCAACGGTGCGCGAGGTTGGTTCAAAATAACGGAGACGTTAACGATTCAGCCCGCGGAGATCGTGAAGATTATTATTATAATAGGCATCGCTTACTTGATGGGACGAAGACAAGGCGACAAGCTGACCTTTATGCGGGATTTGGTGCCGATCGGCGCATTTGCCGCTTTGCCGTTCATGCTCGTTATGATCCAGCCCGATCTAGGGAATGCCATTATCTATTTGGTCATTGTGCTCGGCATGCTGTGGATCGGCAACGTCAAGTACACTCATGTGCTGGTCGGTCTTGGAACGGTTATAGCGAGCATCGTGTTATTCGTCAGTCTGTTCACGATGTTCAATAGCGAGATCAAGGAATTTATGATTGATAAGGATCTATCTCACTGGTATGAGCGTATCAATACGTACATTAACCCGGAAGAGGCAAGCGCTGACGCGAAGCATCAATCGCTTAATGCGAAGATCGCGATCGGTTCAGGCGGCCTGAGCGGCGACGGATACTTAAAGGGAGATATGAAGAACGGCGGCTTCGTGCCTTATCCGTATTCGGATTCCATCTTCGTCGTCATCGGAGAGGAATTCGGCTTCCAAGGCGCGGCGATTCTGTTGCTGCTGTACTTCCTGCTTATTTATCGAATGATCATTGTCGCGTTCAAGTGTTACGATATGAAGGCATCGTTTATCGTCATTGGCATCGTATCGATGTATGTGTTCCAGGTGTTCCAAAACATCGGCATGATGATTGGCCTTATGCCCATTACGGGCATCACGCTTCCGTTCATCAGCTATGGCGGCACGTCGCTGCTGCTTAATATGTTGTCGGTCGGACTTGTGCTAAGCATCAAGTCTCATCAAGAGGTATATGAGCTGGCGGATTAGATATCCAGCTCAGCTTAACGAACCGTTCATGCGGAAAGCATGAACGGTTTTTTTGCGTATTGAGCCGCATACTTGTCTACTCCCGCTCATAGGATGAAGGAAGTGATAGTGATACAAGCTCTCTCTAGGGCAGGGGAGGAAGAACGAGATGAATACGAAGGATAGCGTGAAGCTGCGTCGGCAGCAAAAAATAAAGCAGTTGATGGAGCAGCAGCCGGCCGGCAAGGAAACGGAGATGCCTTTCTATGACGGTGGCGCGACTGACGCGCCGATCTATTACGAGCCCGCATATCGGGAAGAAGTGATCGAGCTCGATCCGGAGACTGCTTGGAAGAGCAATCCCAATCCTTGGGCAAGCTGGCGGGAGGATGTAGGGTTCGGCGAGCATAAAACGTTCATTAAGAGCGCCTATGACCCGACAAGGCATGCGAAGCCGCCCAAAAAACACCCGTTCCGGCGCGAGTTCATGTGGAAGCTCGCAATAGCCGTACTGCTATTCGGCGGCGTGTGGGCGATGTTCGGCAACGATTCGGAATGGTCGCTTAAGGGACAGGCGATCGTAAAGAACGCGTTGACGGAGGAGATTGATTTTGCAGCGGCAGCTGCCTGGTATAAAGAAACGTTTGCAGGAGCGCCATCCTTTATTCCGATCTTCGAGGACAATAAGGGCGAGGCGATCGGCGCTGACGGATCGGTCAAACTGCCGGTCGTCGCGCCGCTTGTTAGCGGTGCGCTCGTTCGTACGTTCGCTGAGACGCTGAACGGCGTGGAACTGGCGGGCGCATCGGAGGAGACGGTTGTAGCCGTTGAGACGGGACAAGTTATTGTGATTACGGACGGAGACGACAAAGGCGCATCGATCGTGATACAGCATGCTAATAAACGCGTAAGCGTGTACGGCAAGCTGGGCGAGATGGAAGTTAAGGTAGATGATTGGGTGGAGGCGGGCGACCCGATCGGCAAGCTGCTGAAGGCCAGCGATACGGAGCCGAGCTTGCTCTATTTTGCGGTAATGGAGAATGACAAGTATGTCGATCCGCTGGACGTGATTCCGTTTGATTAAATGGAAAGGGATCGTTTGGTCGGTCCATCCGTTGTTCGTCATGATTATGTTGGCTTCGGTATTTACTGGTTATTTTGCCGAGCTGTTGACGTTGTTTCTCTTGGTTATCGTTCATGAGCTTGGACATGTCATCATGGCTCGTAGCTTTGGATGGACGGTACGGGAGGTAAAGCTGCTGCCTTTCGGCGGCGTTGCGGAGGTCGAAGAGGCCGGGGGAGTATCCGCGGCCGAGGATGCGATGGTCGCGATTGCCGGGCCGCTGCAAAATCTATGGATGGGACTGGCTGCTTGGGGCTGCGGGCAGCTCGGACTTTGGGATGCGGACTGGGCAGCGTATGTGTGGAAGGCGAATCTGATGATTGGCATGTTCAATCTGCTCCCGATCTATCCGCTCGACGGAGGCAAGCTGCTCCAGGCAGCGCTTAGTTACGTGATGAATTATTATTCCATGCTTATCTGGTCGGCTCGAATTAGCTTGCTGCTCAGCGCCTGTATGATCATCGGCTCTTTGCTGCCTTGGCTGATCTATGCGGACGGCATTCAATTGAATTTGCTTGTTGTCGGCTTCTTTTTGATAATGACGAACTGGACGTATTCGCGCAATCGTCCTTTTTTGTTCTACCGGTTTCTCATGCATCGGGGCAGAGTGGCGGCCCGCGTTCTGACTAGGGGCGAGCAGGCGAGTCCGCTCATCGTTAGCGGAAGACAGTCCATTCTGTCGGTCGCGCGATTATTTCGCAGGGAACGATATCATCTCATCTATCTAGTCGAGCCATATGACAAGCAGGTGAAGGTGCTGCCTGAGCAAACGATAGTTGAGGGCTGTTTGTCGAATCATAATCCAAATCGTGCAGTATTGGAGCTTTTCAGGTAAAATAAATGAAAAGCGACTGGATGGTGATGCCCGGAATGAAGCAAATGTTCATGCACGCAAGCAGCGAAATGCTGCAGACTGCCGTGCTGCAAGACGGCCGGCTTTTCGATTATTTCGTCGAGCGAGCCAAAGGAAGCGGTTTGGTAGGCAATATATACAAAGGCCGTGTCGTCAACGTATTGCCGGGCATGCAGGCGGCTTTCGTCGATATAGGAATCGGCAAAAATGCGTTTCTGTATATCGATGATCTGCTCCATCCCCACCTGGAGAAGCAGCCCGAGACTAAGCCGTCGATACAGGACATAGTAAGTGCTGGCCAAGAGCTGATCGTACAAGTGATGAAAGAGCCATTGGGCGGCAAAGGGGCAAGAGTGACCACTCACTTCTCCTTGCCGGGCCGCTGGCTTGTCTATATGCCAATTGCCGATTATATCGGCGTATCGAAGAAAATTGCAAGCGAGCAGGAGCGATTGCGCCTTCGCGAGATCGGAGAGCGGCTGCGCCTCAGCGAGGAAGGCTTCATTATCCGAACTGCTGCGGAAGGTGAGAATGAGCGGTCTATTGGAGCCGATGTTAATGAGCAGCGCGAGCTGTGGCGTTCGATTGAAGCGAGGAGCGCTGAGGTGAAGGCTCCAGCGGTGCTTCATCTCGAAGCGGGTCTGCTGCGCCGGGTTATACGGGATAATATGAAACCTGATATTGATGAGATATGGATCGATGACCCCATCAAGCATGCCGAAGCAGCTTCTCTGCTGAAGGAGATGACTCCGTCATTAAGCGATCGGCTTCGACTGTACAAGCTGCCTGCATCGAAGGCGCTGTTCGACGCTTATCGAGTCAATGATCAGATCCATTCGGCTTTTGAGAGGAAAATATCGTTGCCGAGCGGCGGCTATCTCGTATGGGACAAGACCGAGGCGCTTACGGTTGTCGATGTCAATACAGGCAAGTTCATCGGCACATCCGATCTGGAGGATACCGTCTTCCAGACGAATATGGAGGCGGCCGCTGAGATTGCCAGACTTCTTAGAGTACGCGATGTAGGCGGCATCGTCATTATAGACTTTATAGATATGGAGCAGGAGCAAAATCGCGAGAAGGTTCTGCATCAGCTTATGGAAGGCACTCGTTCTGATCAGACGAAAAGCACGGTCGTTGGCTGGACAAGGCTAGGCCTTGTGGAGCTCACGCGCAAGAAGTCGCGCGAGAATTCTTTTGCGAATACGTGAGAATAGGTTGATCTAGGCAATAATGTATGATAAACTGTTTTGGTGTATGTCTGACACATACGTGATTCAGGCATATGGATACCGCTCCGATCGGGTAAGCAAGCGCATGCGGCATACGTCGCAAGCCACCTGGATTAGGCGAGTCTTCGAAAATAAGGAGGTGCACTAACTATGTTCGCAATTATTGAAACTGGTGGCAAGCAATACAAAGTCCAAGAGGGCGATGTGATCTACATCGAGAAACTGGACGTTAACGCAGGTGAAAATGTAACTTTTGACCGTGTTTTGGCCGTATCCAAAGGTGAAGGTCTTGTGACTGGAACTCCGGTTGTTTCCGGTGCGACGGTTTCCGCTAAAGTCGAGAAACAAGGCAGAGGCCAAAAAATCATCGTTTACAAATACAAAGCCAAAAAGAACTACCGCCGCAAGCAAGGTCATCGTCAACCGTTCACAAAAGTAACAATCGAGAAAATCCAAGCGTAAGAGGAATTTCGCGATGATTGACATTACTTTTGTCAGGCAGGCCGCTGACAGGCGTATCGTATCCTTCGCTGTCGTAGGACATGCTAAGTACGCGAAGCACGGTAAAGATATCGTGTGCGCCGGCGTATCGACCGTTACGGTTGGTACCGTCAATTCGATTGAGACATTAGCAGGCGTAGAGCTTCCCGCTCGGATGAAGGACGGCTGGCTGTCATCGGATATTCCGGTGCTCCAGGACGCCGAAGCCGACGGAAGGATGCAGCTTTTGCTTGAATCGATGGTTGTCATGCTTGAGTCGATAGCTACATCATACGGCAAACACGTCGTCTTGCATGAGACGCTTGTATAAGCGCCCATGAGGACGAATTCGATCATTAAATTCCTTAAATAAGGAGGGAAATTACTATGTTGAAACTGAATCTTCAGCTATTCGCTTCGAAGAAAGGTGTAGGCTCCACGAAGAACGGACGTGACTCGCAGTCGAAGCGCCTTGGCGCTAAACGTGCTGACGGTCAAGTCGTATCGGCAGGAAGCATCTTGTTCCGCCAACGCGGAACGAAGATCCACCCAGGAACTAACGTAGGCATCGGCAAAGACGACACTCTTTACGCTAAGGTTGAAGGCGTAGTGAAGTTCGAACGTTGGGGACGCGATCGCAAAAAAGTGAGCGTATACCCAGTTGATCTGGCTCCGGTAGCCGCAGCAGTAGAAGCTTAATTTTTGATATTTGCATCAAGCTCCGGCCTGCATCGCGCTAGGCCGGGCTTTTTTTTTGTGCTGGTAAGTGACCGGTAGTCCTCGCGCATGCTATACTGGATAAGCTAGGAAACACGGGTGAAAGTGGGTTTAATCAAATGGAACGCTTAACAACGCCTAAGTATTATGCAGCGGCATCGGTATTGTTGCCTTGCGCTGCTGTGCTTATATGGCCTTCTAAAGTGTGGTTAACTGCTGTGTTTCTCATTTGGATCATCGCTGCGGCCGGTTTCTGGATCCGGCTAGAACGGAAGGAATACGAGGAGCGCAGTGAAAGAACGATTCATTCCTTGCAGTCATCGGCTATTCGGACGTTGAACCATCATCGTCATGACTGGATGAATGATTTGCAGGTCTTGTATGGCTATATTCGGCTTCAGAAGCTGGATAAAACGGTTGATTATATGGAGAAAATAAGAGAGAAGATGGGCAACGAGAGCAGCATCGGCAGGCTTGGCAGCCCGCTACTTGTCAGCTTCATCCAATCGTTTCGGACGATGACGAATGCGCTGGAGCTTGAAGTCGACGTTAAAGGCGAGATACAACTTAGTGATTTCGCTGGTGATTGCGACAAGATTGCCGATACTCTTATACATACAATCAATGCTTATCGCTTCGCTACGAAGCCTGGGCATGGAGCTGTAGCAACGCTGCGCGTGGAGCTGTCGAAGGATAGCGAGGCGCTTTATGCGGCATTTTATTATGAGGGCGAGCTTATGAACGAACAGCAATGGAAGCAAAAAATACAACAGCAGTTGGAAGGCGCGCCTATGCAACCGATCAACTTCGAGCAGCCTTATTCCAAGGTGCTGCTGAAGGCGGAATTGCGCGCTTGAACGGGGGCACACCATGTTTGTCGATAAAGCGAAAATATTTGTAAAAGGCGGCGACGGCGGCGACGGCATCATCTCATTCCGTCGCGAGAAGTATGTCGAGAACGGCGGTCCGGCAGGCGGCGACGGCGGTCGCGGCGGCGACTTGATCTTTCAAGTCGACGAAGGATTGCGTACGCTTATGGACTTCCGCTATCAGAAGCACTTCAAGGCGCAGCGCGGCGAGCGCGGCAAAGTGAAGACTATGCACGGCGCAGGCGCTGAGGATACAATCGTCCGTATCCCGCCCGGAACGGTCATCATCGATGATGATACGCAGGAAGTCATCGCGGATATGACGCGTCATGGTCAGAAGATCGTCATTGCGAAGGGCGGACGCGGCGGACGGGGCAATACTCGGTTCGCGACAGCGAACAATCCGGCTCCGTACATTTCGGAGAACGGAGAGGAAGGCCAAGAGCGCTGGGTCGTGCTGGAACTGAAAGTGATGGCGGACATCGGACTAGTCGGATTCCCAAGCGTAGGCAAGTCAACGCTGCTCTCGGTCGTATCGGGTGCGAAGCCGAAGATCGGCGCTTATCACTTCACGACGATTACGCCGAATCTCGGCGTTGTTGATGTCGGAGATGGACGCAGCTTCGTCATGGCAGATTTGCCGGGCTTGATCGAAGGCGCTCATGAGGGCGTTGGCCTCGGGCATGAGTTCCTGCGTCATGTCGAGCGTACGAGAGTCATTATCCACGTTATCGATATGTCGGCGTCTGAAGGACGCGATCCGTTTGATGACTGGGTGAAGATCAATGCCGAGCTCTCGCTATACAACGAGAAGTTGGCGGATCGTCCGCAGATCATTGCAGCCAATAAGATGGACATGCCGGAGTCGGCTGATAATCTTGAACTGTTCAAGCAGCAGCTTGACGAGGTGCGCGGTGAGCGGAACTATGAGATCTTGCCTATATCCTCGCTAACGAAGCAAGGTATTCAGGAGCTTCTGTACAAGGCGGCAGACGTGCTGGATACAGTCGTCGAGCAAGCTCCGGTCGAAGAAGTGAAAGATATCGAAGAGCGTAAAGTATATACGTACGAGAAACGCGAGGAGACGACGTTCACCATCCACAAGGAGGACGAAGTATTCGTTGTCGTGAGCGAAGGCATCGAACGTTATATGAAGCGTATGAACTTGAACTCGTACGACGCTGTTATGCGATTCGCTCGAATGATGCGCAAGATGGGTGTCGATGCAGCGCTGCGTAAGCAAGGTGCGAGAGACGGCGATATGGTCAGAATCAACGACTTTGCTTTCGAGTTCTTCGAGGGCAATGATTACGATCCGAGCCGATAACTGCAGCACAGGCTGCATGATTTGAAATGAGAGACGGCGAATGCCGTCTTTTTTTCGTTTATGAGGCCATTAACCTGCCCGCGATTTAACTATTGCCCCGAGCTTGATATTCCGATATAATGTCCACTATAGGAATACATTTGTCTTTTTGAGGAGGACGCATAGTGACTGAGCGCTATTATGTCGTTCGAGAGGACATTTTACCGGAAGCGATCATAAAGACGATACAAGTGAAAGAGATGCTCGGACGCGGCGAGTCGCTCACCGTGCACGAGGCGGTGGAACGCGTGGGGCTTAGCCGCAGCGCCTTTTATAAGTATAAAGACGGCGTATATGCGCTCAATCAGCTGGAACGCGAACGCATCGCAACGATCTCGATGGATCTGGAGCATCGTTCCGGCGTGTTGTCCACGGTGCTTGGACTAGTCGCTGGATTGGAGGGCAATGTGCTCACGATGAATCAGAGCATTCCGTTGCAAGGATTCGCCAACGTCGTCATTTCGGTCGATATATCGCAGCTTTCCGGGGAACTGTCATCGCTTGTCGAGACGCTTCGCAATCAGGCGGGCGTTCGCAAAGCATCGGTTATAGGGCAAGGCTAACAGCAGGCAGCAGCTTGACACATATTGGAGGGTATTATGATGAAGCCGATTAAGGTAGGTTTATTGGGTTTAGGAACAGTTGGAACAGGCGTTGTCCGTATCGTTGAAGGACATCAGGACGATCTGCAAAGCCAAGTGGGCTCTCCGATTGTAATCGAGAAGGTGCTCGTTCAAAATAAAAACAAATCGCGCAGCATTTCAATTGACGCGGACAAGATGACGGAGGACCCGTGGGAAATTATCCGCCATCCGGATATCGACGTCATCGTTGAGGTAATGGGCGGCGTAGCGCAAACGAAGGAATATATCTTAGAGGCGCTGGAACGCGGCAAACATGTTGTAACGGCCAATAAAGACTTAATGGCGATGCACGGAACGGAAATTTTGGAGAAGGCGAAGCGCCACCAATGCGACATCTTGTATGAAGCTTCAGTAGCGGGCGGCATTCCGATTCTGCGAACGCTTGTAGAAGGCTTTTCTTCGGATCGCATTACGAAGATTATGGGCATCGTGAACGGAACGACGAACTTCATCCTCACGAAGATGAGTCAAGAGGGCGCATCGTATGCCGACGTGCTGAAGGAAGCACAAGAACTTGGATATGCGGAAGCGGATCCGACTTCCGACGTTGAAGGGCTCGACGCAGCTCGCAAAATGACGATTCTCGCGACGCTTGGTTTCCACACTAACGTAGCGCTTGAGGACGTATCGGCGCAAGGCATTTCTTCAGTTACGAAGGACGATATCGCTTACGCGAAACGTCTCGGCTACGAAGTAAAGCTGCTCGGCATCGCAGAGCGTCAAGACGATCTAATCAGCGTCAGCGTTCAGCCGACGATGGTGAAGCAATCGCATCCGATCGCTTCGGTTAACGGCGTATTCAATGCCGTATACGTGCACGGCGAAGCGGTAGGCGAGACGATGTTCTATGGCGCAGGCGCAGGAGAGCTGCCGACGGCAACTTCGATCGTTGCCGATCTTGTTGCGGTTGTGAAGAACATTAAGCTTGGCGTTAACGGCAAGCAAAGCGGCGGCGCATACAAGGAGAAGAAGCTCAAGACTGATGAGCAGATCTCGTCGAAATACTTCCTGCTGCTGCAAGTAGCTGACCGCGCTGGCGTGCTCGCACGCATTACGCAAGTGTTCGCCGACTTCGAAGTCAGCCTGGAGTCGGTGCTGCAACAACCGAACCCGAATATTGCGCAAGCGGAAATTATCGTCATAACACATGATGCGAACAAAGCGGCTATCCAGAAGGTGCTTGCAAGCTTCGAGTCGCTCGACGTCGTACACAAAGTGAAGAGCGTATATCGCGTCGAAGGATAAGGGGAAAAGCAGCATGAATAATCGTCGAGTAATTGTTAAGGTGCCGGCTAGCACGGCTAACTTGGGTCCCGGCTTCGATACGCTGGGCATGGCCCTTTCATTGTATGCATGGATAGAGATGAGCGTAGCTGATCGGACAGAGTTCCAATTCTATGGGGATCAGATGCAAGGCTTGCCTCGCGACAAAAGCAACTTACTCTATAAAGTAGCCCAGCTTGTATTTACAGAAGCGGGCGTATCCATACCTGAGCTGTCGATTTCGATGGTCAGCGATATTCCGCTGACACGCGGCCTCGGCAGCAGCGCCTCGGCGATTATCGGGGCGCTGGCAGCGGCTAACGCGCTGATCGGCAGTCCGCTCACGGACGACAAGCTGTTCCAGATGGCAACAGCGCTAGAGGGTCATCCCGACAACGTCGGGGCCTCGCTATTCGGAGGCATCGTCGTGTCGGCATGGGACGGCCAGCGCGCGGATTACGTGCGGCTGGCGCCGAATGAGAGGCTGGAGACGCTAGTTGCGATTCCAGCGTTCCAGCTCTCTACGGAGAAGGCGCGGCATGCGCTGCCTTCGCAGATCAGCATGGCCGACGCCGTATTCAACGTCGGCCGCAGCTCGCTGCTCGTCGCGGCGCTGGCCAGCGGCGAGCTTGGACTGATCCGTCATGCGATGAAGGATCGGCTGCACCAGCCTTACCGTGCAGCTCTCATCCCCGGCATGACGGCTATCTTGGAGCGCGCAGCCGACTATGGCGCGCTGGGCGCAGCGCTCAGCGGAGCGGGTCCGACGCTGATCGCGTTCGTATCAACCGATTGCCCGGACAAAGGGGCGATCGAGCGGTTTCTGCTGGATACATTGAAGCAAGAGGGCATCGAAGCGGAGACGCTATGGCTAGCGCCGTGCCCGAACGGCCCACAAATAACGGTAGAGGACATATCGGCGGTTGCCCCTATGCCGCTCCCGGATCGTATTAAAGGAGAAGTTAAGGCATGAAGACAATCGCGCTATTACCCGCTGGTTCGGTATCGGATGAAGCGGCGAAACATTTAATCGGAACGCAAAATGTAACCTGGGATCATCATCGGCTCATCTCTGACGTCTTCTTATCTACCGTGAATGGTGTTAGCAATTATAGCGTCATTCCAATCGAGAATACGATTGAGGGCTCGGTCAGTCTGCATATGGATTGGCTCGTGCACGAGGTAGACTTGCCGATACGCGCAGAGTGGGTCTATCCATCGATTCAGAACCTGATCGGCAGGAAGAGCGAACTGCTGGGCGAGGACGGCGAGATCGACTTCAGCCGTATTAAGAAGGTTATCAGCCATCCCGTCGCTATGGCTCAGTGCCTGCAATTTCTTCGCAGCAAGATGCCGCAGGCAATTACCGAGCATGTTAGCAGCACCGCCGAATCCGTTCGTATCGTGCGCGATAACCCGGGTCAAGGCATCGTGGCGATCGGTACGACAACGGCCGCTGTGAATAACGGGCTTGACATACTGGCAAGCGGCGTGACCGATCATGACAACAACTATACGCGGTTCTTGCTAGTGGGACCTGAAGCGTATTCGGAGCGTCAATCGGATGCGGTGAAAACAAGCATTCTAATTACGCTGCCGGAAGATTTTCCAGGCGCGCTGCATCAGGTGCTGGCGGCGTTCGCATGGCGGAAGATCAACTTATCGCGCATCGAATCGCGTCCCACGAAGAAGAAGCTCGGTAATTACTACTTTTTCATCGATATCGATATGTCGCTGGAATCCGTGCTTCTGCCCTCCGCTTTGGAAGAGATCGAGGCGCTTGGCTGCCAGGTTCGTATCCTAGGATGTTATCCTAGCTTTACGTATGAGCAGCTCGCTGTAACCGAATAGAGATAGGATGTCGGGGATGTGGCCCTGCATATAAAGTGAAGTTAGGCCCTTATGACAAAATATGGGCCAAGCTTCACTTTTTTTTTGCGTGAAAGTGGAGACACCTGCCCATATTCTGCATAGGATGTAAGGATCGATAGCAGGCATTAGCCGTGCCTTGTTATTCAGAACGTGACAGGAGGTAATTGGCGCGTGAAAATTCATATCGTAAAAAAAGGCGAGTCGTTATACTTAATCGGCCAAAAGTATAATGTAACGCTGGAAGAAATTTTGAAGCTTAATCCGGGGATCACGAATCCGGACGCAATCGAGATCGGGATGAAGGTAAAGATTCCATCCAGTCATCCAGGGAGCGGCGGCGGCATGGACATTATGCACCAGCATATCGTGAAGCAGGGCGATACGCTTTGGAAACTGTCCAAGTCATGGGGAGTTCCGCTTGCGGACATGATTAAAGCGAATCCGCAGCTCAAAAATCCGAATGTGTTATTGACCGGCGAGATCGTTAACATCCCGAAGGTAGGCACGACCCCGCCTGATGTGACGGGTCTTCCGGGTACGACCGTGGCGCAAAGCGCTGGCAATCAGAAGTCGCTTATGCAGAACGTCCAAGGCTGGGTCGGCAAGCTTAGCACCGCGCCTATCCTAGGCAAGACACCAACGGGACCGGCCACGACGACGCCTGGCAAGACGTCTACGGCGCCAGCTGCCGGTAAGACCCCAACAGCTCCAATCGTCACTCCAACGCCGCCAGCGCCATTGCCAGCTCCTCCTCCGGCAGCTGTGAAGCCAGCGCCAGAGAAGACAAAGCCGGCTGAGAAAATCAAGCCAGCTGAGAAGACGAAAGCAGCTGCAGAGAAAACACTTCCGATCGAGAAGCCGGTTGAGAAAAAATTATCGCCTATCCATTCGGAGTATCAACCGAACGTTGATCTGTTCAAACAATATGGCATTCCTGCAACGGAAGCGATGTCGTTGTACGATTTGCCGAAAGCGCCTGAAGCCGTATCGCCGGCTATGCAACAGCCTTATTACGGCGGTTACGGTAACGGCTATGGCCAGCCGATGGTGCACCCTGCACAGATGGGAACAGGCTATGGCAACTGGCAGCAGCCTACGCCGTTCAGCCCTATGGTCAGCCCAGCTTCCGAAAATGCTGCAAATGCATTGAACGCGATGAATGCGATGAATGCAGCTCATGCAGCCAACGCGGCCAACGCAGCCAATGTAGCTCCACTGGCGAATGCTGCTAATGTATCGCCTTTAGCGAATACGGCTCATGCCGCTAACGCCGCTAATGTGGTTCAAGCAGCAAATGCCGAAGAATGTCCGCCGGGAATGGTCATGACGACGGGAGGCTACGGCTACGGCATGCCGTTCGTGTCCCCGCAAAGCGAAGGGCCTTGGGGATATGGAGCGCCAATGGTAAGTCCATTTACTCAAGGGCTTGGTGAAAACAACAGTCCGCTTGTAGCAGGAGCTAGCACATTGCCAGAGCAAGACCATTACGGTCACGGCATGGTGTCCCCAGCATCCTTACAGCCAGAGTATGGCCACTACGGTCAGGGCATGGTGTCTCCAGCGTCCGTACAGCCTGAATATGGTCACTACGGTTACGGAGGCATGGTGTCTCCGGCATCCGTACAGCCTGAATATGGCTACTACGGCCAAGGTGCTGTATCGCCAGCATCCATACAGCCGGATTACGGGTACGGCGGGGCCGTCTCTCCGATTGCCGGCGGTCATGGCTATTATTCGCCATATCCAACATGGCCGCAAACAGCGGGAGCCGGAACCGGCCCAAGCAATGATTGCGGCTGCGGCGGAGAGCGCGAACCGCAGGTTGGCGCGAACGTGTCTGAGATTAACGAATCACCAATCGGAACCAAGCCGGCTGTGGCGAAGAAGTCTGCCAAGAAGGCCGTTATCCGCACGATCTCTACTCGCTCCAGCAAACCAAAGAGCGGGTTCAGCCGTCCATGGATTAATCGATAATTAAATACAAAGCAGAGAGCAGGCGAGGAGACGATCTTCTAGCCTGTTCTTTGTATGTTCAAAACATTTGGCGATTATTGAATAATTAGGAAGCGGTGGTGCACACTAACAGCAAAAATACAATAAAGGGGTCTTCCTTATGATGGAATTCAGCCTTTGGAAGCAGCTAAAACGACGTTTGCGCCGCAAACGAAGACCGTTATGGATGCTGGGAGGTTTGTTGCCTCTGCTTTTTATGACTGTTGTCATTCCACAGCAGGCATATGCAGCCATTTCTGCGGAAGACAATCACGCGACAGTCCTCCAGGCGCTCCGCAGCCAGCATGGGCCGGTTACGGTTAACGTTCACCGGCTGTACGTATGCGGAGAAGAGATGAGGCCGCTTGGACGCATCGATTCCAAGCAGCTTGTCCAGCTGCTTACCGCTCATCCCGAATGGGAAGCGGCAGCTTTTGATCAAAGCAACAGCAGTCTATTGATTGAGCATCATGTCGACGATTTGTCGGCCTACTGCAAGAGCCATGCCTATATCGGAATGGATAAGGACGGTAACCTAACCTTATTCGACGGCGAGCCGAAAAAAGAGAAGGTCGTGCGGACTTTTTTCCAACTGGATGTCCGTTACATGGAGAGCAGCCTGCCCCAGGACAAGCTGGATCAACTGAGTCGGGGCATACGGATTAGCGATATCGACGAATATAACAGCGTGTTATCGACGTTCAGCGATTTTGCAAGATCGGATAACGAGAAAGTAATGAAACCGTCGTATTAGATTGCAATAAAGAAGAGCGGCCTGTTTAGTCAGGTCGCTCTTCTTGTTATGTCGGGGCTGGACGCGATGCGCATTCAGCAGCTGTAAGAGCACATACGCGCTTACAGCACCAAGCTCACAAACGTTCCCCATCTGTAAGAGCACATACGCCCTTACAGAGGTTCTTTCGGATGTGCTAGAGGAGAATGATAGGCTCGAAATATCAAACGCGCGTTCTCATTCTCGGCAACTTTTGCTATAATGAAAGGATGATTAGTGTTCATTGAGGAGTTGGCGGGTTGCGAGTGCTAGGAATTGACCCCGGTATTGCGATAGCGGGCTTTGGATTTATTGATAAGATGGGACATAAGCTGACCCCCGTTCAATATGGCTGCATTCAGACCGAGGCGCATACGCCTCCCGAGGAGCGGCTGCTCCAAATCTATGAAGCCGCAGGCGCGCTCATGGATAAATACAAGCCGGATTCCGTTGCTGTCGAGAAACTGTTCTTCAATCGCAACGTAACGACCGCATTTGCCGTCGGTCAGGCTAGAGGCGTTATTATCCTTGCCGCTGCGCAGCGGAAGCTGCCGGTAGCGGAATATACGCCGTTGCAAGTGAAACAGGCTGTCGTCGGATACGGCAAGGCGGAGAAGCGACAGGTGCAGGAAATGGTCAAAATGTTTTTGAAGCTGTCTGCCATTCCAAAGCCGGACGATGTGGCCGATGCGCTCGCCATAGCGATTTGTCATGCCCATTCGGCTGTATTGACTCAAAAAATAAATGAGGTGAACCGTTCGTGATCGATTTTTTAAGAGGACTTGTCGTACATATGGATACTGAGTACATCGTCATGGACGTAAGAGATACAGGCTATCGCGTGTTCACGCCTAATCCGTATGCCTTCGCGAAGAAGGAAGAGGCGGTTACCGTCTATATTCATCATCATGTTCGCGAGGATGCCATTCTGCTATTCGGCTTCGAGACACGCGAGGAGCAGACATTATTCCGCAAGCTGCTGGAAGTGTCAGGCATCGGTCCGCGCGTTGCGCTTGGCATTCTATCAGCCGGCAAGCCGGAAGCCATTATATCGGCTGTACATAACGAGAACATTGCATTCTTGACGAAGCTGCCGGGCATAGGCAAGAAGACGGCGCAGCGCATTATATTGGATCTGAAGGATAAGCTTGCAAACTTCGGAATGAATACCGGCTTGTTCGCGATTGGCGGACTTTCCCCGGATATGGAGGGCGCTGTCGGTTCGAAGCAAGGTGCGGGCACGGCATGGCAGGAAGCGCGCGAAGCATTGATCGCGCTTGGTTACACGGCCGCAGAGCTGGACCGCGCTTGGAGCGGGCTCGAGCAATCCGTTACGGCTGAGGACAGCGTAGAAGTATTGATGAAACGGGCATTGCAGCAACTGTTCAAAGGTTGACGGAAGGAGAGTAAGCTTACATGGATGATCGAATCATATCCGCTAACCTGATGATGGAAGACCAGGCTGCCGAGTTTAGTCTTCGTCCGCGTTATTTGGGCGAATACATCGGGCAGACAAAAGTGAAAGAGAACTTAACGATATATATCGAAGCAGCTAAAATGCGCAAGGAAGCGCTTGATCATGTGCTGCTCTATGGGCCGCCGGGCCTTGGCAAGACGACGCTGTCCAACATTATCGCCAATGAGCTTGGCGTTAATCTGCGGACGACTTCCGGCCCAGCGATAGAGAGGCCGGGCGATCTCGCAGCTCTGCTGACGAATCTGCAGGAAGGCGACGTACTGTTCATAGATGAGATTCATCGTCTTCATAGAACGGTCGAAGAAGTGTTGTATCCGGCGATGGAAGATTTCGCCCTCGATATTATGATCGGCAAAGGTCCGAGCGCACGATCCGTTCGCCTTGACTTGCCGCCATTCACGTTAATCGGCGCCACAACGCGCGCGGGCTTATTGTCTGCTCCGCTTCGTGATAGATTCGGCGTCGTTAGCCGATTGGAGTTCTATACGGTGGACGAGCTCGCTTTCATTATCTCCCGCACCTCCGAAATATTGAATGCGGGTATTGTCGGCGAAGCGGCGATGGAGATCGCCCTGCGTTCAAGGGGAACGCCGAGGATAGCCAATCGCCTGTTGAAACGGGTTCGTGACTTCGCGCAGGTTCGCGGTGACGGTATCATCACGCAGGAGATTGCTGGTCTAGCGCTTGAATTGCTCCAAGTCGACCCGATGGGACTAGATAGTATCGACCACAAGATGCTTCATGCGATGATGACGACTTTCTCCGGCCGTCCTGTCGGACTAGATACAATAGCCGCAACGATCGGCGAAGAGAGCCAGACGATAGAGGATGTGTACGAGCCGTATTTGATGCAAATCGGTTTTCTGCAGCGAACGCCCCGCGGAAGGATTGCTACCGAGCAAGCCTACCGCCACTTAGGAATTCCTTATCCGGACGGAAACCGGTAATCAATGCCGGCAACAGCACATTGGCACATAAGGAGAGGAGTAAGATCATGTCCGTAAATATGAAGCGGCTCGCGCTTTCAGCGCTGTCCGCCTTGCTGCTTATATCGTTATGCGCTGCGATTCCTGCGCAGGCAGCAGTACCCAAGCTCGATACGATCCGAGTCGCTATGTTCTTACAATTGCCTGGGAAATATACCGAAACAACTGCTGCTGCCACATTCTCGGCAGCTGGCGGGTTGTCGATCGGCTTAAGAACGCCAAGCGGCGTTCAGAAATGGTTCCAGACAGCAGCAGGCTCGCAAACAAGGTTTGCATTGGACAGCTTCAAGGTGAAGGTGTTTGAATCATCCAACTTCGCATCCGCGCAAGCCGTGTACAAGCGTATTGTTGCAGCGAAGGGAGCGGGCTATCTAACTTCAGCGGCGAAGAAAGGAACGATCGTCTATCAGGTCACCGAAGGTACATATGCGACGCTAGCAGATGCGAAGACAGCTACGACGCGTTGGGCAACAGATGCAGAGCTTGCTAAGCTGACAGCTGGGTTCAAGTCTTCGGTGCAAGGTACGCTTCGGTTGGAGACGCCGGCACTCGCGAATAAGGCAGCAGCCGTAACAACTATGAACAGCTACGCGGCAGCCGGCTTGGATGCGTATGTGGCTGTACGCGCATCGGCTGCAGGAGCGGCTGTATATTCGGTAATGGTTGGCTCAGCAGCCGACGCAGCGGAACTGCAGATCGTTAAGGCAGCAGCTGCAGGTGTAGCAGGCGCAGCAACGCTCAAGCAAGCCGACTTGGCAGTACCTTATTTGCTGCTGAAGAACGATCATGCCGTTACTGGCAAGGCGGAGAGCAGCCTTGAGCTTTACAGCTTCCCGCAAGCAGCCGTGAAGGTATGGATCGAATCGCTTGCAGCCGACCCGATTAAACTGACGGAGAGAAGCGGTCGTACTTACCGCGGACAATTCGAGCTCAGCTCGCTTAACGGGGCAATGGCCGTCGTTAACGAGCTTCCTTTCGAGCAATATTTATATTCGGTAGTTGGCAGTGAGATGTATGCCACTTGGCCGGCGGAAGCACTTAAGTCACAGGCCGTTGCGTCGCGTAACTACATTCTCTCCAAAGGGTTCGGTTTCCAAATTGCTAATGTCGTCGATACCGTGCTAAGCCAAGCTTATAATGGTGTCGGTTCAGAGCGGCAATCAACGATTGATGCTGTCGAGGCGACTCGAGGCGAAGTGTTAATGTATAAAGGCAAGCTGATCGAAGCGTTGTATTCGTCGAATGCCGGCGGCATGACGGCGGATGCGACAGAAGCATGGAATAATTCGATTGCATACATGCAAGCGATAAAGAGCCCGGATAATTCTTCCGAGACAGGCTTGAAGAGCTGGTACAGGGTCGTGCTTTCAAGCGGCTTGATCGGTTATATCCGTGAGGATCTGCTTAACGATACGGGCTCGACAACGGCTGCCGGAAGTAAAATCATGCAAGTAAATACAGACAGTACGAAAGTGCGGCAACATCCCGTTATTCAAGACACGATCGCGTTGATCGCGACCGTTAATTCGGGAACGAAAGTGACGGTGCTGGAGAAGACGATCGAATCCAATTCAATGAATTGGGTTAGAGGGCCTTATAAACCGGAAGAGCTGCTCACGGTTATTAATGCGAGAGTGAAGACGAAGATAGCAGGTCCGATTCGTACACTTGAGGTTAGCGGGCGCGGGCCATCCGGCCGAGCGACGGAAATAATGGCTAATGGAACGAAGCTAGACGTAGCGAATCCCGATGCGTTCAGATCCACGCTAGGCGTACAGGGCTCGTTGCCTAGCACGAAGTTCCAAATCGATGAGACTGCCAAGGTTGCTATGATAGGAGCGGGCTCTCAGCAAAGAATGAAACCTAATGACAGCAATCCCGTATATATCATTGGCGCCGGCGGCAAAACGACAGAGCTTACGGATTCGAATCTGTTCATTCAAGACGGCAAAGGCAACCTCAGAGCAGCGACGAAGGAGCCTTCGTTCCGATTTGTCGGAACTGGCTACGGACATGGAGTCGGTATGTCCCAATTCGGAGCGCTTAGCCTTGCACAGCAAGGGTATGACTACCAATATATTTTGAAATACTACTATAAAGATGTAACTATCGCTAAGGAATGATTGCAACGTTATGAACGTAGATTGGTTTGACTTTGAATTGCCAGAGGAACTTATCGCGCAGACGCCTCTGCTGGAGCGTACCGCTTCAAGGCTGCTTGCGCTTAACAAACGGACAGGTAATATCGAGCATCGTACCTTCACCGACCTGGAGCAATATGTCCAGGAGGGAGATGTCCTCGTATTGAATGATACGAGAGTGATGCCGGCAAGGCTTATGGGCATGAAGAGCGATACAGGCGCCAAGGTTGAGCTGCTTCTCTTGAAGCAGCTCGAAGGAGATCGTTGGGAGACGCTTGCCAAGCCCGCCAAACGGTTGAAGATCGGCACTCCTCTTTCTTTCGGAGACGACGGCAACGGCAATCCTCTGCTGCGGGCGTTTATTGAAGAAGAAGGCGATATGGGTGCGAGAGTTGTGCGGTTCGAATATGAAGGTATATTCCCTGAGCTGCTGGATCGACTAGGCGAGATGCCGCTGCCTCCTTATATTAAGGAGCGGCTGGAGGAGAAGGAACGTTACCAAACGGTATATTCTAAGCATGAAGGTTCGGCGGCTGCGCCTACCGCAGGACTTCACTTTACGAAGGCGTTTCTGGAGCGTCTTCAGAGCAAAGGCGTAAAGCTAGCTTACGTAACGCTGCATGTTGGTCTTGGCACCTTCCGTCCGATGTCGGCGGAGAAGGTAGAGGACCATGAGATGCACGCCGAATATTATGAACTGGATGAAACGAACGCGAAGCTGATCCGCGAAGCTAAGGCCGAAGGTGCTCGTATTATCGCGGTTGGGACAACCTCCTCTAGAACGTTAGAGACGGTCGCTCAGCGATTTGGAGATGCGCCGATTGGGGCGTGCAGCGGCTGGACTTCGATATTTATTTTTCCAGGATATGAGTTTAAGCTGGTGAATGCGTTGTTAACGAACTTCCATTTGCCGAAATCAACGCTCGTCATGCTTGTCAGCGCTTTGGCGGGACGCGATCATATTATGGCTGCTTACCATGCTGCAATTGAGGAACGATACCGGTTCTTCAGCTTCGGCGATGCGATGTTTATTTATTAACTATAGAAATAGGGTGCGAGAGCAGTGGCAGTCAAATACGAATTTATTAAACAATGCAAGCAATCGGGAGCGCGTCTAGGTCGCGTTCATACACCGCATGGCGTGATCGAGACTCCGACTTTCATGCCTGTAGGCACGCAAGCGACAGTGAAGACGATGAGCCCTGAAGAGCTTAAGGCAATGGATGCCCAAATCATCCTTAGCAACACCTATCATTTATTTCTGCGACCTGGCCATGATCTCATTAAGCGTGCGGGCGGGCTGCATAAGTTCATGAACTGGGATCGTCCGATTCTGACAGATAGCGGCGGCTTCCAAGTGTTCAGTCTAAGCGAAATGAGAAAGATCACGGAAGAGGGCGTTCACTTCCGTTCCCACTTGAATGGAGACAAGCTGTTCTTGTCGCCGGAAGTGGCAATGGAAATTCAGAATGCGCTCGGTCCGGATATTATGATGGCATTCGATGAGTGTGCGCCGTTTCCGGCTGAGTACGACTATGTGAAGCAGTCGCTTGAGCGGACGACTCGTTGGGCAGAGCGTTGCTTGAAGTCTCATGCTAGGCCGCAGGATCAAGCGTTGTTCGCAATCGTTCAAGGCGGGATGTTCAATGATTTGCGCATTCAGAGCGCTAAGGATTTGACTTCCATGGATTTCCCGGGGTATGCTATTGGTGGACTAAGTGTAGGCGAGCCTAAGCATCTTATGTATGATGTTCTGGACCATACCGTTCCCATTCTGCCTGCCGACAAACCTCGTTACTTGATGGGCGTCGGTTCGCCTGATGCTTTGATTGAAGGGTCCATCCGCGGTATCGATATGTTCGACTGCGTTCTGCCGACCCGGATTGCCCGCAATGGGACAACGATGACAAGCACGGGAAGACTCGTCATACGCAATGCGAAGTACGCAGAGGACTTCGGTCCGCTTGACCCGAATTGCTCTTGCTATACATGTACGAACTATTCGCGGGCTTACATACGGCACTTGCTTAAAGCAGACGAGACGTTTGGCATGAGGCTGACAACGTATCACAATTTGCACTTCTTATTGCAACTCATGAGGGACGTTCGCCAAGCGATAATGGATGACCGGCTGCTTGATTTCCGGGATGAATTCTTTACGCGGTACGGCCTGTTCGATAATGAGAAAGGATTTTGAAAGGGGGGATTACGATGTGGCTAGCAGCAGATGCAGGTGGCGGTACTAATATCTTGGGAATGATTTGGCCGTTTCTTCTTATGTTTGCGGTATTTTATTTTCTTCTAATTCGTCCGCAGCAGAAGAAGCAGAAACAACGCTCGTCCATGCTTAACCAAATCAAGAAGGGTGACAAAATCACTACGATTGGCGGTTTGCACGGAACGGTAGTAGAGTTGACTGACGATACGGTTATTATTCGCGTAAACGATACGACGAAGATGACGTTCGAGCGCAGCGCGGTTAATACAATCGTGAGCGCGGCTCCTACAGCAGCGGTTGACTTGGAAAAATAAGCTTATACATGTAAAGGAGTTGTCCTGCAAGGTTGCGATTGCACCTGTCGGACAGCTCCTTTTTAATTGGATACACGTTCACTGTGAGTAGTATGCGACTATTTTCTCATATTAACGCCAATCATCCCGCCAAAAGCACCTGCAAGCGCTACCGCGCCAACGATAAGCGCACTGCGGAGCGTAATCGATGCATCAGATGCCAGGAAACTGATTATTAATACGATTAGACCGTATATTAGACCTAATAAAGCTCCGTAGTACCAGCCGCGCTTCTCCGTTCGTTTCCCTGTTGCGAAGCCGCCCGTCAAAGCTGATACAGCATGGACAATGAGCGCTCCCGATGGCAGATTCGCTTCCTTCATACTGGTGAAGTGCAGCAGAATCGACAAGAGCAATGAGCCAGCCGCCAGCCACAATATCGAAAAAACGATTCCCGCCGCTATCGGTGAAGAGATGACCATAGCTTTAGGACCTTGCTTGATCGAGTTCATCATTCGTTTCCTCCCGCCTTTTTGGTACGTATTATTAATCCTTATGGTCAAGCTTGATGGAATATTACGGCTTGTCATGTTTTATTCAAGTTGGAGGGGGCATTTGCTGTTGCCAATTATTCGTCTGTCGCCGCTCGTATGATGTCTAGAGGCTGAGGCTAGAATAGCTGTACGGACAACAACAACTGAACACAGTTGGCATAACATGTCGAGGAGGCGGATTCCAGTGGAGTTTTGGAGCCTGTTAGTCCGGACGGTTATTATTTATTTCGTCGTATTTCTCATCATGAGGTTCATGGGAAAACGCGAGATAGGCAAGCTATCGGTGCTTGATCTTGTTATTTCGGTTATGATTGCCGAAATTGCGGTCATTGTCATCGAGGATGTGGGACGGCCGATGTGGGACGGTATACTGCCGATGGTTGTGCTCATGCTTATTCAAGTGGGGAGCGCTATCGTTTCGATGAAAAATCGGAAGCTCAGGCTGCTGCTCGACGGCAAACCGAATGTCATTATCGACAAGGGTAAGATTAACAAGGATATTATGCGCAAGCAGCGTTACAACTTGGATGATCTTATGCTTCAATTGCGTGAAAATAAAATCAGCTCCGTAGCCGACGTTGAATTTGCGATTTTGGAGACGAGCGGCAAGCTGTCTGTTATTCCTCGGGAGAATAGCGCAGCGGCAGATGAATTGCAAGAAGGTACCGAAGACGAATCAACTGATAGTAATGCGTCTTCTTTCACAAACGCGGAATCGGAGCATCAGAAGCTTAAGCCGGAATGGAGGAAAAACATTATCCCTCCTCATTATCGGTTCGAAATATTGCCGATACCGCTTATTATGGATGGTAAAGTGCAGGATGAAAATTTAACCAAAATCGAAAAAACCAGGTTTTGGCTCAAAAATGTGCTGCAGGAAGAAGGCGTTACCGACTTCAAGGACGTATTTTTCTGTTCGATCGATCATCGCGGCAAGCTATTTGTCGATACGCATAAGCGACGTCCGAACTAAAAGCAAAGACAGCGTAGAGGTTACTCGATACGCTGTCTTTTTTTGATTTATTTAAACCATCTTCGCAATAAGGGGATCCGAACCATATCGTAGCGGTCGATAAATTTCATCCAAATCATGAGCAGCAGGTAGACCAGTGCGCTGGCTGCGCAAGCAATAATCAGGTTGACCCATTCCGCTGAAAGCGGTTCTTGATTCATAGTAAAGCGTGCGGCAGCTCCCATAATGAACATGGCAGCAATCACTTTGACGAAGTCAAGGAACTTCATTCTGAAGCCGATAAATCGAAGCACACTAGTCGCATGCAGCAGCGTAACAAGCACGATATTGACGTTAATTGCGATAAGCGCGCCATAGATGCCGAACTTCGGATCGGACGCTAGTTGCACGATCAATATGAGCTTGACGGCTGCCCCAAAGAAGGTGTTGACTAGCGCGGTACCAGGCTTGTCAAGCGCTTGTAGGGCAGCCTGAAGCGGTCCTTGCAAATAAATGAACAGCCCAATCGGAGCGATAAGCTGGAGCATAGGGGCAATATCTGCATTGTTGTATAGAATGCGGCAGATCGGTTCGGCAAATAATAACATGACGACGACGAATGGCGCTCCAAAAACGAGCGACAGCCGCATCGATTGGTGAAGCCGCTTATGAATGAGAGCGCGGTCTCCCTTAGCTGCAGCCTCCGACAGAGACGGGACAAGAGAGACGGAGAGCGAGTAGGTGAGCGCGGTAGGCAGTAGCAAAAGCGGGATAATCATCCCTTGCATCGCGCCGTACTGAGCGGTTGCAATACCTGTTGCTATGCCTGCTGCCGCCAAGCTCCTTGCGGTGAAGATCGATTCCAGCAAGTATGACAATGAGCCTACGAGACGGCTGCCTGTTACGGGAATCGATAGGCTAAGCAGCCGTCGAAGCGCTGGTGTTGCCTTCGAATTCGCAGTCGATTTTTCAGCAAGACCGCTTTCCCTTTTGTCGCGCATGTATCTCCATGCCAGCACCGTGAAACCGCCGACCTCGCCTACTACTGCGCCAAGCATAGCTCCAGCCGAAGCCCATTCCAATCCTCGCGGCAGCAGCAGATACGCGAAAGTGAGGGAGGCGATTATACGGATAACGGTCTCCGTTATTTGTGAGATCGCGCTTGGGAGCATATTTTGTTTACCTTGAAAATAGCCCCGATAGACCGATGAAACGGCAATAATGAGCAGCATGGGCGTCATAGCGACGAATGTGCGGTACACACGCTCGTCAGGAAGCACATGGGTCGTAATCCAAGGGGCGAACAGCAATAGAAGGGCTGTCATGACGATGCCTAATGTTGTAACTAGTCCCATTGCAGCCTTGAATATTTGCTTCACGCGGGCGGAGTCGCCTTGGCTCTCAGCTTCGGCGATCCACTTCGCAACGGCCAGCGGAATGCCGCCTGTTATGATAGTGAGCATGACCGTTAAGAACGGATAGCTTAGCTGGTATAAGCCAACGCCTTCGGCCCCGATAATGCGAGGCAATGCGATTCGCGGCACAAATCCGAGCAAGCGATTGATGATGCCTGCCGCCAGCAGAATCATCGCTCCTTTAATAAACGTTTGCTTCGTCATAGATCATTGCCTCTTCTCTTCCGTATAGGGATGGCCCGCTTATTTTCGGATCAATGATTAGACAGGCTGGTAGTATCATCTTTATGCGAAGCATGTCCGGTTCAATGTCAGTCATTTTTCTGAAATCGCGAATGCAGGGCAGGAATATGTGCAACGGGCATCGAATAATACATGTTAGTCCGCTTACAGAGGAACAGATTAGGGGAGGTGCGTCATGGCTATCGAAAGCGAAGAGCTCAGCGAAATGATCGAGGAGTTGTGCAACAGCAAGGCAGAAGAATTCAGACTGATCGGCTACGAGCATGTTACGGGCAAGGAAGTATGGGAGTGCGTAAATGCAAAGTATGTCAAGAAAGGGCAGCCTGAATTGCATCAACTCGTCAATGACATCTTATCGCTTAAGGTGACGCAGTTCATGAATTATATGACGCTCAGCGCGTTCAAAGGAACTCCATTCTAACGAAAGGAGTTCTTTTCTTTTTGACTCGATTTTGCAGCGTCTGTATAATAGGAATATTGAGATCATAAGGAGGATTCAGACGTATGTTTGGGAAGAGAATATTTGCCTTCCTTGCGATCGTGGTGATTATGTTTGGCGTAATCGCTTGGACAAGCCCGTCGCTCGTGAAAAATGTTCGATTAGGCCTTGATTTGAAAGGCGGCTTCGAGGTTCTGTACGAGGCGGTTCCGCTTGAAGGCGGGGAAGCGGTTACACCTGAATCGCTGAAAGAGACGGCAAGAAGCCTGGAAGAACGTGCTGACGCGCTCGGTATCGCCGAGCCGGAGATTACGACTGAAGGCACGAACCGTATCCGCGTTAAGATTGCGGGAGTTACAACGGAGGAAGAAGTTAAAGAAGTGCTAGCAAAGCCGATTAACCTTACCTTCCGCGACCCTGAAGGTAAGATCAGGCTGGACGGCAGCGACTTCGTACCTGATGGCGCGGGAATCGGCTATGATGAGTTGAACCAGCCGTTTGTTACAATCAAGTTGAAGGACGCAAAGAAATTTGAAGACCTTACAAGAGAATTGATCGGTAAAGCTTTATCGATATATCTCGACGAAGAGCCATTGTCATCGCCAATGGTCAACAGTGCAATCCCTGGCGGATCGGCAACGATTACAGGCAATTACACAACAGATGAAGCGAAAGACTTGCGCGACAAAATCAATCTGGGCGCATTGCCGCTCCAGCTTAATGAAAAATATACGCAATCCGTAGGGGCGAAGCTTGGACAAGAGTCGCTTCAGGATACAGTTACGGCAGGCATTATCGGTACGGCCATTATCCTCGTGTTCCTCGTTATTTTGTTCCGGATTCCGGGAGTCGTTGCCGGTATTACGGTAATAACGTATACGTGGCTTCTGGTTGCCGTGTTTAACTTGATGAATGCGACATTAACCTTGCCTGGTATAGCGGCCTTCGTTCTCGGGATAGGGATGGCCGTCGATGCGAATATCATTATGTACGAGCGGATCAAAGAAGAGATTAGAAGCGGCAAGAGCTTGCTGTCGTCGCTTAAAGCCGGTTCGAAAAACTCATTCCGTACGATTATGGACGCGAACATTACGAATATTATCGCGAGCGCCGTATTGTATTACATCGGCAACGGAGCGATTCGAGGCTTCGCGCTTACGATGATCTTCAGTATTCTTGTAAGTATGCTTACGAATATTTTCTTGTCGCGTTTCCTTATTATGCTGTTAATTAAGAGCAATATGTTTACGAAACCAAGCTACTATGGCGTGAAGGAGGCTGAGATTCGTGAACTATAATACGAAGATTCGGTACGATTTTATTAAGAATCGGAATAAGTTTTTTATATTCTCGATCGCGCTGACTGTATTGGGGATTTTATCGCTGCTCATCTTCAATCTGAACTTCGGGGTTGATTTCAAAGCGGGTACGAATATGGATATATCCGTTGGCAAGAGCACGACGCAAGCGGAAGCGAAAGCGGTAATTGAACAGGCGGGTATTAAAGGCATCACGCCGACAGTCGGCGGTGCGGGCAACGAGCGTGTGTCCGCAAGGTTCGACGAGGTGCTCTCGCAAGATAAAATTACAGAAATCAAGAAGCTGTTCACGGAGAAATACGGCGAGCATGTATCGGCAGAGGTCAACGTTGTATCGCCCGATATGGCGCAAGAGCTAGGCATCAAGACGATCTGGGCGATTCTGATCGCCAGCGTAGCGATTATGATCTATGTGATGATTCGTTTCGAGTGGCGCTTCGCGCTTGCGGCGAATATCGCGATCCTGTATGACGCTTTCGTCGTTATCGCGCTATTCTCGATCTTCCGGCTGGAAGTCGATCTGCCGTTTATCGCGGCGGTGCTTACGACGATCGGTTACTCAATCAACGACAAAATCGTTATTTTTGACCGGATCAGGGAAAACCTTCGTTTCGGTCAGTTCAAGACCCGCGAGCAGCTTGCGGACATGGTTAACGCGAGTATTTGGCAAACGATGGCACGGAACATTTATACCGTACTTGCCGTGTTAGTTGTAGCTCTCAGCTTGTTCATCTTCGGCAGCGAATCGATCAAACTGTTCGCCCTGGCGAAAATTATCGGTCTGACAAGCGGCGCGTATTCTTCGATCTGTATCGCTAGCCCGTTGTGGCTGATGTTCAAAGGCGATCCGAAGACGAAAAAAGCGGCCAAAGTTTCAACAACGCCATAATAAAGATACAAAGCAGCGGTTAGGTTTGCGCAAGCGAGCCTAGCCGCTCGCCTCGCTTATGAGGCTGCAAAAGGAAAAAGTCAATGCTTACGAAGTAAGTTTTGCTTCGCAAAACTTTAAGTTAATGCTTACGAAGTAAGTTTTGCTTCGCAAAACTTTTTAGGAGGGTGCAGGTGCCATGTCAACCGCACAGCGATATGCACAAGCAGAGGCCGAAGGATGGTCCGGCTTATGGGGACACATGCTGCTTACAATTATAAAAGGCGTTGTCGGCTGGCTGTCGGGCAGCAAAGCGTTGCTTGCTGACGCATTCCGCTCGGCTGCCGAGGCTGCGGGAGCTTTTGCCGCGCTGTCAGGCTTGCGCGACAATCGTCTGCGTAAGGAAAATAAGAAGACGATATCGACGAGTACGCAAGTGTCCGGCTCGAGTACTGGTGCACGAATTTTAATGTCTGTCCTGCTGCTCATTATCGGTTTGGAGATTGGTATCTCGGCCATCCGCGAATTAGTAGAGGGAGTTGTTGATGCGCCTCACTGGAGCGCGCTTGTGGCGATTGCTGCGGGCTGGCTTTTCAAAGAGCTGTTCTCAGCACAGAAGGAGAGGCATTCCGGTCTGTATTGCTCGCTCGCGGCCTTTATTGGTGCCGGTGCGGCAATGGCCGGGAAGGCGCTGGACATTTCTGCGCTATATTATTTTGACCCGGCGGCGGCGCTCGTCATAGCCGTTATTGTCGTATACAACGGCTTCCAATTGGTACAGGCAATCGCTCGGAAGGACGCCAAGCAAGAGGCTCATGAAGAAGATCCGGATGAGCTTATGCAGCTCATTCAACGGGTGGAAGGTGTCGTAACGGTTGAAGCGCTGCGCGCTAGGGAACATGGACATTACGTTGTTGCTGATGTGGTCATTAGTGTTAATCCGCGGATTACCGTGCTTGAAGGACAGGAAATAGCTAAGCGTGTAAAGCAACTGCTGATGAAACGATTTTTGCATCTGACTGATGTATCTATATATGTAGAGCCGTACGATCCAGGATATCCGTACAAATCGAATCATGATCCGAATCAGGAGCAGGTGCCAACGCTGCTGCAATAATGGCTGTGAGCAGACAGCGGAAGGGGGAAGCTTGAAAATGATCCATAGGAAGACAAGATGGGAGATCGCGCCATGGAGCGAGCAGGACGAACGCCAAGCCGGTCTTATAGCGGAGGCGCTTCGCGTACCGTCTCTTGTTGCGAGACTGCTTGTCCAGCGAGGTCATAACAGCCCTGAGGCGGCAACGCGCTTTATTAACGGAGGGGAAGAACATCTTCACGATCCGTATTTGCTTCTAGGCATGGATAAGGCTGTGGAGCGCATTCGAGCTGCCGGAGCTGTCGGGGACAAAATTCGCATATACGGCGATTACGATGCCGACGGCGTCTCAAGCACATCGTTGCTTATCTATTTATTTCGTCATTTAGGCTATCATTTTGATTATTATATTCCGCATCGCGCATTGGAAGGGTACGGTATGAACCGCGCGGCAATCGCACTGGCGGCCGAGGAAGGCGTTAAGCTGATCGTTACGGTCGACACCGGCATAAGCGCTTATGAAGAGATCGAATACGCGAAGGAGCTCGGTATAGAAGTAGTAGTAACCGATCATCACGAGGCACCCGAGCGTATTCCGAACGCGTATGCGGTCGTTAATCCGAAGCAGCAGGGCTGCGGTTATCCGTTCAAGGGGCTTGCAGGCGTCGGCGTAGCGTTCAAGCTTGCTACGGCGCTATTGGAGCGCCCGCCGCTTGAATGGACCGATATTGTCAGCTTAGGCACGATTGCGGACTTAATGCCGCTAGTCGATGAGAATCGCATCTTTGTCAAATATGGCTTAGAGCGGATTCGCTCCGATGCGGGTGTCGGCTTCCGAGCGTTGTCTGAGGCTTGCGGCATTGAGCTTGATGTCATGACGTCAACGTCTGTCGCCTTCGGTATCGCGCCGCGTATCAATGCGGCAGGACGCCTCGATCATGCGAAGCGGGCCGTTGAGCTATTAACGACGACCGATTACGATACAGCTATATTAGCCGCATCGGGTCTCGACAGCTTAAATAAGGAACGCCAGCGTATTGTAGAATCGATGGTAAAGGATGCCGAGCTTCAGTGGCTTGCAAAGTGCGCAGCGGCGGAAGAGTCAGGCAAGCCTTCGCCATCGGTCATTGTGCTTGCAGGGGAAGGCTGGAATGTCGGCGTAATCGGCATCGTAGCTTCGAAGCTGCTCGAACGGAATTATAAACCGGTAATCATACTCGGTATCGATGAACAGTCAGGTATGTGCAAAGGGTCGGCTAGATCGATAGAAGGTTATGATCTGCACGCTGCCTTGACGGAATGCGAGCAATGGCTCGATCATTATGGCGGACATCAGGCCGCCGCTGGCATGAGCCTGCATCGCGACAATCTGAAGGCGTTCGAGCAGAGGTTATGCGAGCTTGCGGAAACATGGCTTACCGAAGAGGACTGGATCCCGAAGACGGCAGTCGATGTTGTATGCAAGCTGGATGACGCATCGTTAGAAACGGTCACGCAGCTTGCTCAGCTTGAACCATTCGGGATGGGAAACCTTTCTCCGCGGTTGTTGTTCCAGTCGGTCGAGCTTGCAGAGAAACGAACGATAGGCAAAGAGTCGAAGCATCTGAAGCTGCTGCTCGGAAGCGGCAGAAAGCTGCTTGACGCCATTGGCTTCAGCATGGGACCGATATCGGAAGGGTTGGATCCGGGCTGTTCGATCGATATCATCGGGGAATTATCGATCAATGAATGGAACGGGAGACGCAAGCCTCAGCTTCAACTGCAAGATCTTCATTACCAAGCGGTAGAGAAAAAGAATCAGTTCCCCGAACGGGAGCAGTTTATTATTATATACCAGCAGCTCAAGAAGCTAGGCAGCGCTCCGCTTGACGGCTTAGTCGCCAAGCTTGCAATCCAGCATCGAATGCCTCGCGAGACGATAGAGCTAATGCTGGACGTCTTCGAGGAGTTAGCTTTCATTGAACGGCGAGACGGCTTGATGAACGCGGCATTGTCTCCTAGCAAGCGGGACTTATCCACTTCAAAACGCTATACGGATGCGCGAGAAATTGCCATGTTGCAGAAAGCGTAGATTATGTTAGGATAGAACAGTGATACAAGGAATAGAAAGGGTTGACGGTTCGTGTCGAATACAGAATACAACTTTAAAGATTATATAAGGGTAATCCATGATTTCCCGCAGCCAGGCATTCGTTTCAAGGATATTACGACTTTGCTTAAGGATGGCGGCGCTTATCGCGCAGCTATTGAAGAAATGCGCAAAGCCGTTGCTGATATGAAGATCGACATCGTTGCAGGTCCTGAAGCGCGCGGCTTCGTGGTAGGAGCTCCGCTTGCGCTTGCGCTAGGCGTAGGCTTCGCCCCTATTCGCAAGAGCGGCAAGCTGCCGGGCGAGACGATTACGGCAAGCTACGACCTCGAGTACGGCAATGATCAACTTGCTATGCATAAAGATTCGATTGAGCCGGGTCAGCGTGTACTGATTGCTGACGATCTGCTTGCGACGGGCGGCACAACTGCGACTTCAATCAACCTTATTCGTCAGCTTGGCGGAGAAGTTGTGGGAGCTGCATTCTTGATCGAGCTTGCATACTTAACGGGACGCGAGAAGCTGGAAGGCATTGATGTATTCTCGCTTATGACCTATAACTAACGACCAACCCGCTGCCCGCAGCGGGATCAACCGCCACTCTCGCTGCCTTATGGACGCGGGAAGGGCGGTTTTTGCCAATAATAGAGGAAATTAGCAGTGGCAGCTGTTTACGCTGAACAGTTGACGCAATGCTGTAGTTACAGGCATAATATTAGAAAACTCGGAAAACGCATGGGCAGTCCTCAACTGCGATGCTTTCGATAGAATTACCGACATTATATTCACAGCATAAATTTCATCGCGAAACGAGCTTCCGCTGATATTCAGCTTCAGCCGTTTACGCTTTAAATTTATTGGTGATTGGATCTCCGGTATCACCATCACAGCATAAATTTCATCGCGAAACGAGCTTCCGCTGATATTCAGCTTCAGCCGTTTACGCTTGGAAAGGGAAGTTTCATGGGCATTGAGCAATTACTTGAGAAGGCATCCGCCTATATGAAAGAGCAAGACCTCATACGCATTCAGGAAGCCTATGATTTCGCGGAACAAGCCCATCACGGACAAGTTCGAAAATCGGGAGAGCCCTATATCCTTCATCCGGTTACGGTTGCAGACATCCTTGTGGATATGCAGATGGACGTGCTGTCGATTATCGCAGCGCTGCTTCATGACGTTGTAGAAGATACAACGGTTGATTTGCAGACCGTGCGCGCGAAATTTGGCGAAACCTGTGCGATGCTTGTCGACGGCCTTACGAAGCTGGAGAAAATCCGTTTCCAGTCGAAAGAAGAGCAGCAGAACGAAAATTATCGCAAAATGTTCGTCGCCATGGCGCAGGACATTCGCGTTATCTTGATTAAATTGGCGGATCGTCTTCATAATATGCGGACGCTTAAATTCCAGTCCGAGGAGGCGCAGCGGCGGATCGCTTACGAGACGCTCGAGATCTTCTGCCCAATCGCGCACCGGCTCGGTATTTCGGCGATCAAATGGGAAATGGAAGACATCGCTCTTCGTTATTTGAATCCGCAGCAATATTATCGCATCGCCAATTTGATGAAGAAGAAACGGGCTGAACGCGAGCAATTTATTGAGGATGTCATCTCAAGAATTACCGAGAAGCTCGATGAAATGGGTATTGAAGGCGATATTTCGGGCAGACCGAAGCATCTGTACAGCATTTACAAAAAAATGACCAGCCGCAACAAACAGTTCAACGAAATTTACGATTTGATGGCTATTCGGATCATCGTCGACAATATCAAGGACTGTTATGCGACGCTGGGCATTATTCATACGCTTTGGAAGCCGATGCCGGGCCGCTTCAAGGACTATATCGCTATGCCGAAGGCCAATATGTACCAATCGCTTCATACGACGGTCATCGGTCCTAACGGCGAGCCGACCGAAGTACAGATTCGTACATGGGAAATGCATCGGACGAGCGAATACGGTATCGCGGCGCATTGGGCGTACAAGGAAGGCTCGATTGTACCAGGCGGAAGTTTCGAGGATAAGATGACGTGGTTCCGCGAAATTTTGGAGCTTCAGCACGAAGCGCGTGATGCATCCGAATTTATGGAATCGCTCAAAATGGACTTTTTCGCCGATTTATTATTCGTATTTACACCGAGCGGAGAAGTAATTGAGCTGCCTGCGGGCTCCGTTCCGCTAGACTTCGCATACCGCATTCATACGGAAGTCGGAAACCGTACGATTGGCGCGAAAGTAAACGGAAGAATCGTTCCGCTTGATCATAAGCTTAAGACCGGCGATATTGTCGAGATTCTGACCTCCAAGCATTCGTACGGACCGAGTCAGGATTGGGTGAAGATCGCTCAGTCTTCCCATGCAAGAAGCAAGATCAGGCAATGGTTCAAGAAGGAGAAGCGCGAGGAGAACGTGGCGAAGGGCCGCGATCTGCTGGAGCGCGAGCTGAAGCGTCTTGGTCTTGAGCCGTCTGCTTGGCTGAGCGAGGATAAGCTGCAGGATGCTGCTGGCAAGTTCGCATTCAACGATATTGAGGATATGATGTCGGCCATCGGCTTTGGAGGCATAACGGCAGCACAGATCTGCACGAAGCTGACGGAGAAGATGCGCAAGGAAGCCGAAGAGGCGAATCTGATCGAGCTGACAAGCGAGCCGAAGGAGCTTAAGTCTCCCGGTGCGAAGAAACCGCGCCCGAATCATGGCGTTACGGTGAAAGGCATCGATAACCTGCTCGTTCGTTACGCACGCTGCTGCAATCCTGTGCCTGGAGACGCGATTGTCGGCTATATAACGCGCGGGCGCGGCGTATCCGTTCACCGCATGGATTGCCAAAACATCCCGTTCGGCATGGACGGTGAAGAAGCGGAGCGCGTAATTGAGGTCGAGTGGGAAGAATCGACGGACGCCAATTACAGCGTTGACATCGAGATCACCGGTCATGACCGCCGAGGTCTGCTGAACGAGGTGCTGCAGGCGGTATCCGAGAGCAAGACGAATATTTCCGCCGTGACAGGCCGTTCGGTCAAAAACAAAATGTCGCTCATCCATATAACGGTGCTCATCCGCAACATCGATCATCTGTCATCCGTGGTCGAGCGCATTAAGCGAGTGCAGGACATCTATTCCGTGCAACGGACGATGCAATAAACGAAGGAGCGTCAGCATACATGCTTGTGTGCTGGCGTTTTACATAAAATATAGGAGTATAAATTTCACTCTTATACATGCGCCTATATTTCATCCGCGAAACGTTAGCATACGCCGCCAAAGGACGGCGATAGCCGTTTACGCTTGTGGGGGATTAGTGAAGTGAGAGTCGTCGTACAACGAAGCAAGCAAGCGAAGGTAGTTATTGATGGCGAGACCGTAGGAGCAATCGACTTTGGTCTCGTGCTGCTGGTAGGCATTACGCACGAGGATACGATTGACGATGTGAAATGGATGGCTGACAAAGTGGCGGGACTGCGTATTTTCGAGGACGAGTCGGGCAAAATGAATCTAGCCGTAACCGATATCGGCGGACAGCTGCTGTCGGTATCGCAATTCACCCTGTATGGGGACTGCCGGAAGGGGCGGCGACCGAACTTCATGGCGGCAGCTAGGCCGGAGCAAGCGGAGCCGCTGTATGATGCGTTCAACGTTGCGCTGCGTGAACGCGGGCTTAAAGTCGAGACTGGACGTTTCGGCGCGATGATGGACGTGGAGCTGATTAATTCCGGACCGGTGACGCTTATTTTGGAGAGCGGCGCTTAAATGGTGCAGGAGCGGGCAACAATAAGCATGATACGGCGGCTTGCCGAAGGCGGGCGGCTTTAATATGTGAATTGGAGGAAGATACCGCTTATGCATCAATCACGCAAGGAGCAAGGGATAGAGCGCGCGATGAGAAGGCTGCTTCATCCGGATCGACGGGAAGCGAGAGCGATGGCCGAGCTGGAAGAGGATGTAGAGGCGGCCGAGGAGTGGGCAGGATTTCCCCAGCATCCGCGGCGCGACAATCCTTAGCTTCGATGAAACAGTGAGGCTGACTCACTAAAAGGTGAAGGTGATTTCACTATATTATGCAAATGACGATTGCTTAATCGAGTTAGTGAGGTAAATCTCATTACCCATGAAGCTAGGTTCACGGGAAGTTAGGTTTGCCTCACTGCTTGTGCGAGAAACGAAGCAGGCGGTCGATTTGAATGAGGATGGCATCAGAAATAGTGAGATTTGCCTCACTTCTAGATGGTTTAGACAAGGCATAGATTACAGTGGCAAAGGTTCGTCGTAAAAACGCTTACGAATTTGTAATATTACTGTAATCAATCTCTAACTTTTTCTTAACACTGCTGTCCTATAATAAACCTCGACCCCCTTTTTTAAAATATATTTTACTTTTGGACCTACAACTCGTTTGTAGGTTTTTTTCTTTGTATGGGCAGCATAGATAAGAGCCGCTTGACTTTACACGTCGCGACAGGTAAAATAAGTCCTCAGTATAACTAAATTGGATTTGTTGATGGGAAAAAGTAATTCTTCTCGTATACCCAGAGAGGGACGCCACTTGGCTGCAAGCGTCCTTATAACGATTGAATGAACAGACCTCCCGGAGAACAGACAGTGAACCTTGTAGTGCGCAAGCTATCAAGCTTGACCTCACGTAGAAGTAGCTGGCTGCGGCTAACGGACGTTAACCGTTTTGAAGCGAGTCACCTTCCATTAGGAAGCGGCTCGGAATGTGGGTGGTACCACGGGAGATACACTCTCGTCCCTTTCGGCGCAAGCCGTTAGGGCGAGAGTTTTTTTGTGTTTAAATGAGCAAATGACTAACAATGGCAGGGGGCTTTACAATGGCATTTCAAAAATCTCCGGGAACGCAGGATATTTTGCCGGGCGCGGTGGAGAAATGGCAGTACGCGGAACAGAAGGCCCGCGATATTTGCCGCCGGTATAATTTTCGCGAAATAAGAACGCCGATCTTCGAATCGACGGAGTTGTTCCAACGCGGTGTCGGCGAGACGACGGATATCGTGGAGAAAGAGATGTACACGTTCACCGATCGCGGCAACAGAAGCGTTACGCTGCGCCCGGAAGGAACGGCAGGCGTTGTCCGATCATACGTCGAGAATAAGCTGTATGGCGAGCCAGACGTAACGAAGCTCTATTATGTGGGGCCGATGTTCCGGTACGAGCGCCAGCAAGCGGGGCGTTACCGTCAGTTCCATCAGTTCGGCATCGAGGCGCTTGGTTCGGTAGATCCGGCGATTGATGCAGAGGTAATTGCGCTCGGCTACACATTCTACACCGAGGTTGGTCTGAAAGGCGTCCGCGTCGAGATCAATTCGGTCGGTACGCCAGCCGTTAGAGCGGTGTTCCGAGAGCGTCTGCTTGCTTTCCTGGAGCCGAAGCGGGAACTGCTTTGCAAGGACTGCCAGTCGCGCATTGATCGCAATCCGCTGCGCGTGCTTGACTGCAAAGTGGATCAGCAGCACTTCACGGACGCGCCGTCGATTTTGGACAGCTTGGACGAGGAATGCAGCAACCATTTTGACAAAGTAAAAATGTATCTTAGCGACATGGGCATCCCGTTCGAGATTAATCACAGACTCGTCCGCGGTCTCGATTACTACACGCATACCGCTTTCGAATACAAGTCGGAAGGCATTGGCGCGATCGATACGATCGGCGGCGGCGGCCGTTACAACGGTCTTGTCGCAGAGATTGGCGGTCCCGATCAACCGGGCGTCGGCCTCGGCCTTGGACTTGAGCGGACGATCATGCTGCTTGAGCATCAGGCAACCGAGCTGCCGGCGCTGAATGAGGTGGATGTATATCTCGTAGCGTTGGGCGAAGCGTCCGAGCGCGAAGTAACGAAGCTTGTCTATCAATTGCGTCAGCGCGGCGTACGCGCGGAGCGCGATTACCTCGGCCGTAAGATGAAGGCGCAGATGAAGTCAGCCGACCGTCTGCAAGCGAAGTTTACAGCTATCCTTGGCGACGACGAGCTTGCACGCGGCGAGATTGCGCTGAAGGATATGGCCAAAGGCGAGCAGCGCCAAGTCGCGCTGGATAAGCTTGCCGACGAAATATTGGGTACAAGCAACAATTAAATAGATGAACGATGGAATGAATTTATCACCCATTAGAAGAGGAGCATGAACATTATGACTATGATGTTAAAAACGCATAACTGCGGCAGCTTGACGAAAGCCGACGTAGGCCAATCGGTAATCTTGAACGGCTGGGTACAACGTCGTCGCGACCTTGGCGGCGTATTATTTATCGATCTGCGCGACCGCACGGGTATCGTACAAACGGTATTCAACCCCGATTTCTCCGGTGACGCGCTCGCAATAGCCGACCGTGCCCGTAACGAATTCGTTCTTGCCGTAGAAGGCAAAGTCGTAGAACGCGATCCGGAAACGTACAACGCGAACCTGGCAACAGGCGAGATTGAAATTCGCGTAACGAAGATTGAAGTATTGAACGCAGCGAAGACACCTCCGTTCCCAATCGAGGACGGCGTTGAAGTAGACGAATCGCTTCGTCTTAAATACCGTTACCTGGACCTGCGTCGTCCAGAGATGCAAAAAACATTGCTGCTTCGCTCGAAATCGGCTAAGATTTTCCGCGATTTCCTTGACGGCGAAGGCTTCATCGACATCGAAACGCCAATCCTGACGAAGAGCACGCCGGAAGGCGCTCGCGATTACTTGGTACCAAGCCGTGTGCATGAAGGCGAGTTTTTCGCGCTTCCGCAATCGCCGCAAATTTTCAAGCAATTGCTGATGGTCGGCGGCATTGAGCGCTACTACCAAATCGCACGCTGCTTCCGCGACGAGGATCTTCGCGCTGACCGTCAACCGGAATTCACGCAAGTCGACATCGAGACTTCGTTCCTGTCGCAGGATCAATTGCTGGCTCTTATGGAACAGCTTGCTGCTAAGCTGCTTCGCGAGACGATTGGCGTCGAGCTGGCGCTTCCTTTCCAACGCATAACTTACGCGGACGCTATGAACAAATACGGCTCCGACAAGCCGGATCTTCGTTTCGGCTTGGAAATTCAAGACATTACGGACATCGTATCGACGAGCGAAGTGAAAGTATTCGCAAGCGTTGCTGCTGGCGGCGGCGTTGTCAAAGCGTTGAACGCGAAAGGCTGCGCAAGCTGGAGCCGCAAGGAGCTTGATGATCTACAACCGTTCGCGGCACGCTACGGCGGCAAAGGTCTTGCTTGGATCACGGTGAAGGACGGCGAATGGCGCGGTCCGATCGTGAAGTTCTTGAAGCCGGAAGAAATCGCGGCATTGACAGAGCGTCTTCAAGTCGAAGAAGGAGACTTGCTTACCTTCTCCGCCGACAAGAAAAAAGTCGTTGCCGACGTGCTTGGCAACCTGCGCCTGAAGCTCGGCCGCGACCTAGGTCTGATCGACGAGTCGCAATTCAAATTCGCATGGGTCGTTGACTTCCCGCTGCTTGGTTATGATGAGGAAGCGAAACGTTATGTTGCGGAACATCACCCGTTCACGCGTCCGAACGAAGAGGACATTCATTTCTTCGATACCGACCCAGGACAAATCCGCGCTCAAGCGTACGACCTTGTTCTGAACGGCTACGAAGTAGGCGGCGGTTCGATGCGTATCTACAAACGCGACGTGCAGGAGCAAATGTTCAAAGCGCTTGGTTTCTCGATGGAAGAAGCGCATGAGAAATTCGGCTTCTTGCTTGACGCGTTCGATTACGGAACACCTCCACACGGCGGTATCGCCTTCGGCTTCGACCGTCTCATCATGTTGCTTGCCGGACGCACGAACCTGCGTGAAACAATTGCCTTCCCTAAGACGGCAAGCGCAACGGATCTGCTCTGCGATGCGCCTTCCGAGGTGGAATTGTCGCAGCTTGAGCAGCTTCATATTCGTACCGTGCTTAAGCCAAAGCCGGCACCGGCAGCAGTTGGAGCAGCAAAGGAACAAGGCGAATAATAAACGAGGATTAGCAAAGGAGGCGGCAGCTGAATGCTTCATCAATTTTCACGTACGGAGCTGGCGATAGGACCTGAAGGGCTCGAGCTGATGAAGGGGAGCACGGTTGCCGTGCTCGGCATCGGCGGCGTAGGCTCGATCGCGGCTGAGGCGCTGGCGCGTACCGGCGTCGGCCGCATTATTCTGATCGACAAGGACGTTGTCGATATTACGAATATCAATCGGCAGATTCATGCTTTGACGACGACAGTCGGAGAGCCGAAGGCAGATTTGATGCGCGACCGCATTAAGCTTATTAATCCGGAATGCGAGGCCATTTCGCTGCGGATGTTCTATACGGAAGAGACGTATGAGCAATTGTTTGCTTATCCGCTCGATTACGTTGTGGATGCATCGGATACGATTTCGTACAAAATCCACTTGATCAAGCAATGTCTGGAGCGGAAGATACCGCTCATCTCCAGCATGGGCGCTGCTAATAAAATGGATCCGACGAAGTTCCAAGTCGTCGACATCTCCAAGACGCATACCGATCCGATAGCGCGCGTCGTTCGCACGAAGCTGCGCAAGGACGGCATCAAGAAGGGCGTTAAGGTCGTATTCTCGTCCGAGCTGCCGAATAAGCCTCGCGAAGATGTTACGCAGCGAATCGTGCCGGAGAACGCGCCGGAAATTCGCAAAGCGCAGCAGCCGCCGGCAAGCAACGCTTTCGTTCCGCCAGTTGCCGGACTTATTATGGTCAGCGTTGTCGTTAAGGATATGTTGGAGGCCGGAGGCATCAAGGTATGAATGCGGAGCTCGTCAAGAAGCTGCGCCTAAGTTCCGAGATGGCAGTGCTCGTCATTCAGCCGCCCGATAGCAGCTATTTGACGGAGCTTGGCTTATCCGAGCGGGCTGTGGAGGCTGAGGCTGGCGAAGGGCATTACGATTACGTCCTGCTGTTCGCCAGCACACTCGCCGATCTGCAGGCGAGAGGTCCGTCCGTGATTCGCTCGCTTAAGGAAGACGGCATGCTTTGGATCGCGTATCCGAAGGGGACGTCGAAGATTAAGACCGATCTGAACCGGGATACGGGCTGGAAGCTCATGCAGACGATGGGGATGGAAGGCGTTGCGATGATCTCGATGGACGATACGTGGTCGGTCATGCGCTATCGCTCCGCATCTGCTGTCAAGAAGAAGCCATCGAACGCGAAGAAATCTGCTGCCGCTTCTGTGACATCGGCGGTGCAATCCTCTTCGATCCAGGCCGAGACTGTAATCCCTGAGGATGTAGCCGCAGCGTTCGGCCAGTCGCCGGCAGCCGAGCAGTTCTTCGGAACGCTGACTGCTGCCATGCGCCGCGATTACGTCAATTGGGTAACGGAAGCGAAGCGCGAGGATACGCGTACGAAGCGGATTGCCTCGATGATCGAGAAGCTGGAGCACGGCCTGAAGCGTCCGACGGACAAGCTTTAAAATGAGAAAGGACCATGACTTAAACGGCTAGTGCCGCTTAGGTCAGTGGTCCTTTTTGTGTCTGTAAGGGCACATATGCTCTTACAGACACAGTAACATTCCCGACCTCCCGCTGTAAGCTCATATATGCGCTTACACGCAGTCTATAGTGTGCTCCAACCTATACATTTGCTTTGTAAGTGCACATGTGCCCTTACAGACACCGTAACATTCTTAATCTCCCGCTGTTTGCCGCAACGCTGGCGAACAAATGTGCTTGTATGCTATGATCGAGCTAATAGATTAACAGGTGGAGAAGGTAGAGGGACAACATGGACTTATTTTCATACCAAGAGGAAGAAGCGCCGAGGGCCAGGCTGCTGGCTGATCGAATGCGTCCGCAGACGCTGGATGAATATATTGGACAAGAGCATATTGTGGGAGAGGGCAAGCTGCTGCGCAGGGCGATAGAGGGCGACCAAGTGTCATCGATCCTCTTATACGGTCCGCCGGGATGCGGCAAGACGACGCTGGCTCATATTATATCGCTGAAGACGGCAGGAGATTTTGTTAAGCTGAATGCGGTCGATGCGTCGGTGAAGGATGTGCGGGAGGTTATCGACCGTGCCCGAGTAAGCAAATCGATGTACGGCAAGAAGACGATCCTGTTTCTGGACGAGGTGCACCGGTTCAACACGTCGCGTCAGGACGCTCTGTTGCCTGCGGTGGAGCAGGGCATTATTATTTTCATAGGGGCGACGACGGAAAATCCGTTCCATCATGTGAACGGCGCTTTGCTGTCGCGCTCGACGCTGTTTCAATTGGAGCCGCTAGGCGAGGAGCATGCATACGAGGCGATGCGCCGGGCGCTCGTGGATCGCGAGCGCGGCCTCGGCTTCATGACGTTGCATGCCGATGAGGAAGCGCTGCAGCATATCGCTTCGATGGCCGGCGGCGATATTCGCCGGGCGCTCAATGCGCTTGAGCTGGCGGCGGTGACGACGCCTTCCGAGCCCGACGGCTCGGTGCGCATTACGCTGGAGGTTGCGCAGGAGTCAGTGCGCAAGCCGTCCATACGCGCCGACATGTCTACGCAGTATGACGTGCTGTCGGCGTTTCACAAGAGCGTGCGGGGTTCTAGCGACGCAGCGCTGTTCTGGTTCTTGTACGCGGTAGAGAAGCTGGGCATGGACCCGATGACGTTCATTCGGCGGCTTATCGTCGCGTGCAGCGAGGACATTGGTCTTGCGAACCCGCAGGCGATGATCCAGGCAGTGACGGCGATGGACGCCTATCACAAGATCGGCTGGCCGGAGGCGAAGTACAATATCTCGCAGGCAATTCTATTCGCGGTCGAGAGTCCGAAATCGAACGCCACAGCGATCGCCATCGGCAATGCAACCGCAGCGATCGAGCGGGCGGGCAATGCCGAAGTACCGCTGCATCTGCGCGATACGCATTATAAGGGCGCACTGCAGCTCGGGCATGAAGGGTACAAGTATCCGCATGATTACCCGAACCATTACGTGAAGCAGCAGTACTTGCCCGACGCTTTGCACGGAGCTGCTTTCTATAAAGCAACTGACCAAGGCACGGAAAACAAAATACAACAAAACCAAAATCATCGAAAATCGTCGCAATAAAAAATTTTGGAAAATCCGATTGACGCTGGAAATTTTATATGATACCATTCAAAACATACTAATCCACTAGGAATAAACGGTATACCGGTTAACCGGAGACCCTATCTAATCAGATAGCGCGTCTTCGGTTTTTTTATTTTATTAACGCAATTGAACGAGGAGGCAGACCAATGAGTAAGGCAAACAGGCAAATCAAGCTAGGCGCTTTCTTAATGACGCCCGGCCATCATGTGGCGGCGTGGAGATATCCGGATACGGAAGCTTCGGAAGTGTTGAATTTCAAGTTTTACAAAAAGCTGGCCCAAATCGCGGAGCAAGGCAAGTTCGACTTGTTATTTCTTGCTGACGGTTATGCAGTATCTGAAACGTATCCAGAAGCGGTTACTCAGACGGTTACGGTGCGGCCAGAACCGATTACGCTGTTGTCCGCGCTATCCTCGGTAACCGAGCATGTCGGACTGGTCGGGACGGTATCAACCACGTACAATGAGCCGTTTCACGTAGCCCGCAAATTCGCATCGCTCGATCATCTTAGCGATGGCCGGGCAGCCTGGAATGTGGTTACATCGGGAAATTCAGCCGAAGCGAAAAACTTCAACAAGGATGACCATTTGCTCCATTCGCTTCGTTACGAGCGCGCGCAAGAATTTCTTGATGTGGTGAAGGGCTTGTGGGACAGCTGGGAGGATGATGCATTCGTCTATGACAAGGATAATGCGGTATTCGCCGATAGAAGCAAGCTGCATACGCTTAATCATAAAGGGGAATGGTTCTCCGTTCGCGGTCCGCTCAACGTGGCTAGACCCGTACAAGGGTATCCGGTCATTGTGCAAGCAGGTGCTTCCGAGCCAGGCAAGGAGATTGCTGCAAGAACGGCAGAGGTTATCTTCACCGCCTGGCAGACGCTAGAAGAGGCACAAGCCTTTTATGCGGATGTGAAGGGACGGCTAAGCAAATACGGTCGTTCGCCGGATGAGCTGCTCATCATGCCGGGGGTATTCCCGATCATTGGACGTACGGAAGAAGAAGCGATAGAGAAGAAAGCCCAATTGGAGCAGCTGATTCCTTTGGAGGCTGGGGTAAGCTTGCTCTCCAATCTGATTAGCGTGGATCTAAGTCCGTACCCTGTTGACGGCCCGTTGCCGGATCTTCCGGAGCTCGAGCAAATTAACGGAGGGAAAAGCCGCTTCACGCTGCTGAAGGATTTGGCGGAACGAGAGGGCTTAACGATTCGACAATTGTATCAACGAATCGCAGGAGCTAGAGGACATCGTGAGATTCTTGGCACACCTGTCCAGATTGCCGATCAATTGGAGGAATGGTTCGTTAATGGCGCGGCAGACGGCTTTAATGTTATGCCTCCTTATTTGCCAGGCGGCTTAGAGGATTTCACCCGGCTCGTTGTACCTGAGCTGCAGCGCAGAGGGTTATTCCGTACCGAATACGAGGGAACGACGTTAAGGGGCAATTTAGGACTCAAAAGACCTCCGCACCCTGCCGTTGCTCAATCATCATTCGAGAGCACAATCGAAACCGACCGGTCAACCGGAGGTCTTGTCACCCCTAATAGGGCGGATGAGGCCTCTTTTCATTCCGTGAAGAGGTAGGAGGAGAAAGATGACGACGAACAAAAGTCAGGAGACAATCGCAACGACAAGCCGGCGTTCCATTCGACTGGGTGAGAAGCTCATCGGCGCTGCGGAGGAGCATGCAGCCTATGTCCGTGAATGGACGAAAGTCGCGCACGTAACGGACAATGCAGAGCATCCGCTCCGGGAGCAGGCCTATCTGCTGCCGAGCTCACTGGATGAGCTGAGGCGCAAGAGAACCGGATATTACAGCTTAACGGGCGGCGGTTCCATATTCGGAAACGGTTGGGCTGATTACGCACATTCCTTGCTTGCGGGGTGGTACGGACATGTATCCTTGTTATCTTCGGTGAATCCGCCAGCAGCTAAAGGACGATTGGCGGTACTGTTCCAGCAAAGCTTAAAGCAGCGTTCGATTATTACGACTTCGCTCCAGCCTATAGTTAGAAAAAACGCGGATCTGCCGATTGTTCAGCATACGAAGGAAGGTATAACTTTGCATGGCGAGCAGACCTTTGACTCCGATGCGCTGTTCGCGGACGAATTACTGGTGTTCATTCGCGAACAAGGGGAAGCAGCGCCTGCTTCTGCAGTTCTTATTCCCGTACAATCTGCTGGATTGGAACTCAGACCGAATGGAGTCCAATCAGAGAGCCTGAGCGCGGGTGTTCAGGTGTCGTACGAACAAGTAGCGATACCGAGGGAGAGGATATTGCACGATAACGATGCTCCCGAGCTTCGCAGGCTGCTTGGTCATCACCAAGTCAAAGCAATCGCCGACTACCAATGGGTATCGAGACAGCTTGATGCGCTGGAGCTTGTTACGGGCACGGCATTCGCTCTGGCGGAGTTGACAGGTGAGGTCAAGGAGCTGCATATTCAAGGCGACTTAGGCGAGGTTATTCAAAATGTGGAGACGTTAAAAGCGCTGATCCATGCTTCGGAGATTGGGGCGGATGCCAGCTTAACCGGAATTGTTCTGCCTTCGAGTGTTCCGCTGGAAGCAGCTCGCAAAGCGGGCGGCCTCTATTATGCTCATGCCGTGCAAGTGTTGCAAAGAATAGGAGCCGGCATATTTTTGCGTGACCAGCATCTCTTGCAGCAAAGGGAGTTGGGGGAGAAGCCAACGATCCTCCAGCTGGCTTGGCGGCTCTCGGGAAGCGCGGAGGCTGCTAAGCGCAAGCTGCATGAGCTGCATGCGTTTGGAGATCCAATTGTGCAGTCGTCAGAGTTGTTCAGACAATATCCCGTACAGGTGCTGCGTGAAAGATATAAGCAATTCTGGCACGGTATTGATGCAAGGTCGAAAGCAAATCCAAAGGAGGCTCAGCTATGACGGTAAAGATAGCGGCGAGAAAGGTTGGCATGCAGTTTAAAGCATTAAATGAGGCTGGCAAGAAAGACAGTATATCCGTGCTCGACGACTTCGATCTAGACGTCAAAGAAGGAGAATTTCTAGCTATACTCGGACCGAGCGGCTGCGGCAAGTCGACTTTCTTGAATATATTGGCGGGGCTATCCCGCCAGACGGAAGGAGATATCGAGGTTGACGGCAAGCCGATCAACGGCGTCGACAAGAAGCACGGCGTCGTGTTCCAAGGTTATGCGCTGTTTCCTTGGCGCACGGTGCTTCAGAACGTCGAGGTTGGCCTGCAAATTCGAGGGGTTCGAGCGAAAGAGCGGAAGGAAATCGCGCGTGAATATATCCAGCTTGTCGGCTTGCAAGCGTTCGAGAACCGTTATCCGCATGAGCTGTCCGGCGGCATGAAGCAGCGTGTAGCGATTGCCCGTTCGCTCGCTTATGAACCGGATGTGCTGCTCATGGATGAACCCTTCGCTGCGCTTGACGCGCAAACGAGGGAAATCCTTCAGTCGGAGCTGCTTCGTATTTGGGATTCGAAGAAAAAAACGATCGTGTTCATCACGCACAGTCTGGATGAGGCGATCTTCTTGGCGGATCGGGTCGCGGTCATGACGGCAAGACCCGGAAAAATTAAAGAGTTGATCGACATTCCGCTGGAGCGACCGCGTCCGGCCGATATTCGCAATTCCGAGGCGTTCGTTAAGCTGCGCCAAAGAGCGTGGGAGATATTGAAGGATGAAGTAGATAAATCCGATTCATTGGGTCAACCTGGAGTTAAGCCGGCGCCTGCGCACACCGTTGTAGCAATAGCAGGGGGGCATGGGGGAGGGCAGCCGTACCAGGTTGCCGCTGAATTATTGCCCGAGAAGGCAGCGAACCATGGCTAGGACAGATGAAGGATGTGAGTGCCTATGACGGCAGGAAGCCGCTATATACAAAGATTGAATGACGGAAGAAGGGTATGGCTGAACGGAAATATCGTGCCGGATATAAGGTCGTCCCCCGCGTTTCGGGGGACGATTGAATCGGTGGCAGCCATTATGGATCTGCAAGACGACCCGTCTGTAGAGCAGCAGTTAACTTTCATTGCCGAGACCGGGTCTAGAGCGAATCTAGCCTTCCTCATACCGGAGCAGAAGGAGGATTTATTTCGTCGCAGCCATTCTTTCAAACTATGGTCGGATGCTACATTCGGCGTTATGAGCCGCGTCGGCGGATTTTATCGCTCGCAGCTGACCGGCTGGCATATTGCCAGAGGATTGATCCGAGATGAGCAGCCGCAATTTGCCCAAAAAATATCCGATTATTTCGCTTACGTAAGAGATAATGACTTGCTTCTTACAGCGGCGGGCCATGATCCGCAGATCGACAGGACGAAGCTCGCGTCGGAATTAGGCGATCTGTACACTGCGGTTCGCATCGTACGCGAGACGGAGGACGGAATCATCGTAAGGGGCGCGAAGATGATTGCTACAGGCGGACCTTATATGGATGAAATCATGGTCTCCCCTCACAGCAAAAAAACAGGCGAAGAACAGCAATATGCCGTCATGTTCGCCATTCCTGTCAATCAAGAGGGTGTTCATCTTATTTGTCGGGAATCGTTTGCCTCGGAACGAGATGAATGGGAGGATCATCCCCTAAGCGCGCATTACGATGAGATGGATGCCGTGCTCGTATTCGAAGATGCGCTGATTCCTTGGGAGCGGGTATTCATTAAGGAAGATCCTGAAGCGATCTGGAAAATCCGCTCTGATCGAACGGTATCTTCGCTCAGCCTGCACGAGAACATCGTTCGTTTGGTAAGCAAGCTGGAATTTACGGCAACGGTCGGCAACGAGCTTGCTGAATCGATAGGCATTACGAGATTCGCGCATGTTCAGGATAAGCTTGCCGAGCTGTTCTTCCAGCTGGAGTCGATCAGATCTCTTCTTTTATCCGCCGAGCATCATGCGATCTATAGCCCGCATGGCGTTTGGGAGCCCGCGTTTCAACCGATCTTGACGGCCAAAAACCTAGGCAATCGTTATTATCCGAGAGCGCTGGAAATCCTTCAGCAGCTGTCGGGCGCCGGGATGCTGCAAGTACCGTCGACTATTGCCGAGCTGAGAGGTCCGCTAGGCACACAGTTACAAACCTATTACCGGGGTGCGGACCGTGGAGCAGAAGAGCGAGTCAGACTGCTTAAGCTGGCTTGGGAGCTGGTGGGCAGCCAGCTGGGCGCCAGGCATGAGCTGTATGAACGCTTCTATGCGGGCGATCCCGTACGTACATACGCAGGCCAGTATACCGAGTATGACAAACAAGCGCTGCTCGATAAGGCTTTGCGTATATCCGTATGATCCCTGTCATCCGGCAACGTTTGTACCGTATTGCGGCCGGGTATACGCTACTTCTAATGGCGCTTCTCGCATTCCCTTATGCGTCTGTATCCGCACATTCCTCATTGACGAGAGCAATACCGGCACCGGATAGCCGTATGGAAGCTTCGCCTCCGGAGGTTACGCTATCGTTTAACGAAAGAATTGAAAATACAGGCTTTGAGGTAAAGGTATATAACCGTCAAGGGCTCCCGGTTACGGATTCCGAGGCAGTCATAGATAAGAATCGAAGAACGTTGACTTTAGCACTCCCGCAGCTGGAGGACGGAGGTTATACCGTCACTTATCGTCTCCTGTCGGCAGACGGTCATCCGATCAAAGCATCGTATGTATTCACGGTAGGAGCAATGACTGACGCCAATATCGGCTATTCCTCGGCTGCGCGTCTTCATGAAGAGCATGACATCGGGAAAAATGCAGGTTATTGGGCCATAAGAGCTTTCTATTATCTCGCTCTGCTTGCCGCGACTGGCTGGGCTGGCTTGCAGCTATACGCCAAAGGGCTCGTCGATGAGAATCGTCGGAAATATAAGCTATGGCAAAAGCTTCTGCTAACGGTATTGTTGCTGGCGTACGGGCTGCTTGCTTGGAGCGATTACCGCAATTTGGCGGAGGGATTCGAAGCGTCTGACCTTACTGCTGTACTGACCCGTACATCGATTGGTATTTCTTACATGCTTTCCTTGATTATCGCCGTCGCCGGATATTTCATATTAGGCAGGAAGAAAGGCGTCGATGCGGGTTGGGTGCTGTTGCTTTTCGGCGCTAAAGGCTTGAATGGTCATGCTATGGGATTTGCAATTCCGATCGTGACATTCGTGCTAGATGTAGCACATTTGGTTGCGGCGAGTCTATGGGCAGGTGTTCTGCTTGCATTCGTAGCGTTCGGAATAAGAAAGAGAAGCAGTAGTGTCGAATCGTATTATCCCGTGCTCTCGCAAACAGCGCTTATAGCAATCGCTCTGCTCGTCGTCAGCGGCCTGACCACTGCGATCTTGTATACGGACGGCTTCAAGCATCTGCTCGATACTTGGTGGGGAAGGCTGATGCTTGGCAAAGCCGGGCTTGTGCTGCTCGTGATTGCAACAGGCGGACTCATTCGCTCGCAAATCAGGAAGCGAAGGCGTGGCCGATTGCTTGCGTGGTTAGGTGTGGATCTCGCATTGTTCGTGGCCATCGTCGCAATAACCGGCATATTCACGTACCTGAATCCGCTCGCCGCGACAGGGCCACTATTCTGGCATGAGAACGTGAAGGGCGTACATATTGCTGTCATTATTACGCCTAACGAGCCGGGATCTGTCAACCAGTTCAATGTTTCCATCGGCGGTCAAGCCGCAGGAGGCGGCGAAAAAGAGCTTAGAAAGGTAACGCTGCGGCTGCATTATGAGGATAATCCGGATATTGCGCCGGTCGATGTCGCGTTGAAAGAGGTCCGAACGAACGGAAGCCCGTTAAGTCTTTACGACTTTAATTACAGCGTAGAAGGTAACTATCTCGCGTTTCCCGGCAAATGGAGGCTTGAGGTGCGCGTTCTGAACGCCGACGCGGATGAATTCGTAACCGAGAAAATGTTCTATAGCGAAGCAAGATAGAAAACCAATTCAGCAACAAACAGGAGGAGAGGGAGAGGTTATGAGAAGAGTATTTCCGATAGCGATTATCGCCGTACTATGGCTGACGCTATTCGCCGGAACGGCTTCGGCGCATGTAACGGTATCTCCTGCGGAAACGACGCAGGGGTCCTATGAGGTGTTTACAGTAAGAGTTCCGACGGAGAAGGAGTCGGCGACGACGAAAGTGGAGGTGTTATTCCCGGACAGCGTATCGATTAGCCGCGTACAGCCGCAAGCAGGGTGGAGCTACCGTTTCGATACGAATGCGGACGGCAATCATACGGCGATTGTATGGATGACGGAAGGAGAAGGTCTGAAGGACGGCGAGTTCGGCGAATTCAAGCTTCAGGGCAAGGTGTCGGATGACGCGAAGGAGCTTGTCTGGAAAGCGTTCCAAACGTATGCGGACGGTTCAGTAGTGGAATGGATCGGAGGCGCAGAGGCGGATACTCCTGCTTCGGTAACGAAGGTGCTTCCCGGAACAGGCAGCGACGGCCACCATGCTTCAGGCGCAGGGCATGTTCTAGCCAGCTCATCGCCCAATTCGGGTTATGAAGGTTGGTTAAGCTCTTCCGCCTTCTATGTCGCGCTTGCGGCGCTGGCCGCTGGAGTTGTGGCCTTGTCTTTGACGCTGCGTAGAAGAAAAGGAATTGCTTAACGATAGTTACTATTTTCATATGAGGAGCGTAAAAAAATGATAATCGACAAATTAGCAAAAAAGGGACACTTAACAAAGCTGGCCGCCATCATCGTGCTGGCGCTATCGATCAGCGCATGCGGCAATGCCGGCAATAAAGAAGAGGATTCAGCCGCAACTGGCAATAGCGGGGCAGCATCGGACATTAAGGAAATCGTAGAATTCAAATATCCTGACAACCCGGGCTTTGATCTCGTTTACTTGGCAGATGAGCTCGGTTATTTCGACGGAACGACTACAAAACCCAAGTATGTCGGCAAAATAGCCGCGCCGCAAATTATTCCATTGGTCGGTACGGGCGACATCGATTTTGGCTCCCGAATGGTGCCGCTTGTCATATCGGCTATTGCTAGCGGCGCCGACATTAAAGTCGTCTCCGCAGGAGGCAAGACGCTTCAAGAAGCACCGCATATGAAGTATTTCGTAAGGGATGACGGCAGCATCAAAACGCCTAAAGATTTGGAAGGCAAGACGATTGGATTCAACAGCTTCGGAGCCTGCGCGGAATTCGTATCGAAGAAATGGTTCAAGGAGCAGGGGGTCGACATTAGTAAAATCGAGTTCCTCGTCGTACCTGACGATAAGCAGGAGCAGACGCTGGAGCAAGGCGGAATCGATCTTGCCATTATCCATGCGCCGTTCTCGGGCAAAGCGGAGTACAATGAGAAGCTGGTCAAACTATGGAGCGACTACGATCTTGACGGCGGGTTAGGTGGAATGGCCCCTTACAGCGTCAACGGCAAATTCGCGAAAGAGCATCCGCAAGCGGTTAAGGATTTTGTATCGGCAATTGCCAAAACGGCGAATTGGGTCAATGAAAATCCGGATGAGGCAAAAGGAATTATTGCGAAGCGGCTCGGCGTAGATGTGAAATATATCGATCGTTTTGCTTATGTGGATGACCTGGTTGTAACGGAGGATCCGATTCAATACTATATCGATATTTTGGAAGAGTACGACAAAATTCCGAAGGGTAAGATTACGGTCAAGGACGTATATACGAATGAATTCAATGAATTTGCCCGGAAGACGGCTGCTATAACGGGCACCGACAAAGAGAGCGGCAGCGATGCTACTACGTAACGGAATCTTTGTCGTCATAAATCCGACTAAACCAATGAAAGGAGTGCAGTATGAAATTGAACACGAAATGGCTTTCAAAAACGATCGATCGCAGTTTGGCGATTCTATTGTTCTTCGTCGTATGGGAGCTGCTGCCTCGTCTCGGCATTGTTAACCCGGCCTACTTAAGCCCGCCGTCCGATGTTGTCATCTCCATTGGGAAGCTAATCTCGAACGGAGAGCTCTGGACGCATGTCTCAGCAAGCTTGCGCAGGTCGTTATCCGGCTTGCTGCTCGCGATTGCATCCGGTACGCTGCTCGGGTTGCTGCTGGGCTGGTTCAAGCGATTCGAAACGATTCTAGACCCGTTGCTGCAGCTGGCAAGGCAGGTATCGGCATTCGCCTTGTTCCCGGTATTCATTCTTTTCCTCGGTATCGGCGAATCATCCAAAACGGCTATCATTTTTTGGGCATCATTCTGGCCGATTCTGCTCAATACCGTGAGCGGCGTCAAGCATGTCGAGAAGCTGCTTATCGATTCGGCAAAGTCTATGGGCGGCTCGCAGCTGTTCATTTTCTTCCGGGTTATCTTGCCGGCAGCCGCTCCCAGTATTTTTACGGGCATTCGCTTAGGCGGGGCATATTGTATCACGGCATTGGTAGCTGCAGAAATGATCGGCTCCTCGGCGGGGCTTGGTTTCTATATTCTCAACTCGCAGGAAATATTCCAAATTCCAGATATGTACGCAGGCATTATTCTGCTTGCGGTTGTAGGCCTGCTGCTCAATTATGTGCTTGCATTGATTGAGGCGCGGTTCACTCGCTGGCGGAAAGGTCTGGCGAATAATGCCTAGCTTTAGGAGGCAGTCGGTATGATTAGGTTGCAGGGCGGCGTAGCTTGTTTATTCCTGCTGGCGGCTATGTCGCTGCTGATTGGCTGTACTGGGCAGCAACTTGCTGCCGAGCCATCTGCTGAGCAATCGATCCGTCTGCCGGTCGAAGCAGGCAAGCTGAAATTCGGCTACAGCGGCAACAGTATCTTCATCGGACTTAAGGAGCAAGGCAAGCTTGAGGCTAAGCTTGCCTTGCAGTCGATTGTTCTGGAATGGACGTCGTATGATGACGATGCGGCATTGTATGAAGCGATTGAGGCGGGGCGTGTCGATATCGGCTCGGTAGGCGATGCGACCCCCGCTTTCTTGTATAGGGAAGGTTCATCGGTTGTTTATTTGGCTGCCGAGCCAGCGAATCCGACCGCCTATGCCGTTGCGGTGCCTCTGGACTCCGACATCTTTTCGGCAGATGATCTGAAGGGAAAGAAAATAGGCTACACCGCTTATTCGAATGAGCACTTGCTGCTTCTTCAGGTCCTTGCGAGCGTACAGCTGGAGCAGAAGGATGTGAAGTCCGTAGAGCTCAGTCCAACGGAAATAGAACCCTCCTTCGCGGAAGGGAAGGCGGACGCTTGGGTGATCGGCGAGCCTGAACGGAGTGAGATCGAAGCTCTTGGCTTGCGAGTCATTGCAGATGGCTCTGCTTCGTCGGCGAGGCGCGATATTTTAGTATCTACACAAGAGAGTATGGAGGAAAGAGAGGCGTTATTCGAGCTCGTATTAGCGGAAATCGGAGTTTACGAGGAATGGGTGACAAGCAACGTTCACGATGCAGCCGAGCTGCTTACGACTCATACGAGCATCGAACATATCAGTTGGTTAGGTGCGTTCAGCCGCAAAGCTTACGGTACAGCGCCCTTGCTGGAGAGTATCGCCAAGGATGAACAGCATGTCATTGACACGGTCGCTTCGCTAGGCGGGAGAAAGAAAGGGTTCGGCATTGATGAATTATTAAAATGAAAAGGCAGATCCCGTGTTGGCAATTATGCTGCCAGCGGGATCTGCCTTTTTTTCAGAGATTAAACAAGCGAGAACATGAGGCCAAAATATCCGAACGCCGCTACGAGAAGCCCCATCAGAAATGCGGGCATCAGGCGGTTCGTGCGATACATCCAAATGAGTCCGCCTGCCATTAACAGAGCGGCTGCAAACATCAGAATGCTCTCGAGGCCGGGCTTGAATGCAATCGAAATGTCCGGACTAAAGCTGCCTTGATACAAGCCGGTGAACAATGGCGACGGCGACACGGACTGCAGCGTTTCCTTCACCGTATGCGGCGGCGCTTGTTGACCTAGAACAGCGGTTGCAATCAGCACGAGAAGCGCTACGATACTTTCTGCCTTCAACCATCTTCGCGGATTAAATGATGCGTCGCGTGCGGCAACCTTCTTGTATACGAACCCGTTCGTGAAGGCGAAGAGGAGAAGCGGCAGTATGAGCAAGTGCTTAATAAGAAGCATCTGGCCGTAGGGCAGCATCCAAGCGTTCACATATTCAGGCGTTGTAAATGTCATTAACATAATGCCTGCGCCGATCGCAACGAGGACAGCCCCGATCGCAACAGGCGAGAACCAGCCGAGGAACGCCTTCCAGTTGTCATTGTTGACCGAGAACCAGCTTACGACGAACAATGTGCCGATCCATATGCTGACTGCCAGGAAGTGCGCTGAATGGACGACGAGCCCTTTAAACCCGTACAACGATGAGGCATGCCCTGCATATCCGAGCCAAACGATAAGCAGCAAGGTGATGAACAAAGCGACCTTCGGCATATGCTTGTCTGTGTTGAACGCTTTGATGCCGAGCAGACAGATCAGACCGGCTGAGCCGACAACGGTCCAAATCCACGCCTTGCCGATGTTAAAGTCGAGCAAAATGCTTTTTAATATAGAGCCGTAAGACATATCGAAGTCCCGAACATAAATGACGGCGTTGTTATGTATGGGAACGAATGAGAGCAAAGGGATAGCGATGGTGCATACAACGAGCAACCAGTTCGGTACTCGGACATCGGGCCTTTTCTGCTCCGGAATAATCCGGAGCAGGAAGCCGCCTGTCAATAGCGCAAAGCAAATGTACAGTAAGCTTTCGCTAATGTAGGTCATCTATTTGCGCCTCCGAGCAAGTAATACTACAGCTGCAACTACGATGATTGCGCCAATGACGATTACTGCGGTAGTCGTCCCGCTGCCGCCAGAGCTATCCTCATCGCTTGAGCTCGTGTCGGGAGCTGCTGTTTCTGCAGGATTGTCATTAGCGGCAGGCGGGTCGGTAGGCGCCGTTGTGGGAGCTGTCGTTGCTGCCGGCTCATCCGTTGCAACCGGTGCGACGGTAGGTTCAGCGGCTTGTACGGTGAATGCATATTCGCCTTCTACGGAGTGTCCGTCCGTTCCGATAATTGTCCATTTGACGGTGTAGATACCATTCTGCAAGGCGCTTGGAACCGCGGCGCTCATCGTCTTGCCGTCAACAACGGTCTTATCGGTAGCAACCTGTTCACCAGCAGCATTGAACAGCTTCAGATTGCTCAGGTCCTCGATCTTCGTATTATAGGAGAGCTCGATGCTCTGCGGCGACACGGCAACAGTAGAATCTTTCTCGGGTACTGCCGTTTCAAGTTTGGAATGGGCAGATGCAACTCCCGGTACGAGCCAGAGTGCTGCGAGCAACAGTAACAGTATTTTTTTCACGGTAATCCTCCTGAAAGATAGTATGGTAAAGACGGGTCGTATACAGAAGCTGATTGCATTATATCAGATTAGCGTTTGCGTTAGCTTAAAAATAAATGGCTTATTCGTCTCAGCATTATGACAAATTTATGTCCGAACGGGCTTAAGGTATGCATGTTGGCGGGCTTACGGCGAATATACTTCATTACACAATACACAAAGATTGCCGAATCTTTGTCTAACAAAGGAGGTGCGCCTGTCATCGCCGCAGGCTGTGCCTAAGCGATCGGCAGGAACCGATTGGGTGAACCTCTACCGCTCGGATTGTCTTTAACGCTCATTGTCGTTTTGGTGTTTATGAACGGTTTTTTTGTCGCTGCCGAATTTGCGATGGTCAAGGTACGGGGAAGCCGTATCGACGCGCTGATCTCCGAGGGACACGCTCGCGCGAAGCTGGCCTCACGCATGACGAACAACTTAGACGCCTACCTGTCCGCTTGCCAGTTAGGTATTACGCTTGCATCGCTTGGTCTCGGATGGATTGGCGAGCCTGCCGTCGCCAGCATGCTTGCGCCTTGGTTCGCTCAGGTCGGCTTTCAGAACGAAGTGTTCGTCCACACCGTCTCGTTCATTATTGCATTTAGTTTTATTACGGTTTTGCATATCGTGCTTGGGGAACTCGCTCCTAAGACGGTCGCCATTCGGAAATCCGAGACGGTAACGCTGCTGACGGCGACGCCGCTCGTTTTTTTTCACAAGCTGATGTATCCCTTAATATGGCTGTTGAACGGCACGGCTAATCAGTTGCTTAAAGCGATCGGCATCGAGCCGGCAACGGAGAAGGATGCTGCGCATACAGAGGAAGAAATACGTATTCTGATGAAGGAAAGCCACAAGAGAGGACTCATCGACAATACGGAGCTGACGCTTGTTGATAATATATTTGATTTCACAGAAACGAACGCGCGCGAGATTATGATTCCCCGCACCGAGATGATCTGTTTGAACACGGCGCTAACAATAGATGAGAACAAACGAATCGCGCTTGAGCAGATGCTGACGCGGTATCCGGTGTGCGAGAACGATAAAGACAATATTATCGGCTTCATTCATATTAAGGATTTGCTGAAGGACACGGCGCATAGCATCACCGATATTGCTCAAATTACGAGGCCGATTACGTCTGTGCCGGAGTCCATGCAAATTAGCATGCTGCTCAAGCTTATGCAGAAAAAGAAGACGCAAATCGCGATTCTGATCGATGAATACGGCGGCACATCGGGGCTTGTAACGCTCGAAGATATTATGGAGGAGATTGTCGGGGAAATCCAGGATGAGTTCGACGAGGAGCGGGCCGATATTGAGAAGCGGGATGATGCTTCCTACTCCATTAACGGACTCATGTTAATTGAAGCGGTTAACAGCTACTTCGGTCTGGATATTGACACGGATGATTTCGATACGATTGGAGGATGGATCTATTCGCAGATCGATATTCCGCCTAAGCGCGATCAACGGGTGCATTATCCCGGCGGGTTCACCTTCATCATCGAGGAAACCGATCATTTGCGCGTATCCCGCATTAACGTGCGCAAGGATGACTGGGATAAGGGCGACGATAGCGGAAGCTCCAGCCGGTTTGGCTAACTAGTCGAAAAGAAAGGCTGTCTCTCGGTCGCATTGGACCTTCTGAGACAGCCTTTTTTTGGGAATAGGTTCGCTACATTGGATTTCTGTAGTATAGAACGCCATATGCAGTTTCGTTGCTAAGCTATACTGGATTTCTGCATCAACTTTGCTCTCGATTGCAGATAGGAGGCGATTCAGGGCAAAGTTAGTGCAAATATCCAACATAGGTTCAAAAAGTCGCTACAACGGGCAAAAGTTACTGCAATACTCCAACATAGACACTTTGATCCACTTATGCTTGAAGCTGAGCTTCGAAGGCTGCTGCGTCGACCTTGTGGACGACGTCGATCGTGCCCCCGCCCAGGCATACGTCGCCGTCATAGAGAACGACGGCTTGGCCAGGCGTGACTGCCTTCTGCGGTTTGTCGAACACAATGTCGGCAGTGCCGTCCGCACGCATCGTGACCGTTACGCCTTGGTCTTGCTGGCGGTAGCGGAACTTGGCCGTGCAGTGGAACGGAGCATCGGGCAGCGTTGGCGCGATCCAGTTAAAACCGCTCGCGGACAAGCTGTGCGAATATAGGCTGGCATGCTGCTCGCCTTGAACAACGTACAGAACGTTGCTCTCCAAATCTTTGTCGGCAACGAACCACGGCTCGCCCGTGCCTGAACCGCCGATGCCAAGACCTTGTCGCTGACCAAGCGTGTAATACATTAGGCCGTCGTGGCGGCCTTTCTTCTCGCCGCTGCGAATATCGATCATATCGCCGGAGCGGGCAGGCAAGTATCCGCTTAGAAATTCCTTGAAATTGCGCTCGCCGATGAAGCAAACGCCGGTGCTGTCCTTCTTCTTCGCCGTATACAACCCAGCCTCTTCGGCAATTCGGCGAACTTCGGGCTTCGGCAGATGGCCGATCGGGAACATGGCCTTCTCCAGCTGGCGCTGATTAAGCGAGCTAAGGAAGTAGGTCTGATCCTTATTCGAATCGACGCCGCGAAGCAGCTTCGTGACGCCGTCCGCATCGCGCTCTACGCGGGCATAGTGGCCGGTCGCCAAGTAATCCGCCCCGAGTTCAAGCGCGCGCTGCAGGAAGTCTCCGAACTTAATCTCGCGATTGCACATGACGTCCGGATTAGGCGTGCGTCCCCGTTTGTATTCATCCAAGAAATAAGTGAACACTTTATCGAAATATTGCTTCTCGAAATTAACGGTATAATAAGGGATGCCGATCTGATCGCAGACACGGCGAACGTCCTCCGAGTCTTCTTCGGCCGTGCAATGGCCGAACTCGTCGGTATCGTCCCAGTTCTTCATGAATATGCCGACTACGTCATAGCCTGCTTGCTTGAGCAGCAGCGCCGTAACGGAGGAATCAACGCCTCCGGACATGCCGACGACAACTCTTGTGGAGCTGATTGGTTTTGTCATAGGTGAAACACCGCCTTGCTTGTCATTTCGTGAAAATCACGTCTATTGTAACATACGCGCAAAAGTTTTTCATGAAGATGACAACCTTTTTGCACATGGCAAGCAGGGGATATGTTAACATAGAAGTGATATGGGAATACAGTGAATTAGAGAGCAACATGATCAACGATGAATGCAACAACAAAATATGATGAATTTAAAGGGGTGCCTACACTTGAAAATTTCAACGAAGGGCCGTTATGGCTTAACTATTATGATGGAGCTGGCAGCTAAGTTCGGCGAAGGACCAATCTCGCTGAAGAGCATTGCGGAACGCAATCATTTATCCGAGCACTACTTGGAGCAGCTCGTCGCTCCGCTTCGCAACGCGGGGCTCGTTAAGAGTATTCGCGGCGCATACGGCGGCTATATTCTATCGAAGGATCCCGAGCAAATTACGGCGGGAGATATTATACGAATTCTTGAAGGACCGATTTCGCCGGTTGACTTCACGGAAGAGGACGATCCTGCCAAGCGCGACCTATGGCTTCGCATCCGCGACAGCATTGCAGAAGTGCTGGATTCCACGACGCTTGCCGATATGATCAACTTCCAAGATGCAGGCAAAGCAGACAGCTACATGTTCTATATCTAAGTAAGGATGCGACTGCAATGATGAATAGATATTACTTTGACCATGCGGCGACGACGCCGTTGCATCCCGAGGTTGCGAGAGCGATGCTTGAGGTCATGCAAGGGCCGGGAGGCAATCCTTCCAGCATGCATGCGTTCGGAAGAGAAGCGAAGCAGAAGGTGAACCGCGCCCGCGACCTCATCGCGGCGGCGATCGGCTGCCGACCTGCTGAGCTGCTGTTCACTTCCGGCGGAACGGAGAGCGACAACGCGGCGCTGGTCGGGGCGGCGCGCGCGATGCGGCGGCGCGGCAAGAGCCATATTGTAACAGCGGCAACTGAGCATCACGCCGTCCTGCACACCTGCGAGTGGCTGAACAAGGAGGAGGGCTTCACGGTAACGTGCCTTCCTGTTCAGGAGGATGGACGAATCTCTCCAGATTCAGTCGCGGCTGCAATGACTCCGGAGACGGGGCTCGTCAGCATCATGCATGGCAATAATGAAGTCGGGACGATACAGCCAATCGAAGAGATAGGCAAGATTGTAAGAGCGGCCGGTGCGTTGTTGCATGTGGACGCCGTCCAGGCTTTGGGCAGCGTGCCCTATCGCTTGAGCGAGCTGCCGATCGATCTCATGAGCTTCTCAGCGCACAAGATTAATGGCCCGCAAGGCGTGGGCGCATTATATATAGCGAATGGTACGCCATATGAAGCAATTCAGCATGGCGGCTCGCAGGAACGCAAGCGCCGGGCAGGCACTGAAAACGTGCCCGGCATTGTTGGTTTTGCCGCGGCTGTTGACATTTGTGTGAACGAACGCAATCAGAAGCAACCTTTTATGGACAAGCTTCGTAATAGATGGGTAGAGCTGCTTAGAAACACTTTGCCTGATGTGGAGATCGTCGTAAACGGGAGCGAGCAGCATCGCCTGCCTCATATCGTTAATATTAGTTTCGTTGGTATCGATACCGAGACGATGCTGATGAACCTCGATTTGGAAGGCATTGCGGCTTCAAGCGGATCGGCCTGCACCTCAGGGGCGCTGGAGAGATCCCATGTGCTACGAGCGATGGATATTCCGCAAGAGCGGCTTCTATCAGCGGTAAGATTTAGCTTCGGTTTGGGGAATACTATGGAGGAGTTAGAAGAAGCCTCACAGAAAATAGCGACAATTGTGCGGCGTATTCGAAAGTAACCTTTAGGAGGCCTCGAATCAAGGCGTGATTAAACTTCAACGGCTTATTGGACTGCCCGTAATTGTCATTCATTCGGGTAAGCTGGTTGGAACGGTTAAGGATGCATACTTCGACGAGCATTGGCAGTTGCAAGGGCTTGTACTAGAGAGTCCGAGATGGCTCGCTTCATCACTTAAGATCGTTCGATGGCCAGACGTGCTGACATGCGGAGAAGATGCGGTCATTATTGGCAGCGATGATGCGGTCTCGAGGCTGAAGCCGAGGGAAATGCTGCGATCCTTCTATACCGGGATCATCAAGCTGAAGGATTTGCCCGTCGTAACGGTGCAAGGAAATCAACTGGGCCGAGTATCGGATGTTTATTTTTATCCGTTTCAGGGTACACAAATAGTAGGCTACGAGCTTACGGACGGTTTTGTTTCGGATCTGATGGAAGGGCGTAAATGGCTGAAGGCGCCGAGTGATCCAGATACCGTATTACTCGGGGAAGACGCGATTATCGTTCCTGCTGTCAGTGAAGCGGAATTGGAGCCTGTCGCAGCTTCCAATTTCAAAGGATAGGGAGAAATGTTAGATGATGAGATGTCCGAATTGCAATTCGAAAGATATCGGCAAGATCGGTTCCCACCAGTTCTACTGCTGGGGCTGCTTTATTGAACTGACTGTTAACGGCGACAAAATGTCGGTTTACCAGGTGGAAGAGGACGGAACGTTAAGCTCGCTTGACGATTTGTTCTTCGAAGAAGAGATTGCGGGATCGCAGGTTCAGATTAACTAGTCGGCCTGCGCCATTCGATATGAACGTTAAAGCGCGGCCCTATGAGGGGGCCGCCTTTTTTTTGCCGCCTCAAGGATGATTTGCACCGCTTGTACATATACTTTATCAGATCCGGCATGTGCCCCCGGAAGACAGCGAAAGCAGGATGAAGATTGTACGGAGGTGTGGACGGTGGAGCGTTTCACGAACAGCCGTCTGTTTGTTTGGCTGGTTTATCTAATACTGGGCTTAATCGCGATTTATTTGCTGCTGCTTATTAAGCCGCTGCTGCTTAATGTATATGTTTTTTTGCGAGCGGTGCTCGCTCCCTTTATTATCGCTATGATCATATCCTATGTGCTTAACCCGATCGTCTCGATGCTGCATGAACGCAAAGTGCCGCGAACGATCGCCGTGCTCTTGATCTATGCCGTGTTCTGCGCTGCCATTACGGTGTTGCTCGTCAATCTGATTCCGATGTTCATCGAACAAGTGCAGGAATTCAACCGTCATGTTCCGGAACTGTCCATGCGCGCCCAAAATATTGTGTCGGACATCAACAATACGTCTTTCTTGCCGGAGAGCTTCCGCGGGGGCATCAACAAGTCGCTGCTGACGATGGAGAAGAAGGTATCGGAGAGCTTGCTCGGCTTCATTAACAATATCGGCTCGATGTTGAACGCCGTATTCATCGGCTTCATCATCCCGTTCCTCGCTTTCTATATCTTGAAAGACTTCGATGTGTTCGAGAGAACGGTCATTACTTACGTGCCGAAGTCGCATCGCAAGAACACGGTCAGACTGCTGAAGGACATCGACTCCGCGCTCGGGAGCTACATTCGAGGTCAGTTCCTCGTCTGCTTGATCGTTGGCGTGCTTGCCTATCTAGGCTATCTTATTATAGGAATGCCTTATGCGCTTCTGCTCGCGGGCATTGTGGCGATTACGAACGTCATTCCATATATGGGTCCGTTCTTCGGCGCTGCGCCCGCGCTCTTAATCGCTTCAACCGTATCTCTGAAAATGGTGCTGCTCGTCGCCATCGTCAATACGGCTTGCCAAATTCTTGAGGGCAACGTCATCTCGCCGCAAGTGGTTGGCAGAACGCTTCATCTGCACCCGCTGCTCATCATCTTCGCATTGCTTGTCGGGGGTGAACTTGCAGGTGTCGTCGGCATGATTCTAGCCGTGCCGATCTTCGCTGCTTGCAAGGTCATTGTACAGCACATGTTCGCTTACTACGTGCGAAGAAAGATCATTTGACAGCGGCTGACGGCGTAGCTATAATTTGATACTAGTAGAATAGTGCTATACACTAGGAAAGCTTTGACGAAATGAAGTAAGCCGCTGCCCGTCAGCCAGAGAGAAGCCTCTTCGTTGTCTGTCCCGATATAGGGCGGCAGCGTCGGTTGAGAAGGCTTGATGACGAAGAGCGGCCGAAAGCTGATTTCGGAGCGTGAATGAACTTCGCCGGTTGGACCCGTTATCGTCTGCTAAGGCGATTGCATGTGCGTGGAATAACGGCGCAGCAATAACCAGGGTGGTACCGCGAATACATTTCGTCCCTGTCTCTGACAGGGGCGTTTTTTGTTTTCCCACAATAGAGGAGGCGTACTTATTATGAAAGCTAGTGAAATACGTGCCAAATGGCTTGCTTTCTTCGAAAGCAAAGGCCACAAAATCGAACCAAGCGCATCGCTTGTGCCGCATAACGATCCGTCCTTGCTATGGATCAACGCAGGCATGGCACCGCTTAAGCCTTACTTCGACGGACGCGTCGTGCCGGAGAATCCGCGCATTACGAACTCGCAAAAATGCATTCGCACGAATGACATCGAGAACGTAGGCAAGACTCGCCGTCACCATACGTTCTTCGAAATGCTGGGCAACTTCTCTATTGGCGACTATTTCAAGGAAGATGCAATAACGTGGGGCTGGGAGTTCTTGACGAGTCCGCAATGGATCGGCTTCGATCCGGAGCGTCTGTCTGTAACGGTCTATCCAGAAGATGAAGAAGCTTTCGCGCTGTGGAACAAGAAGATCGGCCTTCCGGCGGAACGCATCTACAAGCTGGACGAGAACTTCTGGGATATTGGCGAAGGCCCTTGCGGTCCGTGTACCGAAATCTTCTACGACCGCGGCGACAAATACGGAGATCTATCCGATCCTGAATGCTGGCCAGGAGGCGAGAATGAGCGCTTCCTCGAAGTATGGAATATCGTATTCTCTGAATTCAATCATAACAAAGACGGCAGCTATACGCCGCTTCCGAATAAAAATATTGATACTGGCGCAGGGCTGGAGCGTTTCTCTTCGATTCTTCAAGATGTGGACTCGAACTTCGATACGGACTTGTTCATGCCGATTATCGATCGTACTTGTTCCCTTGCAAATGTTAAATATCATGTTAACGAAGACCATGACGTTGCTCTTAAAGTCATTGCCGACCATATCCGTACGGTTGTATTCGCGGTAGGAGACGGCGTTATGCCGTCGAACGAAGGGCGCGGCTACATTATCCGCCGTTTGCTCCGCCGCGCTGTGCGCTACGGCAAGACCATCGGCATCGACCGTCCATTCCTTTATGGATTGACAGGTATCGTAGGCGAAGTGATGGGCGTTTATTACCCAGAGGTGGTAGACAAACGCGAGTTTATCGAGCGCGTTATCCGTACAGAGGAAGAACGATTCCATGAAACGTTGTCCGACGGCCTTGCCATGCTCGCTGAGCTGGTAGCTGCAGCAACGAAGGCGGGAAGTAAAGAGATTAGCGGCGACGATGCGTTCCGCTTATACGATACGTACGGCTTCCCCTTCGATTTGACGGAAGACTTCGCTGCAGAGAACGGGATGACCGTTGATCGCGCAGGCTTCGATGAAGCCATGGAGCAGCAGCGCGAGCGCGGCCGCGGCGGCCGTCGCGAGACTGGCAGCATGAAGGTGCAAGGCGGACCGTTGTCCGACTTCACGGTTAAAAGCGAATTTGTTGGCTATAATGAACTGGTAACTGAGTCCCAAATCACGGCTATTGTTGCCGGTGAGGAAATGGTTGAAGCGGCTGGCGAAGGAAGCCAGGTAATCGTTATTCTTGACCGCACGCCATTCTATGCGGAGAGCGGCGGTCAGATCGGCGACCGCGGTACGATTACGGGCAATGGCTTCACGCTGCAAGTCGAGAACGTGACGAAAGCGCCGCACGGCCAAACCGTTCATCATGCGGTCGTATCGTCTGGATCGGTACGGTCAGGAGAGACGGTGCAAGCTGTCGTAGCGAAGCCGATCCGCGAGGATATTATCAAAAATCATACGGCAACACACTTGCTGCACAAAGCGCTTAAGGAAGTGCTCGGCGATCACGTTAACCAAGCGGGCTCGCTCGTAGAAGCCGAGCGTCTGCGCTTCGACTTCTCGCACTTCGGCAGCATTACGGCAGAAGAGCTTGTCGACATCGAACGTCGAGTGAACGAGCAGATTTGGCTTAGCACGGGCGTTACAATCGAGAACAAATCCCTTGACGAAGCGAAAGCAATGGGCGCTATGGCGCTATTCGGCGAGAAGTACGGCGACGTTGTACGCGTCGTGCAAGTCGGCAGCTACAGCCTCGAGCTATGCGGAGGCTGCCATGTAACGAACACGTCGCAGATCGGATTGTTCAAGCTTCTGGGCGAGAGCGGTATCGGCTCCGGCGTAAGACGTATCGAAGCGGTAACCGGCAAGCATGCTTATAACTACTTGGAAGGCCAGCTCGATCTGTTGAAGCAGTCGGGGGCTCTTCTTAAGTCGAACACGTCCGATGTGCCTAAGCGGATTGAAGCCTTGTTCGGTCAAGTGAAAGAATTGTCACGCGAGAACGAATCGCTGCAAGCTAAGCTTAGCCGCATCGAAGCGGGATCACTTGAATCGCAAGCGAAGACGGTTAACGGCATCTCGGTGCTTAGCGCTAAAGTCAGCGCTCCTTCGATGGACGCGCTGCGCAGCATCGTTGACGAGCTCAAAGTGAAGCTTCCTTCGAGCGTCATTGTGCTTGGCGCTGTGCAGGACGATAAGGTGAACCTGGCGGCAGCGGTGTCAGCTGATCTCGTGAAGAAAGGCTTCCATGCCGGCAAGATCGTGAAGGAAGCGGCTGTTCATTGCGGCGGAAGCGGCGGCGGCCGCCCGGATATGGCCCAAGCAGGCGGCAAAGACGCATCCAAGCTCGATGAAGCGTTGAAACTTGCGGAAGAACTAGTTGTAAGCAGCGCAAATGTGATATGATAAGGATGTATATCTAGCCGAATAAGGGGGCAAAAGCAAGGAAACGCGCTTTACGCCTCCTTAGGCGCTTGTAAATGCAGTTTTGGAAAGCGAGGTGCTGGCGATGAGTTCAATGGACCAAACGATGAAGTTTAATGTGAAGGCGGAGGGAGTAGAATCTTCTTCTGGAGACATCCTGCTTGCCGTACACGAAGCGCTTCTAGAGAAGGAATACAACCCGATCAACCAAATCGTTGGGTATTTGTTGTCCGGAGATCCTGCGTATATTCCGCGGCACAACAACGCCAGAAGTTTAATCCGCAAGAAGGAACGGGACGAATTAATTGAAGAGCTTGTCCGCTTCTACTTGAATTCTAAGAAATCATAGGTCTCGCGCTTGTACCATAAGAACAATACGATTAAGCTTAGGAGCCAACGCAAGAGATGAGATTGATGGGATTGGATTACGGAGATCGGAACATCGGCGTCGCGATAAGCGATGCGTTCAGATGGACGGCGCAAGGAACGGGCGTCATCGAGCGCAGGCGCGATGGGGGAGAATTCGACCGCATTGCCGAGCTGGTGAAGGAACATGAGGTTAGCGAGATCGTTGTCGGCTTGCCGAAGAACATGAACGGAACGATCGGGCCGCGTGGCGAAATTTGCATCGCATTTGCAGATCAGATCCAGCAGAAACTAAACATACCAGTTCACCTTTGGGATGAACGGCTGACGACGGTAGCAGCCGAGAGGACGCTTATCGAAGCGGACGTCAGCCGGAAGAAGCGCAAGCTAGTCGTGGACAAAATGGCGGCGACGCTGATTTTGCAAAATTATCTCGATTCTAAAACGAAAAGGTGAGGGTAACGATGACAAAGGACGACATGCAGTTTGAAGAGCCGGAAATTATTTATATTCCGGATGAGGACGGCAACGAGGAAGAATTCGAAGTCATCATGAAGTTCGAAGTTGACGGCTCGGATCAAAAATATATGATGGTCGTTCCGCTTGCCAGCGACAACGAGGAAGAGGACGAGGTGTACGCTTTCCGTTACGAAGAAGAAGGCGACGATCTCAAGCTCTACACGATTGAGGACGAGGAAGAGTGGAATATGGTCGAGGAGACATTCAATACGCTGCTCGGCGAAATAGAGGAGCAGGATTAATGTCTACGACTGAAGGCGGAGCGCCAAAACGTCTGTCCGTGCTTAAGGAAGCATTCGGCAAGGAGATTGAGCTTGTCGCTGAGGACGGCGGAATGGAGCTGTACGTAATTAAGGCTGAATTCCAACTAGGCGACATCGTATACGCAGCGCTCCAGTCTGAGGCTATGAGCGGCGAAGATGAAGTGGAGCTGTTCCGAGTCATTCAGGACGGCGAAGAGCCGGAGCTTGAAACGATCGAGGACGATGAAGAATGGGAAGCGGCTGCCGAGGCCTATGACGATCTGCTCTTTGCAGACGATCAAATGCCTTAAGCGACCGCAAGCGATATACAAGCAAGAAAAAGGGCGGTCTACAACCGCTCTTTTTCATGACCACGTCGGAATGATTAAGTTCTTTAAAGCGATAAAGCTTAAAAAACTTAATCATTCCGATTGGCGATAAAAACTTCTTTGCTTCCGAAGTGAGTTTGCTGCGCAAACTTTTAGATCGCTCATCATTGATTTACTCCGATAGAAGTTTTTCTCAATTCGTTTGTCATAAGTGTCGAGGAGGGTTAACAGGTTGGACAAGTCCATTCATCGGCAGGAGCAGAGCGAAGGTAAGGCTCGTTCCGGTCCGAAGCGCAGCCGCATCACGATGTGGGTCATATTGAGCTTGCTAGGCATAATCATTGTCGGTGCCGGCAGTGTTGCCTACTACATCTGGAACGGATTGCAGCCGACAGCTGCAGGGGAAACGAAGCGAATCGAAATTGCTAAAGGGATGTCTGCCATTAAAGTTTCCGATTTGCTGGAAGAGCAAGGCATTATTCGCAATTCATTTATTTTCAAATATTACTTGAAGCTGAACGATCAAGGAGCTAGGTTCCAAGCCGGGCAATACGATCTGAATCCCGGGATGGAGCATGACGCCATTATCGCGAAGCTGAACGCTGGCGATACGGTGCAGGCAGAGACGATTCACTTTACGATTCCGGAAGGCTTCACCGTGCTCCAAATTGCCGATAAGCTTGCCGAACAGGACTTGATCGACAAGGCGAAGTTTCTAGACCTTGCAGCTAGTCAGACAGCATGGGGCGATGCGGAGTCTGTTCGTCAAATTCCGGATAATGCCGAGCTGCATCAGCGGCTGGAAGGCTACTTGTTCCCTGAGACCTACGAGATGAAGGTCGGCAGTACGGAGGAAGACATTATTAAGCGCATGACAAGCGAGCTTGATCGGAAGTTAGGCGAGCTGTCTGAAGATTGGACGGATGAGCTGGAGGCGAAGAAGCTGACATTGCATGAGCTTCTGACAATTGCCTCGCTTATTGAACGAGAGGTTGTCGCCGATGAGGAGCGCGCGCTTGTTGCAGGCGTCATCTATAACCGCATAGCCGAAGGAATGCCGCTTCAGATTGACGCTACCGTTCAATATCTGTTGGACAAGCCTAAAGAACGGCTAATGGAGAAAGACCTGCAAATCGAAAGTCCTTATAATACGTACAAGATTAACGGGTTGCCGCCGGGACCGATTGCAAGTCCAAGCATAGCTTCGATTGAAGCGGCATTGAATCCGGAGCCTTCCGAATACTTTTATTATGTAACGAAGAAGGACGGCACGCAGACGCATCTGTTCGCGAAGACGTACCAAGAGCATTTGAGAAATATCGATAAGAGCAACGAGACAGCGGGTTAACGTTGTGTCATGCAAGATTAGTTAGCGCGGCAAGTCTAGGGGATACAATGGGCCCCTGCGACTTGCTGCGCGAAGCTGTTTTATGAGATTCGCCTGGGAGGAATGGAAGATGGCTTACAAGCCGGAATTACTAACGACGGCTGCCTCGATGGAAGAGCTGGAGCGGTTAATGGAAGCGGGCGCTGATGCGTTCGTTATAGGGGAGTCGCGTTACGGCGCTAGACTCGCGGGACAATTCACTTTGGAAATGATAGCTGATGCGGTTAAGCTTGCGAAGCCGCGCGGCGTCAAAATATATGTTGTCATTAACAATCTGATCGATAATGCAACAATCGAGTCATTGCCGGCTTATATATCCGGCCTTGCGGCAGCAGGTGTAAATGCCATCGTGTTCGGCGATCCAGCCGTTCTAATGGCAGCTCGGGCGAATGCGCCGGGCATGCCTCTTCATTGGAATGCGGAGATGACATCGACTAACTATGCGACTGCTGATTATTGGGGTCGCAGAGGAGCAACTCGTTTCGTGCTTGCCCGCGAGCTTAATATGGAGCAGATCGTTGATATCAAAGCGAATACGAAACTGCCGATTGAGGTTCAAGTGCACGGCATGACGAACATTTATCACTCCAAGCGTTCGCTTGTGAACAGCTACATGGAGCATCAGCAAGAGCCGGAGAAGCTTGATGACTCGAGCTTGGAGCGCGGCCTGTATGTGATGGAGGCCGAACGCCCTGACGAGAGGTTTCCAATCTATGAGGACGCTAACGGTACGCATATTATGAGCTCTGGCGACATCTGTATGCTGGATGCGCTGCATGAGCTGCTTGAAGTCAGCGTGGACAGCTTGAAAATTGAGGGCTTAATGAAGCCGATTGAATATAATGAAACGGTCGTACGGGCTTACCGCAAAGCGATAGATGCCTATACAGCCGATCCGGAAAGCTATGAATTCCAAGAACAATGGCTTGACGACATTCGCGAGGTTCAAGATCCGAAGCGCGAACTAACTTATGGTTTCTTCTTTAAAGAGCAAGTGTATTGATAGAAAGGTGGGACAACAATTGACAGCAACGACAAAAACAACCCCGCGTTATCAGGGGAAACGCCATAGGCTGGATAAACCGGAGCTGCTTGCTCCTGCGGGAAATTTGGAGAAGCTAAAATTTGCTATTCATTATGGCGCGGATGCGGTATATATCGGAGGGCAGAAATACGGTTTGCGTTCGAATGCGGACAACTTCAGCTTCGCCGAAATGAAGGAAGGCGTCGAATTCGCGAACCGATATGGTGCGAAAGTGTTCGTAGCGACGAATATATATGCCCATAATGAGGATATTGCAGGGCTAGAGGATTATTTGCGGGCTCTTCAGGAGGCTGGAATCTCCGCCATCATTGCAGCTGATCCGATTATAATCGAGACGGCGCAGCGAGTAGCGCCGCTCCTTGAGGTGCATCTAAGCACGCAGCAATCGACGCTGAATTGGCAAGCCGTGCAATTCTGGAAAGAAGAAGGACTGCCGCGCGTCGTGCTTGGCCGCGAGACAAGCTTCACAGAAATCGAAGAAATTAAGAAGCATGTCGATATCGAAATCGAAGCTTTCATCCACGGCGCGATGTGCTCCTCGTATTCGGGCCGATGCGTGCTGTCGAACCATTTCACAGACCGCGATTCGAATCGCGGGGGCTGCTGCCAATCATGCCGCTGGAAGTACGATTTGTTCGTGGATGACGCGCCGTTGTACGGCGAAGGCGAGGATCAATTCACGATGGGCTCCAAGGACTTGTGTATGATCGAATATTTGCCGGAGCTGATCGAGGTTGGCGTAGACAGCTTCAAGATTGAAGGCCGCATGAAGAGCATTCATTACGTTGCAACGGTTGTTAACGTATATCGTCAAGCGATTGATGCGTACTTTGCCGATCCTGAACAATTTGAGCTGAAGCAAGAGTGGGTGGAAGAGATCAACAAGGCGGCGAACCGTCCGCTGAATACAGGCTTCTTCCTCGATACGCCGGGTGCGGAGGATCATATATACGAGCCGGAAGAGAAGGCTGCGCCTTATGACTTCGCAGGCATTGTCGTCGATTACGATGCAGAGACGGGATTGGCAACCGTACAGCAACGAAATCACTTTAAACCGGGACAAGAGGTGGAGTTTGTCGGACCGGGCGGCAGATTCTTCAAGCAGACCATTACCGAATTGTTCGATACGGAAGGGCAGCAGCTTGACGCTGCTCGTCATCCGCTGCAGCATATCCGCATTCGTACCAGCGAACCGGTTAAGGCGATGGATATGATGCGCAAGAAGATCGGCAAAAAATAATCATTCGCAATGAGGGAGCGCAAATGGCCAAGCACAAGAAAAAGCAAGGGGCGCCATTCAAGAGTACGCAGCCGAAGGAAGAGAAGGATAATGGGCTGTTGTTGGGCGACTTGCTGAATGCAGATACGATCAAGAAGCTTAAAGGGCAAGCGGAGGAGCTGAAACAGCAGGAAGCTGCCAAGAAGCTGCAAGCTCGCCAAGAGGAAGAGGAGCGCAAGGCACAGGAGCAGAAGCGTAAAGAAAACGATTTTGCTTATTTACTGGAGAACAGCGATCCGAATTGGAGCAAACATAATTAATTACTAGGACTAAAGCCTTATCTTCTGCAGAAGATAAGGCTTTTTTTAAATCTATTATTTCTAATTGACAAGTATCTTCCGATATAAAATAATAGACTGTAAATAGGTATTCCAAATATCGGCAAGATTCGCTAGCATCAGACGAATCCTTATAGGCTAACAATTAAAAAGGCGGTGTCTTTCCTAATGAAGAGCAAAGAGAATAAAGAGCAAAAGCCCAAAAAAGAAAAGAAGCAAAAACTGCCCAAGGGCGTTAACGACAACCCATCAGCAGCCGTTTTGAAAGCGCAAACAGGGTTAAAGAAAGCAACAGGTTTGTTGCAGTCGGTAGGAGGCGCGCTCAAAGAAACGAAGATATCCAACCCGGTTAAGTCGGTCGGGACAAAGCTGTTTTTAATCATTTTTTGCTCCATCATCGCCTGCGTATTGACGGTAGGGCTAATGGCATACTCGCAAGCAAAATCAATCGTAGAACGCAAAGTATCGGATGCAAGCTTCCAAACCGTTAATCAGGTAGCAAGCAATCTAGACGTTATTTATAAAACATATGAAGATTTATCGCTTCAAATTTTGATCGACAAGGATTTCCATACGATCGTGCGTTCGATTCTAGAAGGGGAAGACGATTACACGAAGTTCGAGGCGAGTCGCAAGCTAGGCGACAAGATGCAAAGCTATGTTATGGGCAATAATTCAATTCTTGGCATGGTGCTGCTGCCGATCGTTCCTGAATTGGACATCGTGACGGTAGGCAGCTCCACGACGACAAAGGCCGAAGAGCTTATGAAGAGCGAATTTTTCCAAAAGGCGATTGACGGCTCCGGCAAGACGGTATGGATTGCTCCACAGGCAAATGGATTATCCACGACAGCAGGGCAAGCTTCCTTTGGCGTAAGCCGGTTGATTAAGGACAGTACGTCGAATGAAGCGTCTTACGTGCTTCTCATTGACATTGGATTGAACAGCCTAAGTGAGCGTTATAAGGATGTGCGGCTTGGCGAAGGCAGCCAAATGTCGATTATTGATGAAGCAGGCAATTATGTTGCCAACCTGGATGAAACGCTGATTGGCCAGCCTGCAAGCATTGGGTTGCCTACAGAAGGTGAAGAAGCGTGGGAAGGCTCGATTAAGACCTCGGCTCAGAACGGCGACGACGTGCTGGCAGCCTACAAAACATTCGAAACGATGGATTGGAAGCTGGTCGGAACGATTCCGGTCAACGAGCTTGTGAAAGACGCGAAAGTTATTCGCAATATGACATGGATTACTGCAGCGGTAGCTGTATTGATTGCAATCGCAATCGGTGCCCTTGTCCTTACGACAATTGCTCAGCCGCTCGTGAACATACGCAATCTGATGAACGAAGGAGCGCGCGGCAACCTGACGGTTCGATCACGGATGAAGACACGCCAAGACGAGATCGGTGAGCTTGGCAGCAGCTTTAACCTGATGATGACGCAGATTACGGCACTGGCTCAGCAGACGACGCGTTCGGCGGAGGATGTGCTTAGTACGGCAACCGAGTTGAGTGAAGCTTCCCGCAAGACATCCGTATCGGCGAAGGAGATCGCAGTCGCGACAGAGGAGATTGCAGGCGGAGCAACTAGCCTTGCAATGGAAGCTGAGAGAGGCACAGATCTTACGAACAATATTAACGAGCAGATGAAGCAGGTTATCGAAGCCAATGAGCAAATGGCAAGATCGGCGGGCGAGGTCGACCATGCAAGTAAGCAAGGTACAACCTACATGGGCGTTCTCATTCAGAAGACGGGCATGACCGAGGAAATGACGCGCTCCATGGTCGAGAAGGTTGATGCGCTTAAAGAAAGCACAGGCTCTATCGTTAAGATTCTCGACGTGCTTAACAACTTAACAAAGCAAACTAACATTTTGTCGCTAAACGCAACGATTGAAGCTGCTAGAGCAGGGGCTGCGGGTAAAGGATTCATGGTCGTAGCCGACGAAATCCGCAAGCTGGCTGATCAGTCCCGTCAATCTATCGACGTAGTTGCTAAGATTACAGAGAAGATTCGGAAGGAAATTGACGAGACGGTAAGCGTGCTGTCGGATGCTTATCCGTTGTTCCAAGAGCAGATTGGCTCGGTTAAGGAAGCGAACCAAATCTTCTTGACGGTACAAGGTCAGATGGGTCAATTCGTTCAGAAGCTGGATATGGCAACTGAGTCGATCAGCAAGCTGGATGAAGCACAGGGGGTTATGGCGGAAGCGATGACGAATGTAAGTGCCGTAGCTGAGGAATCCTCGGCAACATCAGAAGAAGTGGCATCGCTCAGCAGCGAGCAGCTTAGCGTAAGCCAAAGCTTGGTGCATCTGTCCGAGAAGCTTGACGCTGTATCGCGCGAGCTGAAGGAATCGTTGTCCGCATTCAAAATCGAATCATAATAGGAGGAGCCCGTCTAATACCGTGAAATTTGCGGTTAGACGGGCTTTTTTTGCTTAAACGAGATCCTCGCAAAACGTCTATCTTTGATAACTAGCTATCACAGCTGTTCATGCAAACTCATAGGATAGAGAACGAGAGGAGGATGAAGATGGTTAAATTAATAGCAATAGATGACGGTCATGGACTGGAGACCCCTGGCAAGCGAACGCCGTCTCTTCCCGATGGTACGGTCATGAGGGAAAACGAATTCAATAGAGCGGTGGCTGCGCAGCTGGACGTGCATTTAAAGCGCTGCGGCTTTCAGACGCTGCTCGTTGCACCGGGAGACACGGACATCCCGCTTGGCAATCGTACGAATACGGCGAATAAAGCGAAAGCCGACTTCTACATTTCCATTCATGCGAATGCGTATGGCGACGGCTGGAACAACGTAAGAGGCATTGAAACTTATCATTATCCCGGCAAAATCTCTGGTCAACAAGCGGCCAAAATTATTCATAATCAGTTGATTCAAGGGACAGGGCTGCCAAATAGAGGCGTCAAGGAAGCGAACTTCCATGTGCTGCGCGAGACGACTATGCCTGCGGTCCTTGTCGAGCATGGTTTTATGACAAATATGGAGGATGCCTTGCTGCTGCTGCTGTCGGAGGCTTATCGCGCGGAGTGTGCGGTCGAGCTGGCGAAGGGCATTTGCCAGCTGTTCGGTGTCGCTTATATCCCACTTGTGGTTGCAGAGCCGAAGCCTGAACCCGAGCCGCCGGTAACGGAGCCAAATGAACCGGAGGAGGGAATTGCATCGCTCTCTGTGGAGGACGCTAACAAAATCATTGCTTTCTTGTCTGCTTCTTATATGGCAACGACCAACAAGGAGGCTCGCAAAGAGTTCAATCGATTAGCGAACGAGCTTCGTAAAGCGAGCGGACAAAAGCCGAAATAAAGGGAAACGTCGATCGGATGATCGGCGTTTTTTTTTGACCACGAATAACCGCATACGCGAAAAGCGCTGTCTAGGAGGTTTGGTGATCAGGGGAGAAGGGAGATACTGTACGTAACAGGCAAGCAAGGGAGATTAGGGTTTATGGCAAAAGGGATATCAAGACGAGTATGGGCGGCGGCGCTCGTTCTATTTTGTATTATGATCTTATTCATTGTACGTCTTGCATGGCTGCAATTATTGCCTTGGAGTTCGCAAGCGGCGGTTCATGCTGCCGTGAATCGGGGCGGGTGGCAGCGGCTATCGGTTATTCAGCGGCAGCGTAATCTTGTGCTCGACAGCGGTAGAGGTGATTTTGTCGACCGCTACGGGCAGGCGATTACCGGTGAAACGTATTCGGCTGCTGCTTTTTTTCCTGTACGCCCGGACGCAAGGGGGGGCGAGGGGGCAGTTCGCCAGCTTGCGGTACTGCTCGGCGTGTCTCATGAGCAACTGCAAAGCTATTGGGATGCGGTCCGCGAGCCGGTGTTCTGGACGGCAGGTGACGGAAAGCTGCCGCTGCGGCTTAAAGCGGAGCAAGCTGAGGCGATTGAGCGTCTCGGTCTAAACGGCGTAAGCGTGCTGCCATATCGGAATCGTTATGTGAGCGGCTTCGAGGCGAAGCATATGATCGGCTTCACAAGCCAGCATCCGGAGTGGCTGACCGCCAACCACTCGAAGGAGCTTGCAAGCGGGAAGCGGAAGCTGAATGAGCAGGTTGGCGGGGCGGGACTTGAGAAGTCGCTAGACAAGCTGCTGCATGGTATCGGCGCAACTTCGGTGTCTTATTTCATCGATGGCCGGAATGCGCCTGTCCATGGTCTAGACTATCGGATTACGCAGCCAGGAAATAACTATTACCCGCTGAAGGTGCAGACGACCATTGATTTGATTTTGCAAAATAAGCTGGAGGCCTATGCAGACGAGCAGGGGCTTAAGGAAGGCGCGATTGTCGTACTCGACGCTGACAATGCCGACGTCATTGCGATGGTGTCCCGTCCGAAGCTGAAGCCTGGGCAATTCGAATCATCGGACGGCAGCGAGTGGAGTAATCATGCTCTGACGGCTGTTGCTCCGGGCTCGATCTTTAAGCTTGTGACGGCGGCAGCAGCAATGGAAGCCGGCGTCGTCAGCAGGAAGGAGAAGTTCCATTGCAATGGCGAGTACGGCAAATACGGACTTAGCTGCTGGAAGGAGGGCGGCCATGGAACGATTACGCTTCAGGAAGGCCTTGCCCAGTCCTGCAATATCGTGTTTGCTACGATAGCTGAGCGTATGAGAGCCGCAGAGCTGCAGCGTGTAGCCTACGCGCTTGGTATCGGGCGCAAGGCAGGCTGGCATCGGGACAAGCCGTTCGGACCGTTCCGCAGGCCGCTTAGGCTGCTTGAGGAGGAAGAGCAGGGACAGCTCTTCGCGGGTGTTGATAGAGGCGCGACGGGGGGAGTGTCGCAGCAGGCACTTGCCGCCGTAGATGGCGGCGTTATGGCGCAGAGCGGCATAGGGCAGCGGGACGTGAGAATGTCGCCGCTTCAGGCGGCGAATTTGATCGTGACGCTGCTGCACGAGGGGCGCGTCATGGAGCCGCGCCTTGTCAGCGAGATCCGCTATGCTAACGGCCAGCGGATGGTGAAGCTGCCCGCGCAGCGGGCGCAGGGCGGGCGTGTCCGCATCCATGCGGGCACGGCCCATGCGCTGCTGCGCGGCATGCGGGAGGTCGTCGACCATGGAACCGGTCGATCGATCCGCCATGGGGTCTGGACGGTAGCCGGCAAATCCGGCACCGCCCAGACCGAGCGAGCGGGCATACCCCTGAACCACCAGTGGTTCACGGGCTACGGCCCGGTCAAGTCGCCCCGCTACGCCGTTGCCGTGCTTGCGGCGAACCGTACGCCTGGCAGTCCGCATCAGGCGACCAAGCTGTTCCGCGGCGTCATGGATATCGCCGCCCACAACGAAAAAGAGATGAAGCGCTAACTTGCGTTAAACATCGTGCGGTTAGGACAAAAAAAGCGGTGGTACAGGTTCAACCTGCGCCACCGCTTTTATTATTCCTTCTTATCCGTGCCCGCAAGTCCCGTTGCCGACTCGGCGGTTAACGTTGTGCTGGCCTTGCTCTGACCGGCAGCCTCGCCGCCCGCATCCCCTTCGGCGGAAGCTGTGTCGAACTCGCCAAGCGGCGCTCGAATCCAGCGGTGGAAGTAACCCTGATCGTATAGCGACTTAATGAGGATCATCAGAATTGGTGACAAAATAACGCCTGAGATGCCGAATAGTTTCAAAGAAACGATCATGAACGCAAGCATCGTGAAGGCGGATACGCCAAGGGAATCACCCGTTATTTTTGGTTCTAATATTTGGCGTGTAATGACGACAACAAGGAATAAAGCCGACAACCAAATCGCGAGCGATATTTTGCCGACGATAATCAAATAAATGATCCAAGGGATGAACACCGTTCCGACTCCAAGCAATGGCAATATATCGAAGATCGCAGCTACGACCGAAATGACGAATGCGTTCTCGACGCCAAGCAGCACGAGCGCGACTAAAATGACGATGAATGTGATGCTGATCATTTTAGCTTGCGCTTTAATGTATAGCGCGATTCCTTTGAACACGTTGTCGCGCAGGAAGAAAAACACCTTTTTGAACGTTTTTGGCGTTTTGTCTTCGGCCGTTTTCTTCCATGATTTAATCTCGATACTTAAGAAGTAGGCGAGGATCGTACCGATAACGACGTTTACGACAAACGCGGAAAACGAAGAAACGTAATTGACTAAATTAAGCAGGACGGTTTTGCCGAATCTCCCCAAATAGTCGGAAATGCCGCTAATAAGATCGGTCGAGCGCTCGACAAGATTTAAGTTCGGCGGAAGCGTCTCCAGCTGTTCTTGAATTTGAGCGGTGCTCTTGGCGACTTGCTTCTCGAGCATCTCCTGATACTTCGGAAAGTTGTCGATCAGCTCCGAGCCTTGCTTCGTTATCAGGTAAGCGGCGCCGGAGAAAGCGCCAAGGATTAGAATGATAAACAATAATATCGAGATGCCGGTTGCAATCGACTTCTTAATGCCGAGCTTGTTCAATCGGCGGGCAAGCGGCTCGATGCACATAAAGATTAGGAAGGAGAAAAAAATCGGAGTCGCAATCCGATACAAATAGCTGAATGAGTACATAATGAGATAGACCGTGAGTGCGATCAACGCAATGTCGAACGCCGTTCTCCAATATTTTTTATAAAATGGCAGCATGTCGTGGCTCCTTCTTCCAAATTCATATTTCCAATAAGATTGTACTATAGTTTTTAAAAAAATGCCTATTTTTTAGTGCAATATGCTACAATTAAAGTTATCGTTGTTGTTTTGTACCGCTATCCATTCGTCGACTAAATCATATAACGGTGGGGAAAACAAATGGTAAATTTGTTGTTGTGGATTTTATATTTTGCGACTTTATATGCGTTCCTGCCTGGACTTATTAGCCGGACGTTCGGCTATCGCGTATTCAAGCGCGGACGCGTGGATAAAGAGATCGCATTGACGTTCGATGACGGTCCGGATTCCGTGTTCACGCCGGAGTTGCTTGATTTGCTCGCTCGCTACAATGCGAAGGCGACTTTTTTTGTCGTTGGCTCGCATGCGGAGGGACAGGAAGAGCTGTTGTCTCGAATGAAAGCGGAAGGGCATGTTATCGGCATTCATAATTATGTTCACAAGTCCAACTGGCTGATGAGGCCGCGCACCGTTCAACGTCAGATTGAGATGACGAACGACATCATCGAGAAAGCGACTGGCAAGCGTTCGATTTATTATCGTCCGCCTTGGGGGATCGTAAACGTATTCGACTTTGCGAAAGCAGGGTATTTGCACATTATTTTGTGGTCGGCGATGTTCAGTGATTGGAAGATGAACGTAGGGGCCGAGAAGCTGAAGAAACGGATGATGAAGCGACTGAATCCGGGCGAAGTACTGCTGCTGCATGATTGCGGAAGAACGTTTGGAGCGGATCCCGAGGCGCCAAAGAACATGCTGATTGCGCTCGAGTCGTATTTGGAGGAAGGCACGAAACAAGGCTTTCGCTTCATCGGCATCGACGAGATGATCAAGCTGACAGAGGCGGCTCGCGTAGGACATGCGTCGATTTGGAAAAGAAGTCTCATCTCGGTATGGCTCGTATACGAAAAAGCTTATCATGTGATGTTCCGGTTGAAGCAGGTTGGAAAAGGCGATCCAACCTTTTATTATCGCGTTACGAAGTATAACGGAGAGCCTGTGCAGTTGGAAGAAGGCAGCCGCATTGTGAAGGGCGATCATATAGCCGAGCTGCATTTTGACAACAAAATGTTGTCCAGCATTGCGATGCAGGCGAAGTCGCCTCTTGCGGCGGGCATTAAGATGCTGCGCGAGATCGATGAAGCTTTGCCGCAGCTCGCAGATCAGTTGGCTGTGGATGCGGAAGCGCAGGACATTAAGGCCGTGTACGGCGTTACGATGATACACCGGGGCGCAGATCGCCTTGGCTTCGAAATATTCCATCTGCCTGAAGGTTGGTTCGCTCGCGTTACAAGAGTTTATTTGAAAGTTCTGATGAGTGTGTTGACGAACAAGCCGCGAACACTGAAGAAGAAGCAAAGCCAGAACAAAGAGGCGTTCTCCCCTCGGATGCTGCTCATGCCGGCTTCGACGATCAGACGTTATGCGACGAATAAGCTTAATAAGCTGCAAGAGGAAACCGAGCGTCTCACGGACGCCGTGGAAAGATCGATTGGCGCAGCTGCCGACGAGGCTGCTCAATTAGGTACGAAGACAACAGCCATATAAGAACGGATCGGAATGGTATTATTGTTAAAATATTGCCGGTATATCGAGGGTAACTCCTTTATATACCGGCTTTTTTTCTTTGCAGAATGTAAATACACAAAAAGGCGGAACATGGGATCCCATGTTCCGCCTTCGTATTATCGGTTAAGCAAATTACATTTTCATTACGCCGCCCGTGCTTGCGGATGTAACGAGGTGAGCGTAACGCGCAAGGTAGCCGCGTTTGATCTTAAGCTCGAAGCCAGGCCATGCGGCGCGGCGTTTCTCGAACTCTTCGTCGCTGATGAGCAGGTCCATCGTACGGTTGTTCATGTCGATCTCGATGATGTCGCCGTCTTGTACGAAAGCGATTGGTCCGCCTTCAGCCGCTTCTGGCGATACGTGGCCGATGCTGATGCCGCGGGATGCGCCGGAGAAACGTCCGTCTGTGATAAGGGCAACTTTCGCGCCTAGTCCCATACCGACGATTTGCGACGTAGGAGCGAGCATCTCAGGCATACCAGGGCCGCCGCGCGGTCCTTCGTAACGGATGACAACAACGTGGCCTTCTTTGATCTTGCCGTTAGCGATACCGTGAAGCGCATCGTCTTGGGAATCGAAGCAGATAGCAGGACCTTTGTGGTAGCCGCCAACCGACTTGTCGACTGCGCCTGTCTTAATGATTGCGCCGTTAGGAGCAAGGTTGCCGAACAATACAGCTAGGCCGCCGCGAGCAGTATGCGGGTTGTCGATCGTGTGGATGACTTCCGTATTCTGGATCTCGCAGCCTTCAACGTTCTCGCGAAGCGTCTTGCCTGTAACCGTCAATGTAGTGCCGACCAATGCGCCTTCCTTCTTGAACAGCTCGTTCAGAACGGCGCTAACGCCGCCTGCTTCGTGCACGTCCTCGATGTGCCAATCGGATGCAGGAGCGATCTTAGCTAGATGCGGAACGCGCTCTGCTACTTCGTTGATGCGCTCGATTGGGTATTCAATGCCTGCTTCGTGAGCGATAGCAAGCGTGTGAAGTACAGTATTAGTCGATCCGCCCATTGCCATGTCAAGCGCAAATGCGTTGTCGATTGCGTCTTTCGTAACGATATCGCGCGGCTTGATGCCGAGATCGATAATTTTCATAAGCTGGCGAGCAGCATCTTTAACGAATTCTTTACGTTCCGGGGATACGGCAAGAATCGTGCCGTTGCCTGGCAATGCAAGGCCGAGGCCTTCAGCCAAACAGTTCATCGAGTTCGCTGTGAACATACCGGAGCATGATCCGCAAGTCGGACAACCGAATGCCTCAAGCTCGAACAATTGCTCGTCGTTGATTTTGCCTGCTTGGTGAGCGCCAACGCCTTCGAATACGCTGGATAGCGAGATCGAACGGCCGTCGGATGTTTTGCCGGCTTTCATCGGTCCGCCGCTGACAAGCATCGTAGGAATATTGACGCGAAGCGCGCCCATGATCATCCCTGGCGTAATTTTGTCGCAGTTCGGAATACAGACCATGCCGTCGAACCAGTGCGCGTTAACGACCGTCTCGATCGAGTCTGCAATGATCTCGCGGCTTGCGAGCGAGTAGCGCATGCCGATGTGGCCCATTGCTATACCGTCGTCAACGCCGATTGTGTTGAATTCGAAAGGTACGCCGCCAGCTTCGCGGATCGCTTCCTTAACGAGCTTGCCGAATTCTTGAAGATGCACATGACCGGGAATAATATCGATATAGGAGTTGCAAACTGCGATAAAAGGCTTGTCGAAATCTTCCTCTTTAACGCCTGCGGCACGCAATAAGCTGCGATGCGGTGCGCGGTCGAATCCTTTTTTGATCATGTCTGAACGCATTCTTTTAGCCGCCATTATAAAGCCCCCTTAACATAATTGGATCATTGTGGAATAATAAAATTCGTCATGCATGCATGACGTTACAAAAAACATCGATACTCACCAGTTTATCATATCGGACAACCGTTGGCTACAGAGTTGCCTGCTCATTAATGAAGCGTTAGGCAACGTATGGCAAAGGGGAAGAAAGCTAAAGAAAACATTAAGAAACGCTTAAACATTGTGAAATTGCGCCGTACGACAGGACATGTCGAATCGAATCCTGTATAGTGAGCTCATCAAAGCTTGCGGACTCAATGACGAAAGGGTGGTTAAAAGTGGATCGACGCATATTAATTGTAGACGATGAGCGGGAAATTGCCGATCTGATCGAAATTTATTTGAAAAACGAAGGGTTCGAGACGGTGAAAGCTTATGACGGTGAACAGGCACTGGATACATTCGCGAAGCACTCGTTCGATCTCGTCATTCTCGATATTATGATGCCCAAGATGGACGGACTTGAAGTATGCAGACGACTGCGGCAGGATCAAGCCGTGCCGATTCTCATGCTGAGCGCGAAGACGCAGGATATGGACAAAATAATGGGACTGATGACGGGTGCGGACGATTATATGATCAAGCCGTTTAATCCGCTTGAGCTGCTTGCGCGGGTACGCTCCTTGCTGCGCCGTTCGTACCAGTACAATACGCCTCCGGCAGAAGCGGTCGTGTCTGCGCGCGAAGATCGCGAGCTGCGTCTCGGCCCTCTCCGCATCGACAGGCTTAGCCATACGGCGGAAGTGAACGGCAAGGCGCTGCATCTCACGTCTACGGAATTCGGCATCCTATATTTGCTTGCGGGCAACCCGGGGCGCGTCTACAGCGCGGAGGACATTTTCCATCATGTATGGAAAGAGAAGTACTTTGATTCAAACAATACCGTTATGGTGCATATAAGCAAGCTGAGGGATAAGCTCGATAAGGAGCTTGGAGAAAAGCTCATTATTACGGTGTGGGGGGTTGGCTACAAAATTGAAGGGTAACATCGCTTGGCGTCTTATGTGGCGCTTGATTTGGCATTTGGCGCTCAGTATAATTCTGGCCGTTGTTTCGGTTGCCGCTGCATTAATGGTCGTTGAAACATTAGTTTCCGGCACGGTATTTCGATACTACCTGCGTGATATTGTCGATATTTTCGGAATGAGCGTATTGACGTATACGGCTGGCGTTATTTTATTTTTTGTTTATTTTTTCATATTGCAATGGTTGCAGTATCGTTACCTGATAACAATTAATGATACGGTAGGCCGGATCGCAAACGGCCAACTCGACTTCGATTACCAAATGGAAGTGAATGCGCGCTCGCCCTTTGGACCAATGGCTGGCAATCTGAACCGTATGGCTGGCAGACTTGATCAAGCGCTATTGGAAGAGCGTCGGGCAGAGCAGGCCAAGAACGAATTGATCACGAATGTATCGCATGATCTTCGGACGCCGCTCACTTCCATTCTCGGGTATTTGGGATTGATCGAGCAGGATCGATATCGGGATGAGGTGGAGCTTCGCCATTATGTGCAGATTGCCTATGACAAGTCGCAGCGGCTTAATGTGCTCATCAACGATTTATTCGATTATACGCGCATGAGGCATGATTCCGTGGCGATCCAGCGTATAAGCTTCAATCTGATCGAAGTGCTTGGTCAGTTGCTTGTCCAGTATCATATGCCGCTGCAGGAAGCGGGAATGGAAGGGCGCCTGCATACGGTTGAAAAATCGATGATCGTTAGCGGAGACCCGATCATGCTCGTGCGCGTATTCGAAAATTTAATCGCTAATGCGATGTCATACGGCAAGGAAGGCAAGCTGGTGGAGCTGAGCGTTCAGCGCGATGCTTCGGGGTCGAAGGCCACTGTAGAAGTCATCAACTACGGCGAGCCGATCTCCGCACTTGATCTGCCGCACATATTCGAACGTTTCTACCGTGCGGATAAGTCGCGTACCGAGTGGGCCGGCGGCTCGGGGCTCGGGCTTGCGATCTCAAAGAGCATCGTCGAGAAGCATGGAGGATATATTGATGCGGTCAGCGATGCGAGCCGGACGGCATTCCGGGTAACCTTGCCGGTTGTTAAGGAATAGTGAGATCATTTTAAGGTTTTCTTATGATTTATTTACGTTCTCCTTAAACTGCAGCTTCTATAATGAAGCCAAGCATGAAGGAGAGGGGTATGAATCATAATGAGACAACAAGCAGGACAAACGAATCGGAATGCTAACGGCGGCGGATTTAAGGTGAGAGTCGTTGGAGTCGCGGTTGTTGCTATAGCGTGTTTTTATTTGATTAACGTTTGGCAAGGAAAGACTGGCGCGGCTGCGCTACATGTTGAGGCGACGGCTGCGATCATGATGGATGCTGACACTGGTGAGGTGTTGTTCGAGAAAAATGCGGACGAAGCGCTTCCGCCGGCCAGCATGTCGAAAATGATGACGGAGCTGATCGTGCTCGATCTCGTGGGCGAAGGCGCACTGAACTGGAACGAAGATGTAACGACGAGCCGATATGCGGCAGGCGTACCGGGCTCCCAGATTGGCTTTAACGCCGGTGAGAGCTTCACGGTACGGGAATTGTTCGAAGCGCTGACCGTTCATTCGGCTAACGATGCTGCAGTCGCCATTGCCGAGTATGTGGCGGGGAGCGAGCCGAAGTTCGTTGCCCTGATGAATAGCCGCGGGAAGCGAATCGGAGTGTCTGAGCAGGCTGTATTCGCGAATGCGACAGGATTGAATCGCAACGACCTGACGCCTTTCGCCGAATCCGCTTCGGATGGTGATACAATGCTTACTGCTTCCGATATCGCGCTGCTCGCCGGACATCTGTTGAATAAATATCCTGAGGTGCTTGAAGTGACGAGCAAAAGCAGCATTAAGCTTGCGACCTCTGGACAACGACTTGCCACTACGAATCAGATGCTGGAAGATATGCCGTTCGCCTATCCGGGCAACGACGGTCTAAAGACGGGTTATACGCCTGAGGCCGGTTATTGTTTTACCGGTACGGCTAAGCAGGACGGACGTAGGTTAATCACCGTCGTCATGGGGGCGGCAACATCGGAATCGCGGTTCGAAGAGACGCAGCAGTTGTTCAAGCTTGGGTTCAACGGGCAGAACGGTGGACTGCTCACCGCTGTTCAGAATAGTCTCGGAATAATGGGAGAGACGCTCATTGGTATTGGCCGTTAGATGAATGTTTGGTTTTCTATATAGATGGATGAGCAGTCCAGTTGCTGGCATTTATGCGGCGGCTGGATTTTTTTTGCATGCTGGAGACTGACAAGCATAAGCTTCTATTAAATAAGGCCTCTTCTCATGATTTGAATGGAGTTTCGAGGCTGTCGATTAATTGTGACTAACCAATAGTTGTACTTGTACGATTTATCGTATAAACCAACCTTACAGTTAGGTCAAATCAAGGGTTTTGATCGAAAAATCGTGCAAAATCATCGGCTGCGAGGATGATCTAACCACTTTTGTATGATAAATCGTATACGTATTGACAGTTTGCATTTTGTTTTACTGGTCTTGTGTGAAAAATCATATAAATTGAGATCATATCTAAATTGGTTAACAGTTAATTGACAGTCTCGTTTCTCCAATCAAAAGGTTAATTGGTTTGAAAATAACGGTTTAAATTGTATGTATTCCACTCAAACGTCCATTTTTTTCAGATTAGTATTGTTACATTGGATGAAATCCAATCAAATGACCAACTTGAAGATAGTTAGCATGTTAGATTTCAGTACGTCAAACATGCGAAGATAAGATGGAGTTGCCATCAAGGGCTAGTTTATGTCACCTTCGCAAGTGGAAATTCGTTTTCTATGGAAATACATGTATGCACATGTCATTAAATATGACATCAATTATTTACTTCCATTGTGGGGGTGTCTATAATGGAAACATTAGGAGAAAAAGATGAGGTGGAACGATGCAGTTAACCGAACGCGAGAAAGAAAAGCTGCTCATCACAGTTGCGGCGGATCTGGCTAGACGCAGAATGAATCGCGGCGTGAAGCTGAATTATCCGGAAAGCGTCGCTCTCATTACCTCTGAAATCATGGAGGGCGCTAGAGATGGTTTGACGGTAGCGCAGCTTATGGAATACGGGACGACTATACTGAAGCGCGATCAGGTCATGACCGGTATTCCGGAGATGATCCATGAAGTACAGGTCGAGGCGACGTTTCCGGACGGGACGAAGCTGGTAACCATTCATCATCCGATAAGCGGCTGACAGGACATTATTGTGAAGGGGGCATGGCCTTGATACCAGGACAATATCGGACGGCTGCTGGAGAGATCGAGCTTAACGCAGGCCGCAGAAGAGCACAGCTTATCGTTGTGAATACGGGCGATCGCCCTGTGCAGGTTGGCTCTCATTATCATTTTTTTGAAGTGAATCGCGCATTGTCCTTTAATCGGGAACAAGCTTTCGGCATGCGCTTGGACATTGCCGCAGGCACGGCGGTTCGTTTCGAGCCTGGCGAGGAGAAACCGATCACGCTCGTGGAGCTTGGCGGTTCGAAGCTCGCATACGGCCTAAACGGTTTAAGCCGCGGCAAAGCGGAGATGGGCCAAATGCCGGATGACGTTCGCGAGCGGCTCGCCGCTTGGGAAGGGGGACAAGCATGAGCAGAATGGATCGTCAAAGCTATGCTGCCATGTTCGGCCCAACGACAGGCGATGCGGTCAGACTGGCCGATACAGAGCTGTGGGCGCAGATTGAGAAGGATTACACCATATACGGCGATGAATGCAAGTTCGGCGGCGGCAAAGTCATTCGTGACGGCATGGGACAGTCCAGCGGTGCGCTTAGGGATGAAGGCGTGCTCGATACGCTAATAACGAATGCTGTCATCATCGACCATTGGGGCATTGTGAAGGCAGATATCGGCATTAAGGACGGCTTGATCGTAGGCGTAGGCAAAGCGGGAAATCCGGATATTATGGATGGCGTAACACCGAACTTAATAGTTGGCGCAAGCACGGAGGTCATCGCAGGCGAAGGCAAAATCGTTACTGCGGGCGGCATCGACTCTCATATTCATTTTATATGTCCGCAGCAGATTGAGACGGCATTATCGTCCGGCGTTACGACGATGATCGGCGGCGGGACAGGTCCGGCTACCGGGACGAATGCAACAACCGTAACGCCAGGAGCCTGGCATATGAGCCGTATGCTGGAGGCGGCAGAGCATTTCGCGATGAATATCGGTTTCACGGGCAAAGGCAACGCCTCGTTCACCGCTCCGCTCATTGAGCAGATCGAAGCGGGCGCGATTGGACTTAAGCTGCATGAGGATTGGGGAACAACTCCGGCAGCCATTGATGCTTGCTTGCAAGCTGCTGATCAATACGATGTGCAAGTCGCGATTCATACCGACACGCTTAATGAAGCGGGGTTCGTTGAAGATACGCTCGCGGCCATCGGCGGCAGGACCATACATACGTACCATACGGAGGGAGCGGGCGGCGGCCATGCGCCGGATATTATCGTCGCTGCAGGCGAGCTTAACGTATTGCCGTCATCGACGAATCCGACCCGCCCGTTCACGATCAATACGATCGAGGAGCATCTCGATATGCTCATGGTCTGCCATCATCTGGACAGCAGCATACCTGAGGATGTCGCTTTCGCCGATTCGCGGATTCGGCCGGAGACGATAGCGGCGGAAGATATATTGCATGACATGGGCGTGTTCAGCATGATCAGCTCCGATTCCCAGGCGATGGGCCGGGTAGGCGAAGTCGTCATCCGTACTTGGCAGACTGCCGACAAAATGAAGCAGCAGCGCGGTCCGCTCGCTCCAGACACGGAAGAGGGCGATAACTTCCGCATTAAACGGTACATTGCCAAATATACGATCAATCCAGCGATTACGCATGGGATCTCGCATATCGTCGGTTCGATCGAGCCGGGCAAGTTCGCCGATCTCGCCATCTGGCAGCCGATGTTCTTCGGGGTTAAGCCCGACCTTGTGCTGAAGGGCGGCATGATCGCTTATGCGCAGATGGGCGATCCTAATGCTTCGATTCCGACGCCTCAGCCGGTATTCGGCCGGCCGATGTTCGGCAGCTTCGGCAAGGCTGTGCAGAGCAGCTCGATTACATTCGTGTCGCAAGCGGCTTATGATCGCGGGATAGCAGAGAAGCTTGGGCTTCAGAAGCGGATCGAGCCGGTGAAGGGCTGCCGTTCGGTGACGAAGAAGGACATGATTCATAATGATGCGACACCGACGCTGAAGGTCGATCCGGAGACGTATCATGTGACGGTCGACGGGGAGCATGTCACCTGCGAGCCTGCCGAAGTGCTTCCGATGGCTCAGCGTTACTTCTTATTTTAAGAGGAAGGGGGTAGCCGGTTGAACGACAATGTACGATGGCTCGCCATGCAGCAATTGCTGGATTCCGCGCTCCCGATCGGCGGATTCTCCCATTCCTTCGGTCTGGAGACGCTCGTGCAGGACGGAAGATTGACGACATCAACCGCATTGTTCAACTATGCAAGTACGATGCTGCTCCAAAGCTGGGCCACATCAGATGCGATGGTTATCAAAGCGGTATACCGTGATGCGCCAATTGAAAGCTGGGAATCGCTATGGGCGGTCGAACGGCTTGTGCATGTGCAGCGAGTATCATCAGAGACACGCGGCGGTGTAGAAAAGATGGGGCGGCGGTTGTTGCAGCTCGCTTCTGCGATTCATTCGCAGCTCGATTGGCATCCGCTTCAATCGGCTTTGAAAGAAGGCCGATGTTTCGCGACTCATCCGTTAGTTCACGGTTATGCATGCTGGAAGCTAGGATTGTCCGAAGAGCGCGCGATTCAAGGTTATTTCTACACTAGTATTGTCACATGCATCAATAGCGCGCTTCGGCTAATGTCGATTGGTCAGACAGAAGGCCAATCGCTTATTGCGAGGTTGACTCCGTTAACGGATGACGCGCTCGCCACAGCCGCTCGGTTGCAGCCTGAGGAAGCTTACTCCAATATGCCGATGGCGGAGCTTGCCATGATCCGGCATGAGCGTTTGTACTCGCGGTTATTTATGTCATAAAAAACTATAAACCATAAGCAAAAACGGAGGAATGAATATGTGCCAAGGACAAGGACATACACATCAAGAATGGGAAAGCCCGATTATAGATGCATCAAGACCGATCCGCATCGGCATTGGCGGTCCGGTAGGCTCAGGCAAGACGGCGCTTGTTGAAAGATTGACGAGAGAGCTTCATGAAAAATACAGCTTGGCTGTCATTACGAACGATATTTATACGAAAGAGGACGCGCGTATTCTGTTCAATACCGGAGTCCTTCCCGAAGAACGGATTATTGGCGTGGAGACGGGCGGCTGCCCGCATACGGCGATTCGCGAGGACGCTTCGATGAACTTCGAGGCAATTGAGGAGCTGGAGCGCCGCTTCCAGCCGCTTGAGCTGATCTTCATAGAGAGCGGCGGCGACAATCTGGCGGCTGCCTTCAGTCCGGAACTGGTTGATCGGTTCATCTACATTATCGATGTAGCGCAAGGGGAGAAAATTCCGCGTAAAGGCGGCCCGGGCATTATGCGCTCCGACCTGCTGGTTATTAACAAGATCGACCTGGCGCCTTACGTCGGCGCTAGCCTTGAGGTGATGGAGGCTGATTCACTGCGGATGAGAGGCACGCGCCCATTCGTATTTTCCAATATGCACGGCGGCGACGGCGTAGATGAGATTGTAAGCTGGCTGGAGCATGAGATTGCCCATGCACGCGGTCATGCCCACTCCCATACGATCCAACTGGACAGCACTCCTCCAAGTCATCGCCATTCAGCTTCCTAATGAAGCAAGAACATAATGCGGCTGACGATGTTCGCATAGAGCAAGAGCAGCTCAGCATTGCATCAGGCAGCGGCATGCCCCTTAGAGTTTCGGAGCTTCGCGCGGTTTTCGCTGCGGGCGTTGGTCAGACGTATGTGGCAAGCAAATATCATACGGCTCCGATTAAGATCGCCAAAGCTTTTCCGGTCGACGGACAGCTCGCGGTCATCGTTATGGATGTATCGCCTGGACTGCTGAACGGCGACCGTTATGTAATGGATTGGATTTGCGAGGCTGGCGCGCATGTGATGATAACTAATCAATCCTATATGAAGGTCCATCCGAGCATACCCGGCTGCGGTTCGTCGATGCTTCAAACCTTTGCGCTTGCCGACGACGCAATTGTCGAGAATATGCCTGAGCCGGTTATGCTCTTCAAAAACGCGTCGTTCGCGAATGAGTCGATCGTACACCTTCGCCCCGGCGCTGTATGGATGCAAGCCGACGTCCTCTGTCCAGGGCGGACGCTGCGGGGCGAAAGCTTTGACTATGTCAGCTACCGTAATTCGTTAACGGTGTTCTATGAAGATGAACTTATATTCGCGCAGCGTCAACGGATCGAACCGAAGCAGCAACGGCTTGAGGATGCAGGCTGCATGGCCGAGATGACGCATTTGGCGACGTTTTATTTGTTCTCCGATCGAATTACATCCACACATCTGGAGCTGCTGCAAAATAAGTTGGATGAATACAGCGGCAATGAGTCTTCCGCCCGTCACAGCATAATAGCAGGAGTGTCCCGAACGCATCGGCACGGAATTGCCGTTACAGCTGCATCTACGGCAGCGTGGCCGTTGCAGGCGCTCATGCGCGAAATATGGCAGTCATGCCGAGAAGGGTTGCTCGGCAAGCCGCCGCTTCGTTTCATGCAAGGGTAGCGCTGGTGCTGAAGCAGCTAATATGCTGTCCCTTAAGGTGATTGTTTGCCTTGAGGGACGGCTTTCTTTTTTTAGCCAGGATTGACGCCGCAAGGTTTAAAAACTTATACTTCTCTAAAAGTAAGCCATTTACGACGATTAGGGGAGATGGCAGGTTTGAACGAAAATAATAATGACAAATTAAGTTTAATGCGGCAACTCGACGAGTCGTTTCGTCTCGTTCGAAGACAAATCAATAATGAATGGAATAGCTACAACGTACATGGATTAGGCATCACGCATGGCAGAATGCTCGTTATTCTTGGTGAATGCGGTGCTCTTAAGGCTTCCTCGCTAGCCGAACAGCTCGGGATTACGAGCGGCGGGGTAACCGGTATAGCGGACCGGCTGATTGAGCTTGGCTACATTGAGCGCGAGCGGGGCGAGCAGGATCGGCGTGTCGTCATGCTTAAGATTTCGGATGAAGGCAAAAAGATGGTTGAATTAATCGATCAAGTACGCGATAAAATGATGGTTAGGCTGTTCGACGGCATGACGTTAGAGGATATGCAACAGAGCTTGCGTATCTTTCAAATTATGGAGAAGAATATGGAGAAAACGAAGTCTAAGCCCTAGGATGCGATTCGATTGGCTTATAGAAAACGCTCTTATCGCATGAAAGCGTATGATTTTGTTACAAATCGATGTATTATTCGACATTTATCACCATCGGACCCTGAAATGATGTAGAATAGAGAAGAAATTTGTCGAATGAATAGGATTGACAAATTCCAATAATACAACTAGGATTAAGAGGAATTAGACATCAATTATTTAGGGGAGATTAGGATGAAGAAAACAATCGTACTGGCTCTAGCATTGATTCTGATGGTAGGCTTAGTCGCTGCTTGCGGCGGTAACAAAAACAACAATGCAGGTAACACAACAAATAACGGCGCTGCTGAGGGCAACAACGGTGGCGATAAGAAAGACGCAAAGAAAATCGCGCTCGTATTGCCTGAGAAAATCGGCGTTAACAAGTTTTTCGTATTGATGGATGAAGGCTTCAAAAAAGCTGGCGAAGAATTCGGCGCAGAAGTAAAAACGATCGAGTCGACTGACCCTGCCGGATTCGAGCAAAACCTTCGCGCAACTGTTAATGAAAATTATGATCTGATCATCACGGCTACGTTCCAAGCAGAAGACGCTCTGAAAAAGGTTGCAGCTGAAAATCCGGACAAGCCGTTCGCGATTATCGATACAGTCGTAGACCTTCCTAACGTGCGCAGCGTTAACTTCCGTGAGCACGAGGCTGCTTACTTGATGGGCGCTCTAGCCGGCCTGTCCACAAAATCAAACACAGTAGGCGCTATCGTAGCAATGGATGCACCGTTGCTTAGCAAATACACTTCCGGCTTCGACCAAGGTCTTAAGAGCGTGAACCCGGATGCGCAGTTCCTCGTGAACTACGTAGGCAGCTTCGCTGATCCAGCGAAAGCGAAAGAACTTGCTTTGCTGCAATTCGACAAAGGCGCTGATTACATCGCAGGTATGGCGGCAGTTGGCGACAACGGCGTGTTCGAAGCAGCTAAGGAAAAAGGCTTCTTCACTTCCGGTCAAGATACAGACCGTACGGACGAAGATCCTGCGCATGTTGTTCTGTCCCAGTTGAAAGGTACAGACGCGGTTGCTTACGAGACAGTAAAAGCATTCGTAGAAGGAACTTTCGCTTACGGCGCAGCCGACTACGGTTTGAAAGAAGGCGGCGTAGGTCTTACTTACGTAACGAAAGAAACGGCAACTCCGCTTAACAGCTTCATCAGCCAAGAAAATGTCGACAAAGTAAAAGCAATTGCCGAAGACATTATTTCTGGTAAAATCGTAGTTGAGAACCCGCTTACGAAATAATAGCCATTATCGGCTGCTGAACTGCAGCCGGCTAGTTATCTCCTTCAATAGAACCTACCTCTGCTGCAAATAGAGGCGGTTCTTTTGTTGTGATTAGAGAAGAAAGGAGCTGAACGCCTTAATGCTGCTGCAAATGGACAATATTACAAAATCGTATGGAAGCGTAACGGCCAATAGCGGCGTAAGCTTCAACCTGCAGAAAGGCGAGATCCATGCCTTAATTGGCGAGAACGGCGCCGGCAAAACGACGCTGATGCGTATTTTGTACGGAATGGAGAGCCCGACAAGCGGTGAAATTAGGTTGAACGGGCAAGCCGTTTCATTTGACAGCCCTGCGGCTGCAATCGCGAATAAGATCGGCATGGTTCATCAGCATTTCATGCTGTTCCCCTCGTTCACCATTGCTGAGAACATTGTAATCGGACGAGAGCCGTCCAAGGCCATAGGCTTCGATCGCAAAACGGCGATTGCCGATGTTGATGCGCTGAGCAAGCGTTACGGGATGCCTGTCGATCCTACGCAAAAGGTGGAGGAGTGCTCGCTGGGCGTTCAGCAACGCGTCGAAATATTGAAGGTACTGCATCAAGGCGCGGAAATCATTATTTTGGACGAGCCGACCGGCGTGCTGACTCCGCTTGAGGTTAAGGAGCTTTTAATTGCGATTAAGGAGCTTGCCCGTACAGGCAAGAGCTTCATTATTATTAGCCACAAGCTCCAAGAAATTATTGAAGTTGCCGACCGTATTACGGTTCTCCGCGACGGTAAAGTAACCGGTTCGATGAGAGCGGCGGATACGAATGAGGACGAGCTATCGCGTCTCATGGTTGGACGTGAATTAGTACAGTTAACGCGCAACGAAGCGACTCCCGGCAAGCCGGTATTGGAAGCTCAGAACATCTCGATCCGCGGCTCAAGGACGAAGCCGACGCTTGATGGGATCAGCTTGCAAGTGAAGCAAGGCGAGATTGTCGGTATTGCCGGGATATCCGGTAACGGACAGTCTGAACTTATTGGAGCGATCGCCGGTCTAGTGAAGATTGATAGCGGCTCGATTAAGCTGCTGGGACAAGAATCGGCAGGGGCACCGGTTCGCACCATTCGCGAGCGAGGTCTTGCCCATATTCCGGAGGACCGTTACCAATGGGGCGTTGCGAAGGATGCGACCGTAACCGAGAACGGGCTGATGGGGCATGCGAATAAGCAGCAGAAGTACGGCATGCTGCGCGGTGCATCGATCCGCGATATGGTCGCGGAGTGGGTCAAGCGATTCGGCATAAAGACGGGATCGTTGTCGACGAAAGCGCAATATTTATCGGGCGGCAATCTGCAGAAGCTGATCGTTGCGAGAGAGCTGGCGCAGAATACGCCGTTCTTAATCGCTGCCGAACCGACAAGGGGCGTCGATGTCGGCGCAATGGAAATCATTCATGGCGAATTATTGAAGAAACGCGACGAGGGCGGCGCCATATTACTTGTTTCCTCGGAGCTTACTGAAATATTGAAGCTCTCGGATCGGATCCTTGTTATGTTCGAGGGACGTATTGTCGGTGAGCTTGAAACGCATTCGGCAACGGAAGAGCAGATTAGTTTATTAATGGCGGGAGGGAAGCGGCATGGAAAAGCTGAAACAACTTAGCAGCGGGATGCTCCAGCCGCTTCTGGCGATCATCGTCGGATTGGCAGCCGGTGCAATTGCGATTGCCGTTGTCGGCGGCAACGTGCTTGAGACTTACGGCGAGATGTGGAAAGGGGCTTTCGGAAGCTTCTTCTTCGTGACGAATACGCTGGCGAGAGCAACACCGATCATACTCATCGGTCTTGGCGTAGCGCTCGCATTCCGAGCCGGATTTTTCAATATGGGCTCTGAAGGACAGATGGTGCTCGGCGCGTTAAGTGCCGCGCTTACCGCTATTTATTTGCCCGGTCCGGGCTGGTTGAAGCTGATTGCTGCGCTCATCGCAGGAATTATTTCCGGGGGAATATGGTCTGCGTTCGCAGGCTGGCTGGATGCAAGATTCAGAATGAATTTGCTTATTACGACACTGCTTCTTAATTATATAGCGACCTTGTTCGCCGGTTATATTGTATCTTATCCTTTGAAAGACAAGACGGGTTCAGCAGCTATGGCACAGACGGTCATGATCGAGAATAGCGCTTGGCTGCCGAAGCTGTTCAGCGGCATGAGCTTGCATGCCGGATTCCTATTCGCATTCGCCGGAGCGCTGCTTTTGTACTTCTTCATGAAGTATACGGTGAAGGGCTACGAGATTCGAATGCTTGGCGGCAATCCGTTGTTTGCAGGCTACGGCGGCGTTAATCGCGGCAAACTAATGATGTTCAGCATGTTCGTGAGCGGCGGCTTCGCAGGACTGGCCGGTTCTGTCGAGGTGCTTGGTACGCAATACCGGTATATCGACGGCGCTTTAACGACGCCAAGCTATGCCTGGTCGGGCATTATGGCGACGCTGCTCGCAGGCTCAAATCCGATAGGCACGGCAGTCGCTGCTATCCTATTGGCCGCGCTTCAGACAGGCGGCATGGGCATGGAACGTAATACCGAAGTGCCGCTGGAAGTATCGAGCATTATACAAGCGGTACTCATCTTGTTCGTATCGGCGAAGTTTACGTATTCCTTTATTAAACGTAAGAAAGCGAGGGGTGACAATGGAACTGTTTGATGTCTCGCTCTTTGCTTCCATGCTTCGGCTGGTGACGCCGATTCTGCTCGCGGCGCTCGGCGGCGCCATCTGTGCCCGTGTCGGACTGTTCAACGTAGGCCTCGAGGGCTTAATGCTGACAGGAGCATTCTCGGCTATCGTCGGTAACTACTATACCGGCAATGTGTGGCTAGCCGTCCTCTTCGCGGTATTGTGTACGGTGATCTTCTCGATGCTGTTCGCTTATATGAGCATTCATCTAAAGGCGAACGCAATCGTTGTCGGTATTTCTCTTAACTTCTTGGCAGCCGGATTAACGACATTCCTGCTGCGTGTTATATTCGATGTGAAGGGCGCTTATTATAACAAGGATATGGTGGGCTTGCCCAAGTGGGATGTTCCGCTGCTGCGCGATATTCCATGGCTCGGTGATGTATTGTCTGGCCATACTCCGCTCGTATACTTATCGATCATACTCGTTATCGCGCTTCAGCTGTTCTTCTTCAAGACGGTTACGGGCTTCCGCTTGCTGGCATCCGGCGAAAATCCGACTGCCGCGAGAAGTCTCGGCATTAAGGTTACGCGCATTCAATATGGAGCGGTGCTGCTTTGCGGCGTGCTTTGCGGTCTTGCCGGAGCTCAGCTGTCGCTCGGCAACGTGACGATGTTCACGGAAGGAATGACAGCGGGCAGGGGCTTCATCGCACTCGTCGCGACGATGCTTGGTCAGTCGAATCCGCTAGGCGTAGCGGCGTCCAGCTTGCTGTTCGGACTTATGGATGCGCTAAGCTTGAGATTGCAGGGCTTCTCGCTGCCGACCCATTTTACGATGATGCTGCCTTATGTGGTAACGATTGTGGCTATGCTTATATTCAAAGACAAAAGCTATATGCAGGAAGCGCGCAAGGCGAACGAAAGCTCGCGATAAGGCGGGCTTGCCTGCAAGACAAAGGAGGTACGGTATATGCATAATAAAGCAGAACGACTGAAGAAGGTGAAAGCGGTCAAGCAGGCCGCCGTCGCGCCTGAGATCGCTCATCGCGTGCCGCCGGGCCAGACCGTTACGGAACGATTCCCGATTCTGCATGAAGGCGACGTGCCTGAATACGATCTAAGCACATGGTCGCTTCGTGTATTCGGCGAGGTCGAAGAGGAGCGCAGCTTCAGCTTTGACGATCTGCTCGCGTTGCCGCAAACGTCGCAGGTAAACGATATTCATTGCGTGACGCGTTGGTCCAAGCTGGATACGGAGTGGGAAGGCGTTCGCTTCATCGATGTGCTGCCGCTGCTCGGCGTGAAGCCGGAGGCGAAGTACGTGATGATTCATGCAGACGAAGACTACGATACGAACTTGCCGTTGGAAGACATGATGCGTGAAGACGTGCTGCTTGCTCATCGCTTCGACGGTGAGCCGCTAACGGACAAGCATGGCTGGCCAATGCGGCTTCTCGTGCCTCACTTGTATTTCTGGAAAAGCGCCAAGTGGATTCGCGGTATCGAGTTCATGAAGGAAGATCGTCCTGGCTTCTGGGAACGCAACGGCTTCCACAATTATGCTGATCCATTCCTTGAGCAGCGCTTCACTAGCGAAGAGAACGAAATGCCCGAGGATGAGTGGATGAAGAAGGAGTTTGATTAATACATGTCTACTATGTTGCCTATATTGCAAGTAAATCCGGAAGACTTGCCGGCGTACGCGATCGTATGCGGCGATCCGGGACGTGCGGAGCTTATATCGCGAAAGCTGACGAATGCGAAGGAGTTGGCGTTCGCGCGCGAGTATCGCACGTTCGTTGGTGAATACGAAGGTGTTGCTTTGGCCGTTGTCAGCCATGGCGTCGGTTCTCCAGGGGCAGCCGTATGCTTCGAGGAGCTGATCCGCGGCGGCGTGAAGACGTTGATCCGCGTTGGTACGGCGGGCTCGTATTCGGCTGACCATCCGGCGGGAAGCTTGATTGTCAGCACGGCTGCCGTGCGTGCGGAAGGACTTACCCATCAGCTCGTACCGGCCGGCTTCCCAGCCGTTGCCGACAGCGACATCGTTGCGGCGCTATACGAATCCGCTTTGGAGAGCGAAGGCATCGTGAAGAAGGGCATTACGGTAACATTGGATGTGTTCTTCTCGGGCGTCGTCGATGTTCCGCACAAGCAATACAAAGCCGCAGGCGTGCTTGCCGTAGAGATGGAGATTGCGGCGCTGTATGTGGTTGCATCATTGCGCGGCGCAAGAGCGGGTGCGATCCTTGCCCTAGACGGCTACGCCGACTCCGATCTGGCGGGCGAATACGATCCGCATACCGATGTCGTCGCGAAAGCGGTCGAGCGCGAGATTGATACGGCGCTTAAGGCGATCGTGAAGCTTGCTTCTGCTTAGCAGAAGGCGATCGACTCGAGAGCATAAAACGCACTTAACACACTTGGTCGAATAACTGGAGAAACTCCCTCTATTTCAGAAGAATGGATCTAATTCTGAGGAATAGCTGGAATTTCTCCAGTTATTTTTGCTTTGGAGGCTCTTTTTGAGCGAACGGATAGGAATTAACGGGAGTTTCCCCAGTTGTTTTTGAATTAGGCTCGACAGGCCTGAAATTAACGGGAGTAATTCCCGTTATTGTTCAGGTTACGGTTACTATTCATACGGACGGTTGCGGCTATGTCATTCTTTCGACAGGTTTGATATGCTAAGGGGAATAGAGGAGACAGGGGGAAACGGTTGTGAGCGGCGCGTTATTCAAGTCGGACTGGCTGGATCAAAATGTTCATCCGCATGTATATGCCTATTACTTTAAGGAGTGGTCGAACTATACGATGAGCGATCATCGGCATGATTCGATCGAGATCATGTATGTGATATCGGGTCAGTGCCGAATTGAGCTCTCGGCTACAACACGCCGTCCGGAGCGTTCCTTCTCGCTGAAGAAAAACGAGTTCATCATTCTAGACGCGAACGAGCCGCATCGGCTTATCGTGGACGAACGCGGCCCATGCCGAATGCTGAACGTGGAATTCGATATGCGCGAGAAGGAAACGGCGTTTCCTTCGATCCGGCAGCTTGCCTCCGAGGATGAGGATGTGAACCTCTTGGTTGTGCAGCCATCATCTTATTTGGTGCTGCGCGATACGAATGATCTATATCCGGTGCTGAAAAATCTCGTTCTCGAGCTCGACAATCGGGAGAAGTCGAGCCGCGTGCGGACGCAGCTGCTTTTCGCCCAATTGATTATGACGATTGCACGTATCTATAGCGACGATCTGAAGCAGGGCGCGAATGCGGCGGATCTCTATGTGAAGCAGGCTACGGAGTACATGCATCACCATTATGATCAGGATATACAGGTGAAGGACATTGCCGCAGCTGTCAATCTGCACCCCGGCTACCTGCATCGCCTATTCACGGCGAATACGGGCAAGACGATTACGGTGTACTTGACGGAGCTGCGGATGGAGAAGGCGAAGATGCTGCTGCGTCAGACCGATATTGCTATAGCCGATATATGCGATTATGTGGGAGCGCAGAGCCGACAATACTTTCATGCGATGTTCAAGAAGTATACGAATCAGACGCCGATTGCTTACCGCAACTCGTTCAATACGCATAACATGGACGGCTGGAGAAAACCTGAAGGATTAGGAATGTGACGATTTCTGACAGGTTGCCGCATAGGTAGTCACAATATTGATAACGCTTCCGATTTATCGTTGCTACAATGAAGTTGAGCTTGAACAACGATAGTTAATTATGAATCGGAGGGTGAACATATGTCATCATTCAAAATCGCATTTATCGGAGCCGGGAGCATCGGATTCACGAGAGGTTTGCTGCGCGACCTGCTTGCTGTACCGGAGTTTCAAAGCATTGACGTCGCTTTTACCGATATTAACGCACATAATCTGGGCATGGTAACGGAACTGTGCCAACGCGACATTAACGAGAACGGCTTATCGATTCAAATTCAATCGACGACGGATCGCCGCGAAGCGCTTAAAGATGCGAAATATATTATTTGTACGATTCGCGTCGGGGGACTTGAAGCTTTCGCTACGGATGTGGACATCCCGCTGAAGTATGGCGTCGATCAATGCGTGGGTGATACGCTGAGCGCGGGCGGCATTATGTACGGGCAACGCGGCATCGCCGAAATGCTTAATATTTGCCGGGATATCCGCGAGGTTGCCGCTTCTGATGCGCTGCTGTTGAACTATGCGAACCCGATGGCAATGATGACGTGGGCTTGCAATAAGTATGGAGGCGTACGTACGATTGGTCTATGCCACGGCGTACAGGGCGGCCACTGGCAAATTGCTGAAGCATTCGGACTGAAGCAAGAGGAAGTCGATATTATTTGCGCGGGCATCAACCACCAAACGTGGTATATCCAAATCAAACATAATGGCGAGGATCTGACCGGCAAGCTGCTCGAGGCGTTCGAAGCGCATCCGGACTTCAGCCGCACGGAGAAGGTTCGCATTGATATGCTGCGCCGCTTCGGCTATTACAGCACGGAATCGAACGGACATTTGAGCGAGTATGTCCCTTGGTATCGGAAGCGTCCAGAGGAAATCATGGATTGGATCGATCTCGGTTCATGGATTAACGGCGAGACGGGCGGTTACCTGCGCGTATGCACGGAAGGGCGCAATTGGTTCGAGACCGATTTCCCGAATTGGATGAAGGATCCGGCAAATGAGTTCAAGAGCGAGCTTCGCAGTCATGAGCACGGCTCATACATTATTGAGGGGCTCGAGACAGGGCGTGTCTATCGCGGACACTTCAATGTCGAGAATAAAGGTGTCATTGCGAACTTGCCTAATGATGCGATTATTGAAGCACCTGGTTACGTTGACCGCAACGGCATCTCGATGCCGACAGTCGGCGACCTGCCGCTAGGTGCGGCAGCCGTATGCAATGTGAGCATATCGGTGCAGCGTTTGGCTGTTGAAGCAGCTGTTCATGGCGACGATAAGCTGCTGCGCCAAGCGTTCATGATGGATCCGCTTGTCGGAGCTGTGTGCAATCCGAAGGAAATTTGGCAAATGGTCGATGAAATGCTGGTGGCGCAGGAGCAATGGCTGCCGCAATATACGGATTCTATCGCTGCTGCGAAGAAGCGCCTGGCGGAAGGTCCGTTGCTGCCGACGAAGGATTATGCAGGTGCGGCTCGCCTGAAGGTGAAGACGGTTGAGGAAATGCAGCAGGATCGTGATGCGGCGAACAAAAACGCCGGCGAGTCCGACAAAGGCAAAGAGCGCGCCAGCGTATAGCACGCTCCAGTCCCTTACTAGCCCAAACGAGGCGCGTATTGCAGCTCAATAGGAAAGAGTACGGCATTGTCCGGACTCCATTTGGGCGGACCGTATTTCTTAATATAACCGAGCTTATTCAGATCGCTTGCTGCGGATTGCTCTCTGTCCATCTCACGGAACAGCTCCCAGCAGGCGATTACGTCGTTCAAGGCACGATGCCCGCCGATGAGCGGAATGCCGTATTTGTCGCACATATCCTTGAGCGTATGCGGGTAGTGATGGCGCATACGGCTCATCGTCAGCGTGTCGATGAACGAGTTGCGGAACGAACGGCCGGCAATGCGCATTAGCGAATGGTGAAGGAAGCCGAGGTCGAACAGCGCGTTATGGGCAATCAGCACATTGTCGCCGATCATTCGGTTCAGGATACGGAACGCCGTATCCTCGTCCATGCCTCCGGCGGTCATCTTGTCCGTGATGCCCGTCAGCTCAGTAATCTTCGGCGACAACTTGCCGTCGAACGTTACGAGCGTGCTGAATTCGCTGGCGATCTCGCCGCCCACGCAACGGATAGCAGCGATCTCGATGACGCGGTCCTTAGCCGGATCAAGTCCGCTTGTTTCAAAGTCGATAACCGTATAGTTAAGAGCATTATTCATTGCTGGAATCACCACATTTTCATCATATAATAAGTTCGGAAGGTTAACGTGCTACAATAAAATATTCGACAACGTTCGTTAGATCCCTTTCAAAGCAAACAAAAAAACGCCTCATTCCGCTCAAGAAGAGCTGAAGAATGAGGCGTTCTTTATTTCGTGTATGGAAGCTTTAGTGGTTGTTGCCGGATGCGTTTCCTTTTTTGTCGGACGATTTCGTTGTCGTGTTTTTGGCGCCTTGGCCTTGCTGTTTGGACATGTCTGTTCACCTCCTATCGATGGGATCAGGTTAGTATGCGATGCGATTATAGTAGGCTATACTCCAAAGCTGGGCCGTTTCATCGAAGTTTGCGGTTTTCAAGCAGGGAATGGGCGTTTAATTAGAAGAACAACCGAATAAGAAGGAGGAAACAGGTTGCTGCGTTGCGATTATCCGACGATAACCTGCTTTTTCACGAAGAGAGCGCTTTCGCAGGGCAATGCCGACCCGCAGTCCTATGTTAGAATGGACGCAAAGACATAAAAATACAAAAAAATGATGACGGTTAATCGGGGGATGCAGCAAATGGCAGGGACGAGCACGAGTTTGAGTACCAGGTTAAGGTCAATGTGGGGGTTTGCGAAGAAAGAGCAGCTGCCGCCGGAACGAAGACTGAGCAAGGATGCAGTAACAGCATTAATTATTCATAGCTGCTTTCAATTTGGCGCATCGATGTCGGGGCTGTTTCTTAATCTGTATTTATGGCGGCTAACGCAGGATTTGACGGTCAACGGTATCTATAACATCGTCGTCTTCTTGCTGACACCGCCTACATTCGCGCTTGGCGGATGGCTGTCGAAGCGTCGCGACCGGATGGTTACTTATCGTCTCGGTATTGTCCTCATCGCATTATTCTACTTGATGGTCGTTATTGCTCAAGAGCAAGTTGCTCAGTATTACATAATGTTCGCTATCTTTAACGGTATAGCTGCAGGTCTGTATTGGACCGGTTACCTCGTCATTCAATATGATGTGTCGACAGATGCGAATCGGATCAGGTTTCTTGCAATCAACATGGTCGTGTTCAATTCTGCTGGGCTTGCCGGACCAGCGCTTGCGGGATTCATTATTCAGAGGAGCGAAGGGTTGCAAGGCTATATCTTCATCTTCATGCTCGCGTTCATCATGTTCGTCATTGCCGCTATTGTCAGCTTCCGCATCCCGATGGTGCGATCTCATCATAAGGCGTATTATTTAAAGTTCATGGGGCTTGTGATGAGCAAAAATAGACAGTGGCTGAAGGCGTTATACAGCTTCCTCGTGCTCGGTTTGTTCCAAGGCATTATGCTGTTTCTTCCCAATATTATGTTGTTCCAAACCGTAGGCCGTGAGGATTGGGTCGGTTATTTGGGTGTATTCTTCTCGTCGCTGACGGTTGCGACCGGATATGTCATTTCGAGGATGGCACAGAAGGAGCATGTTCGCAAATATGTGATGTTGTCTACAACGGGAGTCGTGATTGGATCGGCGCTGCTGCTGGTGCAAATGGAGTTTTGGTCGGTAGCTGTATTCATGATCCTTTTCTCGATCTGTAATCCGCTGGCAGTCAACACGCTTACTTCTTATTACTATCGGTTGATTGGCACGCTACCGCTCAAAGGTCAGCTACGCGTCGAGTCGGTCGTCATGCGCGAGTTGTTCCTAAATGTTGGCCGGGTTGTGTCCATCACGCTGCTCATCTGGCTAGCCGCTGATTTAGAGTCGGCATGGATGCCTATTGTGCTGTTCACCATGGCAGGACTGCAATACGTGCTTGTGCTGCTGATCAAAGAGAAGCAGGAAGCGGTAAAGGAGAGCTGAGAAGAAATGAAAGTTGTACTGGCATTTGATTCGTTCAAGGGCAGCTTAAGCTCGGAGGCTGCGGGAAGGACGGCGGCTCGAGCGATCCGTTCGGTATTTCCGGATGCCGAGTGCGACGTTATTTCTCTAGCCGATGGAGGAGAAGGGACGGTCGTCGCAGTGGTCGAGGCTGCCGGCGGTTCCTATGCATCGCTGCAAGTAACAGGTCCTCTTGGGGAAGAAACAGCTGCTGCAATCGGAATCATTCATGATGATATAGTCGAAGGACCGACGGCCGTACTGGAGGTAGCTTCGATATGCGGTCTAACGATTGTGCCGGAAGGGGACAGAGATCCTTATCGTACAAGCTCTCAAGGAGTGGGCGATGTCATTATTCAATTGCTTGATCAAGGGATTCGAAGTTTTGTTGTAGGACTTGGTGGGAGCGCGACGAATGACGGCGGAATGGGCATGTTGGCTGCGCTCGGAGCAGAGTTTAAAGACAGCTCGGGCAACCGGCTTCGCGGGAGCGGGGGAGACCTGGGTTCTATCGCATCGATTGAATGGTCGGGAATAGATTCTCGGCTTCAGGAGAGCGAGATCAAAATAGCGACCGATGTGAGCAATCCGTTATGCGGTTCTACTGGCGCAACGATGGTGTACAGCAAGCAAAAAGGCGCGACGCCTGAGCAGCAGGTTAGTCTTGAACGGACGATGGAGACGTATGCCGATTACATTGAGGAGGCAGCCGGATCCTCCTGGCGGCTAATTCCCGGGGCAGGAGCGGCAGGGGGTCTCGGCTTTGCGTTACTCGCGCTCGGCGGGGAAGTTGTCTCCGGCGCAGGCTGGTTGATCGATGCCGTATCGCTCAGAGAACGAATTCGAGACGCCGATTGGGTCATAACAGGCGAAGGACGCAGCGACAATCAAACGGTATATGGCAAGCTGCCGATTCAAGTAGCGACTGCGGCGTCAGAGACAGGAACGAAGTGTATGCTTCTATCAGGCTGCCTTGGCGATCAGATTGAAGAGCTGGAAGAAAAATTCGATGGCTGCTTCTCTATCGTCAACGCGCCTGCCTCCTTGGAAGTTTGCTTGGAGCAGGCGGAGGAGCTGCTGGAACAGGCAGTCCGTCAGTTGTTCAGGCTGGTGCGCGCGGTTCGGTAGGTGGCAACGTTGTCCCAATAAAAAAATAAAACGCTTGACTTTTGATTGAAATTAGACGGCTCTTGACTCCCCTGTGTTATATTGAAAAAAGTTATTTCATGCTTTAGCTCAATAGACAGGCACAGGAGGTTTATCATGTTTCAACACAGCAGTCAAAGATACGAAGGGGTAGACTTTAGCTCACAGGATTTAAGGTATGGGGAGCTGATCAGTTGTACCTTTAATCGTTGTACGTTTGCAAACGGCTCGCTTGAGGAGATTACTTCGAGCAACTGTCGGTTTATTGAATGCGATTTTCGTGGGGCTATGCTTAATGGCTCGATACATAAAGAATCGGCGTTCGAGAACTGCAGCTTTAATGGAGCGAATCTATTCGTCACGAAATTTGATAAATGCAAAATGACGGGTTCGGATTTTTCCGGCTCATCCATGGATGGGATAACTATATTTCAAGGGGATTGGTCCTATACGAACTTAAGATACACAAGATTAGTCAAGCAGGATCTGCGCGGAATTAAATTCTTTGAAGCGGACTTGTCGGGAGCTAATCTGGAAAAGGCCGATCTGAGAGACAGCGATCTGACAATGGCTTTGCTGGCGAAAGCAAACGTACAAGGGGCTGACTTAAGAGGAGCGAATATGGAAGGCGTCGATTTTAAAACCTTTTCCATCACCGGGATGAGGATGGATAAGGAGCAAGCTGCATTGTTTTCCATTTCGCATGGAGCTAAGGTGATTTAGACCTTCGTCTACATCATGTAGTACGTTTCAATAGTCTACTTTCAATTTTCGCAAGCGGTAAGCGTTCATTGCCGATTCGCCAAGCTCCTCGAGAATGGTGTAATTCGCCCATGCGCCTGCCACCGCTCCGATCCCCGGCACCATTTGCAGCATTTTCCGAAAATCGATTGCGTCGCGGTATTCTTTTTGGAATGTCTCCCAGTCCATATGCTTGGAGTACTCGTTATCAGAGAACCATAGTTTCTTCTCCCTATCCCAATGCTTTATCGAATCTAGTAGCATGGCACGTTGATCGGGGCCGGAGAACGCCAGTTGGAACACTTTAAGAATGAACACCCGCTCGGGAAAATGTTTCGTGTCGTACCCGTAGACATGAGCCAGTTCAAATAAAAATTTCATCTTGATTGCGATTAACGCAGGAAAGTCCACGATATTAAGCATAATGCCGCCCGCCCCCGTACCTGCGCCTTCGGCAGTCGCGATTTTTTGGTATAGGGACAGCAAACGCTTCGCCTCTTGATCGGCGAGTTCAAGATGGATAGTCTGCTGGACCGGCCTCTGAGGAGTATATTCAGCTCCGAACAGCGCTGTACGCACGATCGACTTGATGGTGGCCGTAATGACATCGTGTACCTTGGGTGGAATCAAGTCGTTAATTCGCTTACCGATCGTCTTCGAGGTTCTCTCCAACCATCCCGGCGCTTTGAATAACTTCTGCTCCCAAGCTGTGATTTCGTCGTGCACTTTCTGTTCGTAATTCAATGCCGATCGCTCCTTCAACTAATTTGGCTATATTGTACCGGAGAACGCCGCGAATCGGAACGGCCTGCAGCCGGTGGCGGAACCCGACAAAAGTCGTGGAATTGGGGTTACAAAAAGCCCGTCAGCTCACAGTAATGGAGCTGACGGGCTTTTCGTATCATTCAATTGACTCCCAAAAAAAGCCATGGATACATAATAGTCTATAAAAAATTTCAACATAAGTCTATACCTTTTTTTGCATAAATTGTATGGTATTAAAGCGGCCGCGGTTAATAAGTAATTTACTAAGAGATTGAAGGGAGAGCCCTGCATGATAACGCTTAGAAAAATCACGTTGGATAACCGACGTGCCATCTTTAACCTAGATGTAACGGAAGATCAACGGCGCTTCGTTGCGTCCAATCTGTCGAGCGTGGCTTCGTGTTACGTCCTAGCAACCAATGGGGGACATCCTTTCCCGTTTGCCATTTACGAGGATGAAGAGCCGGTCGGTTTTGTTATGATAACTTATCAAATTACCGGATATGAGCTCCCGACATTCGCAGACGACAGCTATTGCATCTTGCGACTGATGATTGACAAGCAGCACCAGAACAAGAGCTACGGCCGGGAAGCGATGCATAAAATATTGGAATTTATCCGAACCTTTCCGGCAGGGCCGGCACGGTATTGCTGGATTTCTTATAAGGCGGATAACCTGCCAGCCAACAAGCTTTATGAAAGCTTCGGATTTCGAGATAGCGGGGAAATCATTAATGACGAGTTAATAACCGTATTGTCACTTTGATTTACTATTATATTCGATTAGGGGATCGACCATGGATTATACGAAAAGTTACAAGGAAGTTTTAAAGCATTATTATTTTGTTAACCCGATCGTACATTGGATTCGGCATAATGAAAACATCACTTACAAGGTAAGCGATAGTGGTTCAGCGAAAACGTATTTGTTGCGTATTCATAAACCGATTACGACAAACATGCAAGGTGTGCAGAACATATACGAGGCTATTCAATCGGAATTAGAGTTTCTGTTAGCCTGGTCGACTCATTCCCAAATACCCGTTCAAATTCCTGTACCAAATGTGCATGGCAAGCTGGTTACAACCGTTTGGATTGAAAATGAAGAAGTGCACTGCTCAATCTTAGAATGGATTGATGGGGAAACCATGTCCAAGAACGATTTGGAAAGTGAAGAGAGGGTTAGTGCCCTTGGGAAAGAAATTTCGCTATTGCATCGATTTTCGCAAAGTTATCAACAAGGTTCAAGCTTTGCAAGACCCGAATATGGACTAGAGTGGACAGAAACGATGCTAAGCAAATTGCGATCAGGCGAGGAAATCGGTATTATCTCTACTAAACATTTTCAGATTGTTGAAAATACGTTTTCATTGATAAACGACCGAATGAAAGTGATGAGCAAAAAGAATGAGACTTGGGGTTTCATCCATGCCGACATTAACTATAGTAATTTAATCCTCTCAGCAAGGGGCATTTCATTCATTGACTTTGGTTTATCGGGGTTTGGCTATTACGCAATGGATGTCGCTATGAGTGCCCTGTTGACCAGGAAAGAGTTGCGAGATATTCTACTCGCCAGCTACACGAACCTGATTCCCGGAAGAATAGACATCGAGGAACTTGAGGGCTTCATGTTTTTGGCAATAGCTGCATATTACGCATTTCTGGTAAGCAACAAGGATCAACATGCATGGATACGCGATAAAATGCCGGGTCTGATTGAGCATTTTTGCAATCCTTTCTTAAACGGCAAAACGGTTTTTTACACGATTTGATTTATTCGATGGGCGGCTGTTGCTATGTGCGTCGCGAACAATAAATAACTAAATTGAAGCTTTTTCATAATCACTTGACCATTGAACTGCTTTGTCCGTTTTTAGGATTTAGTCCTGAAATGTGGGAGTTATCCAATTTGTTTCGCCAGAAGATATTTGAAGCATTCTCAAAAACGGATTCATACGGAATGATATTTACTTATGTATGGTCATTTGATTCGAAAGAAGATTGGGATTATGTAGATAAGGTTTGTGAGATTTTTGAGGGGAATGGCGGAGAAGTTTATTTGGTAGAGCTCGAGGCAGATTTGGATGAAAGAATTAAACGAAACAAAACCCCGCATAGACTGGAACATAAACCTTCCAAAAGGAATGTCGAACAATCCGAACAAAGAATGAGAACGGCAACAGAAAACCATAGGTTAAATTCATTTGATGGAGAAATTGCTAGAAAGAACTATATGAAGATTAACAATACCAAGTTAGCCCCAGCAGAGGTAGCCAGCAGGATTAAAGAAGAGTTTAGCTTATAAGTATTACTCGGTTAAGCGGCAGTCTGCGATTTTATTTTCTGATCCATGACTGCCGCCGCATTATCAAGTATTGAGGTCAATCAGCTTCCATAGTTACTTCAATGCTGGACCAAACCTCCGGCCAAATCATCAAAGCGCCAAGAAACCTCGTGTCCGTGGAGATGCAGTCCCCCAAACCATTCGTCGATCCCCTGAACGGCAATACGGTCCTTTGATCCGCTCAGTACCTCATTGCCTAACACAGTCAGAGTTACTGGGCGGTTCAGAAAGTCGGGTATTCTCCTTACATCAATGCCGCTCTCGCCCCCTTCAATAACGAGCAAAGGATGTTCGCCTTGCATCAAAGCGCGAATAACTTTCCAGTATTCGAGATCGCCCATGCCCAGCACATGAAGGGAATCCGTTACAAGACGGAACAATTCTAGCGGAGTACTAACTCCGTTACGAACAGCCTGAATTGTAGTCTGTTCCACAATACCAAGACCATTCCGTTCAGAAGGCAGTCGCTTGAGATGCGCTGTGAAGGCATCATAAGCGTATGGCAGGCTCGATGCGGCGAGCTCTGCTTTCTTATTGCTCAATAATGTGGACAGTTGAAGAGGGTCAGGTGAAGCATACGCCTGCCAAAGCTCGCTGCCGAGCTCCAATTCATGCAGCCCAATGGCTCGCCAGGTCCCGGATAATGTCTGAAGCTGTGCCGGGGTTAGCTGTCCCAGACCATAAAACCGTTCGATTCCCGGATAATCTCCAATACAGAGCAGACTCAGCTTTGTGCGGCCCAGCTTCTGTCCTTTGAACCAGTGGAGTAGATAGGCGAGCATGCTCTGATCAAACAGGTCGTGCTCAAACCATAATACGACTTCATCGTACTTGGTATATTCACGAAGTCTCTGCTCTTGTTCCTCACAGCTCTTTATATAATCGCTGGCCGGAATTTCCATCGTTTCTTGAAGGACACGGGCACGCATTGCCCGTTCTTCTACCCCTGCAGGATTCGTAAATATCGGGCCTGCAGGATATACCTCTCTCCACACAAGCACATCTCCCTGAACAACTCCTTGCTTCAGCTTATCACCGACAACATCTCCGTTAACGATATGTAGCATGTCCAAGCCTCCTTGGTAATAACTTTTGAACGGAGCGTCAAACAGTCCTCTCCTTGATAACAAGGTTGTGGCTGTTCGACGCTCCCCTATTCATATATTTTGCAACAGCCCAATTAATAAAGAAGCCTGCGGCCAGAAAGATAAGGAACACATTCGGGTAACCATATCGGTTGAAGGCGACGAACGGAACATAGATCACAGTAAAATAAGCAAATGAAAGCAGTATGAATAAATAGGGAATATTGTTTTGTCGGAAGGCTCGCAAAAGCATAATTAGCAAACCGGCTGCTCCAAGCAGCATGAATACGACATGATAGACAGCTGCGATCCATATATTTACACCAAATACTGTTTTCCAATAATAAGGGGATGCATATAATCCAAATACTTTATCGATCGTATACCATTTCAAATATTTCAATGGCTGATTCTTGAAGCCGAAGATGATCATTTTTTTGGCCGTTTCGGTCAAAGCAACGTCTGAGCCAATAAATATATAATCACTGTTGCCCTCATACTCCGGATGAGCGTCGATGAAGGCTTTTGAAGGCGCCCCGTAGTCAATAAGCGCACCTAATAGAATCGGATTGCCTGCGGACTGAGTGAATGGAATGAATTTATCAAACGTGATGTAATTCCTAACCCACCATGGAGATAGAAGAAGGATCATCGTTAGTGAAACTACTGCCGTAAACTTCACAATCTTTTTCCAGGATATCCTCTGCACAAGCCATAAAACGAACCAAACAGCTGGGAAAAGCACCGCATGCGGTTTGAAATAACAAGCTAGTCCAACTATAAAGGCCGCGATAACGTAATACCTCGTTTGCTGGCTTCTTAAGGCGAGAAGGCTGAAGCAAATAAGCAATAGGATAAGGGTACGGAATATGGATTCCGATAAAATAACGCCGGAAGAAAAATAATCAGGTAAATAAAGTGCAAGCGCGATACTGGAAATAATAGCTGCCCTACTATTAAACAGCTGATTTGCCGCTATAAAAACGAAATAGATTGAGAAGGCCTGCAAGGCTGCTTGCAAGACTCGGAATGCGATTATCGCTTCATCTCCTTGTCCGAAGATAAGCATGAGAACGGCCAGTACGACCGGCATTCCCGGCATGATGTATGTTGACGGCTTCTCGCCGCTGTTATAAGTAATCGTATGCGTATCCAATAAAATCCTAGCGCTATTTACATATTTGACGTCGTCATTATTCATTTTCTCATAAGACCCTATTAGAAAATGATCGCCATAAAACAGAACAGATGCGGTGCTTATCATGAAAACGAGAATAATGGTAACGAATAATGTATTACGAATAGGAAGGCTTATACCATTAAGGTTAAACAGAGCTTACACACCTTTCGCTTACAAATTCGACAGGTACAGGATATCCTTTATACTATAATAGAATCATGCTTGGAATGGAAATGGCATCGAATGCGACATATAGGAGAAGTTAAGATGAAGATCGTTTTTGCAACTGATTCAGACTACGGATACATACGAGAACGTGACCTTCATATTTCAGAGGGCTTAATACAATCAAAAATAAACGGAAAAGAAATATACATCCTGAGGAATGAAGACGATAATTATATCGGATGGATGAGGTATGGTTATTTTTGGGACAACACTCCTTTTTTGAACATGATCTGGATCGACGAACCCTATCGAGGAAAAGGTGCAGGTAAACAAGTTGTCCTTTTCTGGGAAGAGCAAATGAATCAAAGGGGCTTCAAATTGTTAATGACATCGACTCAATCGGATGAAGGCGCTCAACACTTTTATAGAAAACTAGGCTACAAAGATGCAGGATGCTTAGTACTAGATACGCAACCTATGGAAATACTGCTTACTAAGAAGTTAAGCTAAGCTGTTTTTGTGAAATAACACTGACATACAGTTGTCAGGTTTACCATTGTATGATGAGTACATAAGTAAACAGTGAAAACCGGAGGTGATTGAAATGAAGGATCATTGTTTGAGATTTTACGACTATCACGTTTGGGCCAATAAAATAATCTTTAATCGATTAAAGGAGCTTCCGCAGCACCTGTACAATCAGGAAATTCAAAGCGTGTTTTCGTCGGTATCGAAGGTCATGGCACATATCTACAAGGTGGATTGCGGTTGGCTTGACATCTTGATGGGTAAAAGCATGAATGATGCGATGAAAGATTCTTATCATATCGAAGCGGATGCAGAAGCTAGAAGCCTTGAGGAACTGGAAGCCATGTATGACAATTTGTCCGTGAGATTCAGAGCGTGCATTGACGAGCATCCGGATCTTGAGAAAGAGGTTGTCTTGGATAATCCTTACGCTGGAATTTTGAAGACCAGATATTCAGAATTCATTATCCAAGTAGTGAATCATGGTACGTACCACCGAGGCAATCTGTCGGCTATGCTTCGTCAACTGGGCTCGTCCTCGGTTATGACGGAATATGGACTTTTTATGTACCAGGATGAATTAATTCCAAGTATGTCGCCAGTGCATGCCAATTAGGAAAATGACAAAAGGGAGATGTTAATATGTATAAACACATTGAGGATTTTGCCGCAACTTGGCGGAATGAAACGGCAGCAACATTGCGGACACTAGAGACGCTAACAGATGAGTCTCTATGTCAACAGATCACTAGCGAGCATCGAACGCTTGGACGTCTTGCTTGGCACCTCGTACAGACGTTGCACGAAATGCCAACGCGGGCTGGATTGTCTTTCGAAGGCCCAGGTGAAGAAGAGTCGGTGCCAGCGTCGGCAGCATATATTGCGGCGGCCTATAAGAGAACCTCACAAGCGCTCCTTGATGCTGTACAGACCAGCTGGAAGGATGAGAATCTGCTTATTATGAGCGACATGTACGGCGATCAATGGCCGAACGGCTTAGTGCTGGATGTCCTCATCAAGCATGAGATTCATCATCGCGGTCAAATGACGGTCCTTATGCGTCAGGCAGGTCTTCGAGTACCGGATCTTTATGGCCCGACGAAAGAGCAGTGGGCCGAGTTTGGAGCGCCGGCTCCGGTCATATAGAGTAAGATTAAATCCCGTTTTGGCCGGTTGGCTGAAGCGGGATTTTTAAGTTTTTATTATGAATGATATTATTGCATTTGTTGAGGTGATGGCATTCAAAAAAGGCTATCACCGTATCGTTCAGTTTAAACCGTCCATTCCCTTTTACTTTGCAACAGCTCTTTGTACGATTAATAGATCTCAGAGGCAAAAGTGTTGAAGAGTTTTGGACAAGATAAGTTTATTCTTCTTCAAGCTGAATCGCTTGCGGGTATGACGGTCGGAGATCCCCGGTACGATGAATCACTAGCAATTGGAAAGTTCCAAGGTGACGAAGGAAGAAATTGAATATTTCGAAGGACTTTACGAGTTTTTTTAAACCGTTACGCTAACTGGATACGATGAGAAGGGGAATGAAGGATGGCAACGATCGATGATTTTATGAAACTCGATATTCGTGTTGGAACAATTACTCATGCAGAGTTTTTTGAGGAAGCAAGAATACCCGCAATTAAACTTCAAATTGATTTTGGGCCCGATATCGGAATTAAATCGTCAAGTGCACAAATAACAAAACGATATAAGTCGGAGGACCTTATAGGGAATCAAATAATAGGTGTAGTTAACTTTCCGACTCGACGTATAGCGGGTTTCAAATCAGAAGTATTAGTTATTGGCGGAATACCGGAAAAGGGCGATGTGGTTTTATTGAAACCAGATAGTACCTTACCTAACGGAACTCCTATTGCTTAATCGTACTGCTAAAAATCTGATGACAGACAGGAGTTGGAGATAATGATAAAGGGTTTCGGAGGAATATTTTGGAGAACTAAAAATCTTGAAGGCACAAAAAAATGGTACAGTGAAGTGTTGAAGATTGAAATAGATAATTGGAATGGGACTGTGATAAAACCCCAATTAGGAAATGAGACTATCTTTTCTTTCTTTACCGAGAATGACAGTTATTTTCCGACAGAACAACAAGTGATGTTGAATTTCCAAGTACATAATTTGGACGAGGTTATTAAGCATCTTGAACAAATTGGTGTACCACTCGCAAAGAAACAAGAAATTAGTGAATTTGGAAAGTTTATTTGGATTGAAGATCCTGACGGTCGAATGGTCGAGCTTTGGGAGAAATAACGGTCAATACAGTTTAAATAAAAGTTCTAAAAAAACCACACATAAAGCTGAAAAATATTCATTTATATGTTTTCTGTTACATGTTATTTTTTAGAAAACATAAAAGGTGTGGATAAAATGAAGATGCCGTTTGAAGTTCCGGAAAAGAAACAAATTCGTGTTATCATTAATTCGGATGCTAAATGTGAGGCTGATGATCAATATGCAATCGTGCATGCAATGTTATCCCCGCGTCTGCAAATAAAAGGATTAATCGGAGCGCATTTCGGTACACGAAGTGCAACAGGTGCGGAAGATTCCTATCAGGAAATTCTACATGTGCTAGATCTAATGGGGATGAACGAGAAGTATAAAGTTGTCAAAGGAGCTAACCATAAAATACCTAATATACTAACACCGGTCCCTTCTAAAGGTGCTGATTTGATCATAGAAGAAGCGATGAAAGATGATCCGCTTCCCCTATTTGTAACATTCCAAGGGCCGTTAACCGATCTAGCATCGGCTTATTTGCAAGAACCGCGAATCGCAAATCGCTTAACTGCCGTTTGGATTGGCGGTGGAACTTATCCGGATGGCGATACTGAATTTAACTTATCTAATGACATCGAAGCTGCCAAAGTCGTCTTCGATTCGCCAATACCGTTGTGGCAGGTCCCGAAAAACGTTTACGATATGGTTCGCGTTGGTTTGGCAGAATTGGCCGTCAAGGTTAGACCGCATGGGGAAATAGGCCGCTACCTATATGAATATCTCATTCAGCACAATATAAAAAACGGCAATCGGCCTGAGTGGCCGAAAGGGGAAATATGGGTTCTCGGCGACTCTCCTGCAGTCTCTTTACTACTTGACGATCAAGTCTTCGACTATGATCTCATAGAAGCGCCTGAAATAACTCCAGAAATGGGATATAAGCGCAAACTGGGAAATCGCAAGATACGGGTATACCGGAGTGTGGATTCGCGATTTATATTAGAGGACTTCTATGCGAAATTGGAGCTATTTATTAAATTTAATCAAGGTGAAGTTGTTCCGGGAGTTAAAGGGGGAAGGTAGAGATGATTACTGGTTCTGCCGTTAAACGAGCGGAACGATTTGCAAGCGATTTTCTTCTTGAGCAAGTGAAAACTTCATATCAGATCATAGATAAAGGCATTGTAAATCAGGTTTGTGTAGTTGAGACAGAGAACTGTAAAGTAGTTGTGCGTATGAACGATATAGGATCATATTCAAGCTATTTCAAAGAAAGATGGTGTATCGAACAGTCTGCTGCGGTTGGCATTCCAGGACCAGAGGTGCTGTCTATTGGTATAACAGATGACACTGCGTATATGATCCAAACCTTCGTAGATGGAGAAAACGGGCTGGACAGTTCGGTTCCCAAATCTAGTATTTGGAGGCAGCTTGGCGAATATGCCAAACGTTTTCACTCCATTCAGGTGAAGGGATATGGGGAAAATCTGATTGATCCCGTCCATGGTGAGTTTCAATCACCTCCTCATGCAGGATCGGATGGCAGTTGGTTAGGGTATGTGCAATATAATATCAATAGTTTGACGGAACTTGATCCACTGATTGGACTGGGGGTAATCTCTCCTGTGGAATCGCAGAGAGTGCGTAAACTGTTCGGAAATATGAAGGAAAGAACGTACCGCTTCGGATTAATTCATGGAGATATCTCATTGAAGAATACGATTGTCACTCAGGCTGGACAAGTTATGTTAATAGATTGGGGCTGCGCCGAAGTAAGCACGGTACCGCATGGAGATATTATCTATCTGATGCAGCGCTATATACATAGCGAAGGTCCAAACAGTGAGGAATTCGAAGCATTTATAGACGGTTACGGTATAAGTGAAAAGGACCTTGATGACTCTAGACATATACTGATATTAAGATCTTTCGATAAACTCAGGTGGGCCATTTATCGAAGCCCTGATCTGATCGAACCCTATGCTGCGTACGCGAAGAAAGCGGTTAAGATGATTATGGACTAGCAATTAATTGGAATGGCTGCTTTGACTATGTAATAGCTATCCTGAAACGCTTGCTTTTATTTGAATTTTCGGACTATAATCAAGTTAAAGTCATTATTAGGTATGTGTGACTGGCGTAAAGTGGGAAACCACGAGGGAGCACATATTTCATACAGCCGTACGCCTGGGCAGAGGTAAGGGGGATATCCCCTTACCTTTTTATGTTTCAAGCAGAATAGAAAGGGCTGATAACATGAAAGTAGAAAAATTAATACTTGACGGTAATCGAGTTGCTGACGATATGAAGGAACAATTAGTTGTTAGAGTAAAGGAACTCTCTGGCAAAGGGATTGTCCCATGTCTGGCCACCATTCTAGTAGGTGACGATCCTTCATCAGCTACTTATGTACGAATGAAAGGAAATGCTTGCAAAAGAATCGGTATACATTCTATACGAGTTGATCTTCCTTCGAGTACCACAACGGATGAATTAATTGCTGCAATCAATAAACTTAATGATGAGCCTACTGTTCATGGAATATTGTTACAGCATCCGGTTCCCCATCATATAGACGAGAGAGCTGCATTTGAAGCCATCCGTATTGAAAAGGATGTAGACGGTGTAACCACTCAAGGTTTTGCTCAAAATGCTTTTGGCTTGGCTGACTATCCTTCCTGTACACCAGCAGCTATTCTTGCTATTTTGGAGTACTACAATATTCCTATCGAAGGAAAACATGCAGTTGTCATTGGAAGAAGTCCAATCCTTGGGAAACCTGTATCCGCAATGCTTTTAAACAAGGATGCAACGGTGACAACTTGCCATTCTAAAACGACCAATCTGGAAGATATCGTTCGATTAGGCGATATTGTTGTTGCTGCTGTTGGTAAACCGAAATTTGTTCAAGGTGATTGGATTAAACCAGGTGCCGTAGTAATTGACGCTGGTTATAACAAAGGTAACTTAGGGGACGTTGACTATGATGCTTGTTTAAAGAACGCTTACGCAATCACACCTGTACCAGCAGGAGTCGGGCCAGTAACAATTGCTACTTTACTCAAACATACCGTTGAAGCCGCTGAAAAATGTGCAATTTAACAAAAATAATTTTGAAATGAGTGGATAACAATGGAGGGAAACTTTGGAAAGTCGTATGGGCGGTTTTGGTTTTAAAATATACAAAAAAGGAGTAATAAATTTGAGACCTTTACTTTCAGCAAACCTTGAAAGAATACTGAAAAGACTTGGGAATTCTGATTTGATTAGTCTCTTAACAAAGCAGATCTCGAGTAGCGATCTAAATACACTTCTTTTGAAAGTTTTTAATGAAAAGGTTAAAATGTCTTCTCCAAGCGACCTGCTTAAAAGATACACGGAAAACCGATTTGTTCATCCAGCAAAAGTGGATGCACTTCAACTAAAGCAACTGGAGCTGGAAATTCTAAAAATTGCAATGAATCATGGAGTTTCCCCTATCCAGTTATCACCTGTAGCGCCTTTGGGTTGTACCTCAGTAGTAGGTACGGTTGATCAAAATAAGGTCATTTCGGCGCTACGGGGGACGGAAGTTGTTTCAGATGCGACGAATCTTATCTCGTTACATATCGCAGATTTGATTAAATACAATAAGTACTCTAGAAAGGATTATTTGCGCTTCTCTACTACCCATAGGCATGTACGAGCACAATATTTTGGTGATACTCCAGGAATGCTTGCTCATTTTCACTTATTTTGTATGGTGACATCTGGAGTTGACCAAGGATCATACGAGTTCGAAATAAAATCATTGTGGGAACATATAAAAGTTTACCAAGAAATATTCAAATCACTCTTTAATTCTAAGATAGAAGTTATTTTAAGTGAGCGAGGCGGATATAAGGACAGTGCTGGCTTGGTATCAAGAATCACTGAATATGGATATGGTTTGGAGTTAGATGATGTGATTATTAGTACAGGTGCTGCCCAAAAGGAAAATCAATACTATAAAGGTTTGCAATTCACTATAAAGACAGTTATTGAAGGTAGGGAATATTACATTGGTGATGGAGGGTATGTTGACTGGACACAGAAGTTGCTGGGAACTAAGAAGGAGAGATTATTAATCAGTGCAACGGGATTGGATCGATTATTATTATGATATTAAAAGTGGCGAAAAGGAAACGGATAAATGATCTAGTTATAAATTTTCCTATATAATAAATATGGTGAAATCGTTAGTCGTAAAGATACATAAGTTAGCTGGAGGAAAGAGGTGGCTTATGAAAGCATTTATAGTAACAGGTACGTCGCGCGGATTAGGTTTTGAGATATGTAGACAACTTATTAATCCTAATCATCTAATCATTTCTTTAGCTAGAAATAATAATGATACTCTAGTAGATTTAGCTCTGAAAAACGGTTGTGAAATGCATTTTGTGAAATTCGATTTGCAGAACACGGAGGGGATCCCAGACCTCATTCAAGGGATACTTGAACGGGCAGCTCATCCCGAGCTAGAGTCAATAACCTTAATTAATAACGCAGCTCAAGTCACGCCATTAGGTTCAATAGATTGTTGTTCGCCGGAAGAAACGATAAGAAATGTAAAAACAAACCTATTAGCTCCGATCTTACTAACCCAAGCTTTAATAACGCAGACCGAGCAACGGGCGATTCAAAGAGTCATCGTAAACATCTCCTCGGGTTCAGCAAAGCAAGCGGCAGCTGGCATGAGCGTGTACTGTGCTTCGAAAGCTGCATTAAATATGTTCACATCATGTATACAGCTGGAAGGCCATCGTTCTTTGACGACCTACACCGTGGATCCTGGTATGGTTGACACCGATATGCAGGCAGAGGCCAGAAACGAAGAGGGATTCCCCCTATCGGCTTTTTTTAGAGATGCTAAAGAACAAGGTTCTTTGAAGTCTGCCGCGGATGTCGCAAAAAAGATAGTCAAGAGGGACTTGTCCTAAATTATTAATTCCTAATAACGGAGGGAACCCATGAGAGCAAATAAGCTTCGACCGTTTATTCCATCAGGCAAAGATTATATCCTTGCACAGCATTTTTTTGAAGATCTTGGTTTTGAGAAAATCTACTCCGACGACGGATTAAGTATCTTTCGAATAGGGGAACAGGAATTTTTTCTGCAAAACTTCCATAATCAAGAGTTCCAAGAGAATTACATGTTAGAACTAGTCGTTGAGGATTTAGATGGTTGGTGGTCACATATCCGAACCATTATTTTATCGAAGAAGTATCCGGTAAAGGCAAAGGAACCCAAAATGTTTCCTTGGGGGAAACGCGAGATCAATCTTATAGATCCCGCTGGCGTTTGCTGGCATATTTCGGAAGAAGTTAAATAGGTTATTGGATTCCAGTTCATACTGCTTTCAAACTTAAGGACACCTTATTGGTGTCCTTCATGTTTGTGTTCCGCATTTCAATCATCACATTACGGTCCAGGATTCAATTGGTAAGTGAAGGAAGTGGTTACGCCTGATTGTGATACGGGGTCTACTGCATCATAAGAGATGATTGTCTTTGGCGTTTCTCCTAGATCATTAAGTATTCGCACCCGAGTGGGGGATTTGAAACCAGCTGATCTTAACAACGCTCTCATTTGCAGAACTCTTTTGTTCGTGCCCGTTTGTGTGTCGCCGATGATCGCAACAAACTTCTTTCTGAATTGCTCGTCGCTTGCCAATTTCGCAGATAATTTGGCAATTTGAATTAATGCGCATTTAACTGATCTGGCCATAAGATCACTCCTTAAAATAATATAGGACATCTTATGAACCAGTGAGAGAGTGTGCTTGTACTAATGACTTGTTGACCTCTAACTTTGCTAGATTTGTTTACTGATGTGGTTGACAAATCCTTCTTATTTCAATATTATCTAATTTAATATATATCTAATTAGGTGATTGTTAAATTTACTTTTTGGATAGGTGGTCAATTTAATGCAGTTAGACAAGGTAGTTAATTATCATAAAGCTCTTGCCGATCCTACAAGAATAAAAATTTTAATACTGTTGGCTGAGGGAGAGCTTAATGGACAAATATTGGCGGGAAAGTTAAGCGTAACGCCTGCGACAATCACACATCATGCTGCGAAACTGCGCGAAGCTAGCTTAATTAATGAACGACGGGATAAAAATACTATTTATTTTTCATTAAATCATTATTTCATCAAGAATAGCGCCAGTGCTACGGAAAACCTGATATACCGAAATGACAAAGGAGGTTTGACAAGTATGGAAGACGAACATAAACGAATCAAAGAATCCGTCATAAAAAACTTTTTTACAAACGAAGGGAAATTGAAAAATATTCCTGTGCAACTTAAGAAGAAGCTTATTGTATTGGAACTAATGGTTTCTAAATTGGAAATGGGACGACAGTATAGCGAGAAAGAAATCAACGAATTTATAAAAACATTCCATAGTGATTTTGCAACGATAAGAAGAGAATTTATTATGCATCAATTCATGTACAGGGAGAACCAAATTTATGAGTTAAATCCGCAAGAAATGTGGGCGAAGACTAACCAATAGTTGTACGATATATCGTATAAACCAACCTTGCAGATAGGTCCAATGAAGGTTTTTGATCGAAAAATCGTACAAAACCATCGGATGCGCGGATGGATTAATCACTTTTGTATGATAAATCGTATAAGTTGTGACAATGTACATCTTGTTTAACTGGTCTTGTGTGAATAATCATATAAATTGATATCATATCTAATTGGTTAACCTACAATTAATAGAGATATAACAGGTTATTAATCTCATATGAAAAGGTTGTTCAAACATTATGAATCTATCATTAGTAGTTCTTCAGGGGCCAAGCGCTTCTGGCAAAAGCACCATTCAGTCCATGCTGGGACTTCCGCGCGTTGTAACCTGGACATCTCGATCACCACGCCCCGGCGAGGTGGACGGAGTCGATTATTTTTTCAAAACAGAAGCAGAAATGCAAAAGCTTTACGAGCAAGGTCAAATGATCGAAATGACCAAATATCACGAAAACCTATACGGTACACCGACGCAGTTAATTGAAGGGATCATCCGAAATTCGGAACGGAGATCGGTTATTTTGGATGAAGCGGGCGCGAAAAGAATCAAACAGCTATACAGCGACAAGGTGCTTCTATTTGGAGTGAAAGCGGAACGCCATGAATGTGCTCGCCGACTTGAAGCTCGCGGTCATAGCCCCGTGGAGGTTAACGAGCGTCTCAATTCATTCGAGAAGGAGATCAGCGCATTGTCCCATTGCGACCTTGTGTTGAACAATACGGATGAGAATAAGAGCAAGATTGACCATATCGCGGGTTGGCTTATGGATTCGTTCGCAAGGAAACATTGAGCTTGCGTGCAGCATAGGATAATAAAGGATGGCATCCTTAAATTGGCTAGCCAAAATAGCCGAAAAAAAGGTTCATGGAAATGTACGATTATTTAAATCTATGACTATTAGTGATACACTATAATAGATTAATAATTGTAGATTCAGAAAAGATGTGTGACTAGGTCGCGTCCTGGCTTGCTCGCTTATTGTGCTGCGCTTAAGCAGGTTCGCTACATCCTTTCTGTAAATTTTAGGATATAAGGATGGTAAAAATGAGCAACGGAGAAACGAAAACAGACGTCATCTTAATTGGTGCCGGAATCATGAGTGCGACTTTAGGGACACTTCTGAAAGAACTAGTACCGGAATGGAATATTAAAGTGTTCGAAAAGCTCGAAAGCGCTGGTGAGGAAAGTTCCAACGAATGGAATAATGCAGGTACGGGGCACGCGGCGCTGTGCGAGCTTAACTACACGTCTGAGAAGCCAGACGGTTCTGTAGATATTAGCAAAGCTATCAACATTAATGAGCAGTTTCAGCTTTCCATGCAGTTCTGGTCTTATCTCGTTAATAGCAAGCTGATCAGCAATCCGCAGGACTTCATTATGCCATTGCCTCATATGAGTATGGTGCTGGGTGAGAAGAATGTTGCTTTTCTTAAAAAACGTTATGAAGCGATGACCAAAAATCCTCTATTTAAGGGTATGGAGTTTTCCGATGACCCTAAGAAATTGATGGAATGGATCCCGCTTATTATAAAAGATCGTTCATCGAATGAACCTATAGCGGCGACCAAAATCGACACGGGTACGGATGTCAATTTTGGCGCTTTGACGCGCATGTTGTTCAATCACTTGAAAAGCAAAAACGTTGAGATTAAATACAATCATGGCGTTTCTAATATGAAGCGTGCCGCTGATGGCTCGTGGAAACTGAAAGTCCGCAACGGCAATGGCAACATTGAGAACCATGCTGCTAAGTTCGTCTTCATCGGAGGCGGCGGAGGCAGCCTGCATTTGCTGCAAAAATCCGGCATCCCTGAAGGAAAACATATCGGCGGTTTCCCAGTCAGCGGTATATTTATGGTGTGCAAAAATCCAGAGGTTGTTGCGCAGCATCATGCGAAGGTTTATGGCAAAGCGAAGGTCGGAGCTCCTCCAATGTCCGTCCCGCATCTGGACACCCGGTTTATCGACAACAAAAAATCGTTGCTGTTCGGACCGTTTGCCGGCTTTTCGCCTAAGTTCCTGAAGACGGGTTCCATGTTCGACCTAGTGACTTCCGTCAAACCGGATAATCTAGTAACGATGCTCGCAGCAGGCGCCAAAAACATGTCTTTGACTAAATACTTGATCGAGCAAGTGCTGTTGTCGAAAGAAAAACGCATGGAAGAGCTGCGCGAGTTTATCCCTAACGCGAGAATCGAGGATTGGGATTTGGTCGTAGCCGGTCAGCGTGTACAAGTTATTAAGGATACGGAAGCTGGCGGCAAGGGCACGCTTCAATTCGGTACCGAAGTTATTACTGCCGGTGATGGTTCGGTTGCTGCTTTGCTTGGCGCATCGCCAGGTGCTTCGACTGCTGTACATGTCATGCTCGAGGTCATTAACAAATGTTTCCCGCAGCATAAGAAAGAATGGGAACCTAAGATTAAGGAAATGATTCCTTCCTATGGCCAGTCGCTGTTGAAAAATCCGGAGCTTCTGAAAGAGATTCATACTTCTACCGCGAAAGCGCTTGGACTAAGCGAGAAAGAACTAGCTTATAATTAAGTGATCATATGCAGGAACAATGCAGCGGCAGTTCGGACATCATTATGTTGTCCTAGACGGCCGCTGTTTATTTATGAAATGCTGGTGTCCGAATAATCGATGGAGAAGGATAGGTGAACTTAGTTGGAGCATCCTTTTAGCAGGCATAACGAGCATCAGATTTTTATTAATAAGGCTGGAGAGACGCTGAAGGAGAACTTCAAAGCGTTGGACACGGCGTATCGTCTTCATTACCATATGATGCCTCCCTCAGGGTGGATGAACGACCCGAACGGTTTGATTTATTTTAAAGGCGAATACCATTTGTTCTATCAGCATGACCCTTATCAGGCCAAGCAAGGACCGATGCATTGGGGACATGCGCGCAGCAAGGATCTTGTTCGCTGGGAGCATCTTCCGGTAGCGCTTGCTCCGTCGGAGCAATATGACAAGGGCGGAGACCATGGCCAGGGCTGTTGGTCGGGCAGCGCCGTTGACGATAACGGCATACTGAAGCTTATCTACACCGGGCATGTGGATGGCAAAACGCCGGAAGAGGTGCAATGTCTAGCCGGGAGCGAAGATGGCGTATCGTTCCATAAGCATCCTTCTAATCCGATTATCGACGATTCGCCGGATGCTCGGCGTTTTGGCTTCCGCGATCCAAAGGTATGGAAGCAGGGCGATAAATGGTATATGGTCGTCGGCTACGGCAAGGACGGCTTGGGCAAAGCGATTATGTACATGTCAGACGACCTGCTGAGCTGGCATTACAAAGGCGCTGCGGTAGAGAGCGACGGAACGATGGGCGATATGTGGGAATGTCCGGATCTGTTCCCGCTAGGCGGTGAAGACAGCCATGTGCTGCTTATTTCGCCGATGAATATCGCTCCGGTCAAAAACTTGTATTTGTCGGGACGGTTCGATTACGAGAATTGCCGGTTCGAGAAAGGTTACGCCGAGCAGATCGATTACGGCTTCGATTTCTATGCGCCGCAAACGCTGATTGACGGGCAAGGACGCAGAATCATGATCGCATGGATGAACATATGGGGAGCGACGATGCCGGAGCAGGAGCACGGCTGGTACGGCGCGATGACGCTGCCTCGCGAACTGACGTTGGCTTCGGACGGCACGGTTCGCAGCCAGCCGGTTTCGGAGCTGGAGTCGCTGCGAGGCAAGCATACTGCCGAGTCTTCCCTTATACTGGAAGATGACGCATATGTCGAAGTTGACGGCGTGAGAGGCGATTCGATAGAGCTGGCTGTCTTGTGGGATATCGCGCAATCGGATGCGGCGGAATTCGGACTGCGCATCCGATGCTCAGAAGACAGCTCGTCTTATACGGAAATCCGCTATATGCCTAGGGAGCAAAAGCTGTTCATGGACCGTGAGTTAGGAGGTGCCGGAGACGGTGGCGTAAGCGCTGCGCCACTTGCCCCAATGGCGGATGGCCGCGTGCGGCTTCGCTTGTTCATCGACCGCTCTTCGGTCGAACTGTTCGCGAACGATGGTCGCATGGCGATGACGAATCGGCTGTATCCGAATCCGGCAGACACAGGCATCCGCTTCTTCGCACGCGGCGGAACAGCTGTTATCGAAACGCTGGACGCTTGGAAGCTTGCGCCGATATGGGAGTAAGAAACGGTGATAGCGGCGAAGTATTTGATGTCGTTGCGCTGGGCGAGCTGCTGATCGACTTTACGCCGCATGGCTTATAAGAGCAGGAGCTGCCGCTGTACGAGCTCAAACCGGGCGGTGCGCCCATGCCTGCGATCGAGCATGTGCTTGCCTTGCAAGCTGAATGATAAACAGGGTTGCCTCTTTCTATGAGGCAACCCTTTTTTTTTCTAAAGCGGCTCATTTAACGAACATACAGATTTCTTTGTATTGAAGCGTATGCGTATTGTCTAGTCGTCGTTTTGTTTGCATGGCTAACGGACATACAGGACACTAATGGCCATTATTCGGCCGCTGCTGCATCGTTACGGACACCACAGACCCTAACTGCGCCAATCGAAGCGATTTCGCTCCCAAACACATCAGTAAGAGTTTTATATGTCCGTAAGAACAGCTAAAATCGTCAATCAAGCCTATAAGGACCTCTGGTGTCCGTTAGCGGGAGCAGATTTTTCGTATGCTCATTTGTCAGTCGTCCGGTTATTTATAGGATAAATCCTCTGTGAATTCTGTTCACCTGCCAGAGAGCAGCAAGCCGGGAAGCTCGCTTAGCGTCAGCGCTATAAACGTAGGCTTGATCGAATCCGGGAGTGGAGCTCCGTACCGGTTCACCCAGACGCTTGGAATGCCGGTCCGATTGGCGCCTATGATATCGGTGTACGGATTGTCCCCGACCATGACGGCTTCCTCGGGCTCGACTCCCAGCAATTCGAGTGCATGGCGAAAGATCGATTCCGCCGGCTTGCCGACGCCGTAGTCGCCCGAGATGACGATATGTTCGAAGAATGAGGAAAGTCCGGCGATGCTATCGACCTTCTCCTGCTGTAGGTCAGGCGTTCCATTCGTCAACAACAGCAACCGATAATCGGTGCTAAGCCATGTTAATGTATCAAGCGTATCGCTGTAAATATATGCCCTCGCTCTACGCTCATTCAAATAACGCTCCACTAGCAGCTCGGCAAGTTTCGGATCATGGCAGCCCAAGCCTAGCAGTGCCATGTTCCATACGTTAAATCGATAGGCAACAGCAGCCTGCCGCATAGCCTCGAACCTTTCATCGCCTTCCGTTGAGGCTGCGTCGAAGCGAGCCCATAGCGCTTCCAGCGCCGTGACCTCGATCGAACTGGCAAATTCGAAGAAATCGGAGGCGGCGAATTGCAACTCCGCTTCGCTTACAACGGCACGGATTAGATTATCCGGGGACAGATCTGCCGCACGATCCGCCGCGTACCCGCAAACGGCCTCTAAAGCCTCCTCGTTGGCGCGTTCATCCCAATAAAGCGTATTGTCCAAGTCAAATATAATGGCTTTAATCATATTGTTTTGTTCCGACCTTTTGTTGTTTTTACTTTATTGTTGTGGAAACTCTGATCCGAGTCAATCGATCGATTGTGAAGATATTGTAATCGGACCGATAAACTCCGATGGCCCAATAATAGATTTTTATAGAGGCAGTACGAAAAACGTTCACACGGGTACGAATCTTGTTCGCTAGAAGGCAACAGGAAACGTCAATCTTGAAACCGCTACCACTCCCGTACTGAAGCGCCCAACCTATACACTATTAGCAGGGAAACACAAAAAGAAGCTCTCAAGTTCAGTAGGTGGTAAGCGCTTACTACAAATGGACAGGGCAGCGGGATGTCACACTTAAGTAGGAGGGATTGCATGAAGACGGCTATCCGAAGGCAGAGCTCGCTCGCGCGAAGCAGCGGCAGCTTCATCTCTGACCGGTTCCGGTTATTTCTGTTCGCGCTGCCGTTTCTGTTGCTCATACTCGTATTCAGTTATTTTCCATTGTACGGCTGGCTCTACGCTTTTTATAACTACCGACCGGGCTTCTCGTTATTCGATACGCAGTTCGTCGGTATGCAATGGTTCAGATCGATCATCTCCAATCCGACGCAGACGCAGGAAGTTCTCCGTGTCATGCGCAATACGCTGGCGATGAGCGGACTCGGCATCATAACGTCGGTCTGTCCGGTATTGTTCGCGATTTTCCTAACGGAGATCAAGACGACCTGGTACAAGAAGACGGTGCAAATCTTTACAACGCTGCCGAACTTCATCAGCTGGGTGCTCGTTTACGCGATCGCGTTCATGATGTTCTCCGTCGATAACGGCATCATCAACAAGTTCATGATGGCCATCGGCTTGCAGGAAGCTCCGGTTAATTATTTGGCCTCCTCGGAATGGATTTGGCTGAAAATGACGTTTTGGGCGCTGTGGAAAGGGCTAGGCTGGGGCGCAATCATGTACATAGCAGCGATCGCTTCGATCGATCAGGAGCTGTACGATGCGGCGAAGGTCGATGGGGCGGGACGTTTCCGCATGATCTGGCATATTACGGTGCCTGGCATTATGCCGACCTACTTCGTTCTGCTGCTGCTCTCGATCGCGAATCTAATTAATAACGGGATGGAGCAATACTTCGTATTTCAGAACGCGCTTAATCGGGATACGATCGAGGTTCTCGACTTGTACGTGTACAACACGGGGCTGCTCGGCTTTAACTTCTCGTTCGCGACAGCGGTCAGCATGCTGAAGTCGATTATTAGCATTATTTTATTATTCGTAGCCAATCGCCTGTCCAAAATGGTACGCGGAGAGTCGATCATCTAACGGGGGAGGAGGCAGTCTATGCTAACACGGCGCAAGTACGGCGATGTGTTGTTCAACGTACTGAACTATACGTTTTTTGCAGTGTTCACAATCATTTGTATATTTCCGTTCTATTACTTGTTCATCAATACGATTAGCAGCAATGATTTAAGCTCGCGGGGACTCGTTACCTTCTATCCGAAAATGATCCATCTGACCAACTATGTCGAGGTGCTGCAGGTGAAAGGGCTGTCGCAGGCGGCGCTCGTATCCGTCGGTAGAACGGTCGTCGGCACGCTTCTCACGGTAGTAGCGTCGGCGTTCCTCGGCTTTCTGTTCACGAAGCAGAAGATGTGGGGCAGGCGGTTCTGGTACCGATTCGTCGTTATCACGATGTATTTCAACGCCGGCATCATTCCATGGTATATCATCATGATGAATTTGAACTTGACGAACAATTACTTGGCCTATATTCTTCCGGCCATCGTCTCGCCTTTCTACGTCATTCTCGTGAAGACGTTCGTTGAATCGATTCCCGAGGTGCTGCAGGAGTCGGCGGAGATGGACGGAGCGGGTTATCTGACGATTTTCAGCAGGATTATTATGCCGCTTATTACGCCGATAGCCGCTACAATCGCGATCTTCTCGGCCGTCAGCCAGTGGAATTCATTCGTCGATACGCTGTTCCTTATGACCGACAGCAAGTATTACACGCTGCAATTCGTCTTGTACAAATATTTGAACGAATCGACATCGCTTGCAGCCATCATCCGCAACTCGCAGGGCTCGGGCGGCAACATCGATTTGACGAATATGCAGACAGCTACATCCGTTCGTACGACCGTTTCGATGATCGTCGTCCTGCCAATTCTATTCGTGTACCCGTTCTTCCAACGTTTCTTCGTGAAGGGCATTATGATCGGTGCTGTTAAAGGGTAGGAGGTTTGAAGACGGAAATGCTGAAGGGAGGTGAGCGCGGCAACTGGCGATGCAGCTTGGGGAGGCACACGCGAGGTAAACCCATTCATGAGGACAAAAAAAGGGAGGCTCATCTCATTGAAACCCATTCGTAAATCACTGACATTGATTCTAGCGATTATTTTAATCGTAAGCACGGCGGCAGCTTGCTCCTCGAACAACAACAAAAGCGGCAATAATACTGCGACCAATAAGCCGGCCAGCACGGACAAAGCGGCAGAGGAAACGGCTCCTCCGAAGGAAGAGCGTGAAGAGATTACGATCGACGTGTTCTCGATGCTCTCGAACTTCGCGGGCGAGCAATCCGGCTGGTATGCGAAGCTGATCAAAGATAAGTTCAACATTAAGCTGAACATTATCGCATCCAATCTAGAAGGCGGCGGCGATACGAAGTTCGCGACGATGATGGCTTCGGGCGATCTTGGCGATCTTGTCGTATTCGGCGATGACGGCCAAAAGTATCTCGATGCGATCAAGGCCGGCATGCTAGTAGACTGGACGAAAGATGGATTGCTGGATACGTACGGCAAAAATATTTTGCAATATGCGCCTAAAGCGATCGAGAAAAACAAAGCCAACTTCGGCGGCGGCTCAAGCGTATACGGCGTCGGCTTCGACGTCGGCGACAACAAGGACGGCCCATCCGAAGGCCAAGACTTGACGTATCACCCGAACCTGCGCTGGGATTTGTACGATGCCATCGGTCGTCCGCAGATCAAGACAATGGAAGACTACTTGCCAGTGCTCAAGAAGATGCAGGAGCTGCAGCCGAAGAGCGATTCCGATCGTCCGACGTACGCTTTCTCCTTATGGGCGGATTGGGACGGCAACATGATGATGAACGCGAAGGCTTGGGCAGGTCTGCACGGCTTCGACGAAGGCGACGGCTTCAACCCGGGCGGATTCTCGCTCGTATCCGCAGATTCCGACGAGTATCAAGGCGTACTGGACGAGGACGGCTACTATCTCCGCGCGCTGAAGCTGTATTATGACGCGAACCAAATGGGGCTGCTCGACCCGGATTCGGTAACGCAAAAGTTCGAAGACGTCGTGAACAAAATGAAGGACGGACAGCTGCTCTTCACTTGGTTCCCGTGGCTTGACGATACGTACAACACGCAAGAGCATTTGAATGAAGGCAAAGGCTTTGCGCTTGTGCCGTTCGATGAAGAGCGTACATTCTCATACGGCTTTGACCCTTATGGCGGAAGCCGCGTATGGGCGATCGGCTCGAAAGCGAAGCATCCGGAGCGTGTTCTTGAATTCCTCGACTGGCTGTACAGCCCAGAAGGCATGATGGTCAGCAACAACGGTCCGGAAGGACTCACATGGGAGATGAAGGACGGCAAAGCGGTATTGACGGACTTCGGCGTTGAGGCGCTTCCGTCTAACGATACGGCCGTACCGGAAGAATTCGGCGGCGGCTCGTTCAAGGACGGCAAAAGCCAAATCAACAACACTTCGTTCAAGTTCACGAATATTAATCCGAACACGAACGAGCCTTACGACTACAATCTGTGGACATCGGTGCTCGAGAAGTCGCCGACGAAGCTGGATCAGAACTGGCGCGCAGCGAACGGCGGCGCTTTGACGGCTAAGGATTATTTGATCAAGAACAACAAACTCGCTGTACTGAAGCCAATCTTCACAGGCACTGCACCGGCTGTTAGAAGCGATGAGCTGGAGCAAAAACGCGGCCAAGTGGCTGACGTGATCAAACAATATTCGTGGAAAATGGTATTCGCGAAAAATGACGGTGAATTCACGAAGCTCCGCACGGAAATGATCGACAAAGCGAAAGGCCTTGGCTATGAAGAGGTACTCGCTTGGGGCGTTGAGCAGAACAAAAAAGTGTTTGAATACCGCAAGCAATAGTTTGTTTCGCATGGCTGGAGACGGAAATGGAAAATGGAGAGGAGAGCCTGCTTGCGAGCAGGCTTTCCTTCCTCTTGTTTTACTGCAGCAGGCATAGTCGGAATCGCATATTGACCATAACTTGTTATTGGACCAAAATGGAGATGTAAGCGCATTACGAAGGAGGGCTTTGATGATTAGAGCGATCGTCGTCGACGATGAAAGACTGGTTCGCAAAGGTTTTATTGCGTTATTCGACTGGACCTCGTTCGGGATCACCATCGTAGGCGAAGCAGCCGACGGGAAAGCAGCGCTTGAGCTGCTGGAGCAGACGGAGGTGGATTTGCTATTCACCGATATAACGATGCCGAGGTTGTCGGGCTTCGAGCTTATTAGCCAGGTAAGACAGCGTTATCCGCGAGTGCGCTCGGTCGTACTGACATGCCATCATGAATTCGATTATGTCCAAGAAGCGCTTCGATTGGGCGCTATTGATTATATAGTAAAGACATTGCTTGAGCCGGAAAGCGCGGACGAGGTGATGAGCCGGATCGTCGCTCGGCTGGAATGGGAGATTGGTAATCTAGGGGAGCGTCTGCTGGGATCGGAGGAGGAGAAGCTGCAAGCGTCGGAAGCACTGCTGTTCTATCCTTCGAATCGTGAAGAGAACAGCAATGAATTACTGCGCCTTGCCGTCGTGAAGCGTAATCCGCTGCTTGCGGTTAAGCAGATGTGGCTTGTACCGATCATGCATACCGTGTCTAGAGCAGAGATGAATAGGGAGCTGGCTCATAGCTTGAGCAGCCGCTGGCAGCCGGTATGGATTACAGGCTTATATGGACAACCTCTTGAAGAAGTGAGGCGGGAGCTGGCCGACAGGATGGCGGATGAGTTGTTTTATAAGCTGCGTCCGAATGACGAACCAATGGAGCTTCGCTACGATGAGCTGAAGGATACGGCAAATGAGCGATGCAAAGGATTGGGCGGAAATGAGCTTTCTACTAGTGATGGGATAAGCATGAAATGGATGCTTAGCGCGCCCGACTGGGAGCATTTTATAGGGAAGATTGAGCAGCAGCGTCCATCCTACGAATGTATCGAGGCTTTCGGAGAAGGATTATGCGATGATTGGCGCGGTTTACTGATGAAGGAGAGCGAAAGCTTGGCGATGCGAAGCGATATCCGGCGCAATCATACGTGGGCGGAATGGCGTTTGTGGCTGCGTCGATTCTCCGACCACGTCCAGCGGCGTATGATGGAGCTGGGCTTCTCGAAGGAGGTTATGCTCTGCTTAATCCGCGCAATCGTATATATGCGTCAGCATTCCAGCGGCAAGCTGAGCCAGGCCGATGTCGCCGATTATGTGAAGATGAGCCGCAGCTATTTCAGCCAATGCTTCGCGAAGCTTGCGGGCGAGCCGTTCGGCGTTATGCTGCGGCGGATGCGGATCGAGCGTGCGAAGACGCTGCTGCTCGAGACCGATACTCCGGTATACGAGATCGCGTTCGCCATCGGCTTCGAGGATGATAAGTACTTCAGCAAGCTGTTCCGCGAGCTCGTCGGCAGACTGCCTAGCGAGTACCGCGCAGACGGCGCGCTGAACGGCACGCGGTAGTAAAGGGCGGAGTGTGAGGTTGGCAGGGTATAGGTATGTGAAAAGTAACAAGGAGAGGATGCGTATGGCTTCCTCTCCTTGATTCGTTTATTAGAGGCGTCTGCGTTTGTAGAATACGACGAAGACACATGAGAGCAATAAGATAACGATGGCTATGCCTGCTGTGTAAGCTTCTTCGGCAGTGCCTTGCCGCGCAGCGGTTTGTTGACCGGGCTGGCCGCCGAAACCGCCCATTCCACCCATGCCACCGCCTTGACCTTCCGGCGGCTGCATGCCGCCACCAAAACCTCCGCCGCCGAAGCCGCCTTGACCACCACCCATGCCGCCTTGTTGGCCGTTCGCGTTAGCATCGCCTTGAGCAGGCTGTTGCCCGTTGCCGTCAGCAGATGCATCTTCTTGAGCAGGCTGCCCATTGTTCCCGCCGACAGAGGCATCATCTTCAATGGTGCCTACAGCAGTTAATTCGTTCTGCGAAGCTCCATTGCTGCCGGCACCTTCTTGCGTGTTCGGCATTTGCGGCATCTCACCATTTGCGCCGCCTTGGCCTTCGGGCATCATGCCACCCATACCGCCCATGTTACCTTGGCCCCCGAAACCGCCGCCGCGTCCACCACCACCCATGCCGCTGCTTCCGCTGCCCGAGCCGTCTCCCGAGGAGGGGGTCGTTCCGTCAAGCTGCTGAGCGATGGAGGCTGTTTGCGTTAAGTTGAACGAAACGACCTGTGCTACGCCTTGCTCATACTGCTCATAGGTATAGAAGGCTGAAGGATCGGACTTCACCGATTCGGAGATCATTGCAGAGAGCTCCGTAGTTCGCTTAGCAAACGCCGCTTCGGATAAATAGCCGTCCAGCATCTCAGTGATTATCGAGTGATACTGTTCCAAATATGCTTCATTCTCCAGTAGTTTAGCGACTAGCGGCCGATCCGCGAGTGTGCCGGATGTCGGCTCGTCGATCAGTATTCCGGATCCCCCGAAGCCGCCGAACGACATATTGTAATCCCATGGAAGAATATTGAAAATGCCGTCGTCTTCGTACAAATAGTAGTTATGCTTCTTCTCCGATAAGTAGCTGTCCATATTGCCCGCCACGGCGTTAAGGGCAATAAATTTCAGCGCTTCCTCCACATCCAGAACGCTCTCGTAATCCGTTCCATTATTCAGTTGATCCAGCATGGTCAGCAAAATATCGTCGTTCGACTTGTCCGACTTCAGATCAAGTCCCGTATAGGCATCGATCGTCTCCAGCCAGTTCAGTTCGCTGCCATTGCCGCCGTTTGCTTTGTACAACGCGCCATACGAGTTGCCAAAGTTGCGCTCCAGGTACGCGTCGCCAATTTGCTCGACTGCTAGATAGAAGCCCCATAACTCGCCGTTCACATAGACGTTGACATAGCTGTATTTTGGCGTGGGTAAGCCCATGCTCTCAGCAAGCTCATACGACAGAAACTCCCGCATATAAGAAGCATCGCTGTAATTGTTGTTCAGGTTGATTTTGCTAATGCCGGCCAATGTCTGGCCCACATATTCGTCGAACGACAGCTTGAAGCTGTATCGATCCGAATCGGCCATATTGACGACGCTGTTCAAGCTTAGATTGCCTTTCGTCCGTATACCGACATTGTTGAAGTGCTGACCGTTATAATCAACCGACGCTTCATGCATCTCCTCGGCGCTGGCATTGTCCAGCATGTTCTGGAACTCTTCCTCGTCAATCGTGATTTTTACGTCGATAATTTCGTCTTTCGGAAACACTTCTTCGTCGAGCTGTTGCTCTACCTTCGTTGCTGCTGCCTCGGAATCTGAGTCCGTTAAACCGATGAGGGAGGCTAGGTCGGTGTTCGTGCCGGCCGCGCATCCCGTCAAACCGATTATGAGGAGCAGAGAGAACAGCACGAGAAGGAAGCTGTGGAACTTCGCATTCATACGTGTTACCTCCTATTCCTCTCCTTTAGGAAACATAATCCCCGCTGTAGCTAATAAGCACGGCGTTCTTAACGCCTCCAAGACTTGACAGCTCATTGACGAATTTGCCTTCCTGGTCACGCAGGCGCACTTCGAGCGTCATCTCGATATTGCCTGCCGTAACTGTTTTTTGCTTCACGTTGTAACGTTTGACCAGCTTGCCCATGCGGTTGTGAATTTCCTTTTCAGTTGCGTCTCCATCGCAGTTAACAACAAGCAAGTAAGGTGTTTCTACAGAGCCGCCTTTAATGAAGAAGAACAGAATAAGGCCGACAAATACGGAACCGATGACGGCTAACGTGAAGAAGCCAGCGCCCGTTACGATACCCGCGACTGCTGCCCAGAACAGGAAGATCAGGTCGGTCGGGTCTTTAATCGGCGTTCTGAAGCGGACGATCGACAAGGCGCCGACCATGCCGAGCGACAGGACGAGGTTGGAGTTGATCGCGATAATGACCACAGCCGTAATCATCGTCATGCCGATGAGAGAGACGTTGAAGCTCTTCGAATAGAGCACGCCGCTGAAAATCCGTTTATATAGAACGAAGATGAAGAATCCGATCAGAAAAGCGACAGCGAGCGTAATTAATATTTTCGCAATGCTGATGTCCGAGCTGACGTTTTCGAGTACTGAATTTTTGAGAATATCGGTAAAATTAGTTGTAGTATCGGATGTTGTCGTGTTTGTTTCCATTTTTAATAATCCTCCCAAGTGTTGTATTTCAGAAACTTGCGGCAAATGACGTATTTGGACGCCGATTGCCTGTTCAAGCCTTCGAGCTGCAGCGCGGTTCGGATATATGCCGGAATATATTCGTCGTATTTCACCTCAAGAATAATGAGATTCTCGTCGATCGCTCTAACAGGCTCGAGATTGTTATCGAAAATATCAAGCGAATGCAGCCCGGTACGCAGCTCCTTGTCGAATGTAATTCGGACGTTCCCGTTCTCGCATACGTAGGGCTCGCGGACGTAATCGACGATGACTTTGGGCCTCAGCAGCTTTTGTTTCATCTCGTTGTACAGCTCCAGCATGAGCGGCTTCAAAGGATTGTTGAGCACCTCATAATTGCCATTCATGATTTCATCGTACATCGCTCTCGTGATCGGCACCTTGAACTTGGCGATATAATCCTTGAATTTGATTTTTTTCTCAAAATGAATGACGCTATCGCTTACGTTGTATATGCGAATGCGGTATTTGGAACGATCGCGAATGCCGCCCAGCTTCTCATGCAGCGCTTTATTGTTTACGTCATCGAAATATAGGCTTCGGATATGATACTCGCCAGTCGGGCCGACATGATCGTCCTGCTTCATCAGGTTTTTCAAGCGCTGGCGAATAATGAAGTATTGATGCTGGTTAATGAAAAACTTCAATTCATTGCGGTATTTTAATGTGGTTGTCATGTTCACACCTCGTTTCTTTTCCTGTTCGCATGCGCTGCATACCGGTGTTACTTACTGGAGCAATTGTACTTGTCTTTACTGATTCTTAACTTAATGCCGGCTGAAAGATTGCTGAATGCGCATTATGTAAAGTTTTTGTTAAGATTAGGGGAGAGGAAGGAGGCGGTACGATTGATTAAGAGAAGAGATACTTGGCTGTTGCTGCTGTTCTGCATGCTTTTGGTTGCCGCCGTGTACGGCTTCGAGAAATGGAGAGCTATGGATGGAGATAAGCCTTATGCAATTGTGACTACATTCAAGAGTGACCCGCAGACGAGCCGCGCGTTCACTTGGCATACGAAGCAAGCCGGGGATAAAGCTGTTCTGCAGCTTGTAAAGGGTACTGATGCTGATTTCGATGGCAAAAATGTCATGACGGTATCAGGCGTTACGATTGTTGAGGAGCTTGGCGGGAATGAGAAAAGGGGCGTGCACAAAGCGGAGGCAACCGGTCTCGAACCGGGCGTTAATTATACGTACCGGGTGGGAAGCGGAGAAAAGGGCGGCTGGAGTGAGGCTGAATCCTTCGTAACTGAGTCTGCAGGTGCAGAGGAAGAGGAGCAAGAACCATTCACGTTCATTAACGTAACGGATTCGCAAGGCGTGACGGAGCAGGATTTTGACCTTTGGAGCAACACGCTTGATCGGGCTTTCGCTACGTTCAAGGATGCGAAGCTGATCGTACACAATGGAGACTTGACCGAAAATCCCGACGATGAGAGCAGTTGGACGTATTTGTTCGAGAAGGCGGCCAAGTGGGTGAGAAGCGTGCCGTTCATGCCTGTTGCCGGCAATCATGACGAGGTCGACGGCAATGCGGATAGGTTCGTCTCACACTTCAACTTGCCGGGCAACGGTGCGGATGGCTCCATTGAAGGAACTACCTACTCCTTCGATTATGGACCTGTCCACTTCGTGATGCTGAACTCGGAGTCGAATCGCAAGGCGCAGACCGAATGGCTGCGTGAAGACCTTGCGGCAACGGACAAAAAATGGATTGTAGCCTCGATTCATCAAGGGCCGTACGGCGGGAATTCCTATAAGAAGACGCTCGATTGGGCGGAAGTGTTCGACGAGTACGGCGTTGAACTCGTGCTGCAAGGCCATAATCACGAATACTCAAGGTCGTATCCGTTGAAGGGCGGGGAGATTGTCGGAACAGGTGACGGTGAGGAAGGGAATCGCGAAGGCACTGTCTACGTCGTTACGAATGCGTCAGGACAGAAGTTTAACGAGAAAAAGGATGACCAGTTCTACCACAAGGTTCATTTCCAAAATAATAAGCAGATGTTCGCTGGTATTACGGTCGACGGGAATAAGCTGACGTATGAGGCGTATGACGTGGATGGTGCGAAGCTGGATTCGTTTGTGATTGTTCGGTAGTAGTGAGCAGCTTTCGGCTCTCGTTGCAGTTTGTGCAACAGAACTATCCACTGCGTCGGTGAATGAGCATTGTCGTTGCACTTATTGCAACAGAATCTGCCTCTGAGTCTGGCATAGACGTCATTTATGGCGGATCAGTTGCAGTTTCTGCAACGAGGGATTCTAATAGGGGGGATTTTCCGCCATCAGTTGCAGTTTCTGCAACGAGGAGTGAATATTTAAATCTCAAACCACACACCACAGTAACTCAGCAATGGAGCACCCCAGCACCCCAGCAACTCAGCCTTCCAGCAATATGGTATCCAAGTAACCGAGCAACTAAGCCCTCATTTACTCCCTCAACTCAACCTCCAGCTACCCAACCCCGCCAACTCACTTTTTGCCCTGAGTGATCTCAGGGTTTGAGACTATATTGGATATTGGCAGTAACTTTATTCATTTAGTCGGTGAATTTTAGGCTATGTTGGATATCTGCACTAACTTTCTGCGGCAAAGGCCTCGATAGACTGATAATCAGAGAAGTTGATACAAATATCCAACATAGCAGCGGATAGAGCCTCAAAGTGGCTTCCTATAATGCAGGAATCCAACATAGCTGTTACTAGTTAGGAGATCGTGGGGAGACAATGCTAATCGTGCAAGACGTCATACGTTGTCAGCAAAAAACGAAGCTAACCTCCGAGCGGCAGCAGCACGCGGAATTGCGTGCCGACGCCGGGCTCGCTTGCGACTTCGATCGAACCGTTATGCGCATCGACGATCGATTTGGTAATCGATAGCCCGAGTCCGGCGCCGCCGCTTTTGCGCGTGCGCGACGATTCGCTGCGGTAGAACCGCTCGAACAGTTGCGGAATATGCTCGGCGGCAATGCCCGTGCCGTTATCTGAAACGGTAAGTTGAGCATGGCTGCCGCTTACGCCGAGGGAAAGCGAGATGCTGCCTGTATCGGAGTCTGTGTGCTGGACGGCGTTCAGGAACAGATTTAGCACGATTTGTTTCAGCTTGTCGGCATGATAACGTCCTGTAACCGGATTGCCGTCAGTCTCGATCTGTACCGAACGGCTGCCGGCGAGCAATCGAAGCTGCGGCTCCATCTCCGTAAGGAGCAGATCGAGCCGTACCGGAGCAAGGACAAGCTCCGGTGCCTGATCAAGCTTCACGATCGTGAGCAAATCCTCTACGAGCTTGTTGATTCGCCGCGATTCGAGCCCCATGCTCGCAAGCGAGCGGTTCAATTGCTCGGGACTCACTGCCGCACCGCGCTGAAGCACCTCGATGAAGCCGTGAATCGAGGTGAGCGGGGTGCGCAGCTCGTGGGACGCGTCGGCAATAAAACGCCGCATCCGCTCCGTCGTTCGCCGTTCGGCTTCGAACGACAGCTCCAGCCGCGCAAGCATGCCGTTGAACGCTTCGGACAGCCGATCGATCTCCAGCTGTCCTTGGTGCGCGGGCAATCGGATGTCTAGATTGCCTGCATCGGTATCTGAAGCTGCCTGCACCACTCGCGACAGCGGCGTCAACGTCTTGCGAAGAAGCGGCAAATAAAGCGATAGTCCAGCCGCCAGCGCTAGGACGGCGAGCGAGATGAAGATCGCAAGCTGCGTAAACAGCAGCTTCTGAAGCGAGGCCGTCTCTGCTCCAGCTTGAACCATGCCGGCCGCCCGGTTGCGAGGATCGGCGAGCCTGAGCACGACAAGCTGCTCATGACCGTTGACGTCGTCCACGATGCGATAGCTGATCGACTTGCGGCTCAAGAGCTCTGCCTTTATATTCGCATATTGCTGCGCGGTCAAATGAGGCGAAGCAAGCTCTGGATTATTGGTTAAGTCGTCTACGACCCCGTCGTTGCCGACGAAAGCGAACGACATGCCCGGCTGATAGAAGACGGGCGCTTGCGGCCGCTGCTTAGGCGGTTCCATTCGAGGCGCAGCGCTTTTGCCCTCCCTATCGTCAGGCTTGCTGACGCTCACGCCAAACCAGTCCATTGGCATCGATAGGAGCTGGGCACCCAGCGTGTTGGCTTTATTTTCATAGACGAAATCCTTCATCAACACATATTGCAAGACGCCGATTAATAGGAGCAGCGCCGCGAGCAGAAGAAGCGTTCTGCTTAATAGCTGGTAACGAAGGGAGCTGGGGGCAGCGAAACGCATGATTCGCTTCATCCACGGCTGCTTCATGGCAAGTCGAGACGGTATCCGGACCCGCGCAGCGTACGGATTAGCCGGTGCTCCTTGTCGCCAAGCTTGTCTCGAAGCGAACGGATGTACACCTCGACAATGTTCTCTTCTCCGCCGAAGTTATAGCCCCATACTTTGTCCAAAATAAGCGATTTGCTGAGAACGACGCCATTGTTCATGACAATGAACTTTAGCAGCTCGTATTCCGTAGGAGATAGCTCGAGCACTTGATCATTATAAATAAGTTCCTTGCGGCGGTCATCGATGCGGAACGGGCCATAAGATACTTCGCTTAGCAAATTCGGGAATTGATTCCGCAGTCTTGCCCCGATTCGGGCCAGCAGCTCGCTGAAGCTGAACGGCTTCACCAAATAATCGTCGGCGCCGAGCGTAAGCCCCTTCACGCGATCCTCTACTTCATCCTTAGCCGTAAGCATAATAATGGCTACTTGATTGCCTGACCGTTTGATAGCGTCGCATACTTCGAAGCCGTTCATGCCCGGCATCATGACGTCCAAGACAACGATATGGGGCTGATGCTCCCGATAGCGCTCCAACGCGCTTTCGCCATCCGGCGCCGTATAGATCTCGAACCCCTCGTTCATGAGTCCAAGCTCAAGAAACTCCAATATATGCGGTTCGTCATCGACGAGCAGCAGTCTGATTCCTTTCTTATTCGCAGCAGGCATCGATCATTACCCCTTTCCAAGGACCTAAGATCATTATCGAATATGTGGACGATTGTTGCATCTTTTTCATTGTTCTTTCAGCAAACTTTAAGCGTGTGTGCTTACGGCTGGCTATTAGCGCGATCAGCTTGGACGGTTATGCGCGAATTGCGCAGGTGTGCTTCCGGTCGTTTTTTTGAACAATTTATGAAAATAGGATACGTCATTATATCCCAAATAAGCCGCGACCTCGCTCACGGTAAGCAATGACTCGTTCAACATGTAGATCGCCGTGCGGATGCGGACCGAATGGACGTATTCACTGATGGTTTGGCCCGTCATTTTGCTGAACAGGGTGGCGGCGTAGTTAGGCGTTACGCGGATGCAGGCGCCTAGCTGCTCCTTCGTTATTTTCTCGCGATAGTGTTCGGCGATGTAAGTCTTCATGCGTTCGACATTAGCCTTGGCGCCCAAGGAGGAGGCGCTTTGTTCCAGCTCCCTGCTCCATAAGGCGAGCAGCTCAGTTACTTTCGCTTGCCCTCTAATCGCGGCATACGGCAGCTCCTCTATCCACTCGGTATAGGTTACTTTAAGCAGATCAAGGATGAGCTCGTAATAACCAACTTTGGACTTCAGCCGCTGTCTGCCAGCTAGTATTGGAAGCTTTGCTTCTTCATCAGCCAGCGTGTTGAATCGAACGACATATTTTTCATGGAAGACGGTTGGGATTGTTTTGCCGTAATAACGGGTGCCCAGGGGCAGCAGAAGCATTTCGCCCTTCTCGACAATGACCTTCTCATCTTCGATCCAGTACACAACTTTGCCATAAGTAACGAGCACGATGGAGAACGAGGATTCCACGCCGTTATAATCCTCATACCAGTCCATGCCTTGGTCGCGACGTACGGTCTGTAGCTCAAGCATCGGCACGTAAACCTTCTTTCAATTACAATACTATATTACATGTAGTGTACTATAGTTTATTTCAATGGGATACCTATCCTTTTATAATTAAATAAAAAACTACGTGAACTTGAAAGGATAGACAAATGAGAAAAACAAAAATTGTATGCACAATGGGACCAGCGTGCCAATCCGGTGAAGTGATGCAACAAATGATCAAAGCGGGTATGAACGTTGCCCGGCTCAATATGGCACACGGCGAGCTTGAAGATCACAGTGAACGGATTAGAACGATTCGCGCAGCAGCGGAAGCTACGGGCAGCGTCGTTTCCATCATGATGGATATTAAAGGACCTGAGGTTCGCATCGGCAAGTTGCAAGGCGACTCGTACGAGCTTGTCAAAGGCAATAAGCTGACGTTAACAACAGAAGAGATTCTGGGCACAGCCGAGCGCATCTCGGTTAATTACTCGGAGCTTCCTTTGGTCGTAAGCATTGGCGGCAAAATCCTTCTCGATGACGGTTTGATCGAACTCGAGATCGAATCCGTGGAAGGAACGGAAATCGTCTGCACGATCATCAACGGCGGCATCATCAAGCCGAGAAAAGGCGTTAACCTTCCGGGCGTACGCACTACGCTTCCAGGCGTTACGGAACGCGACATCATACACATTAACTTCGGGATCGAGCAAGGCGTCGATATGATCGCCGCTTCGTTCGTTCGCAAAGCCGAAGATATATATGAAATCAAGCAAATTCTTGAAGAATCGGGAGCGAGCCACATTCAAGTGCTTTCGAAAATCGAGAATGAAGAGGGCGTCATCAATCTTGACGCAATTATTGAAGCTTCGGACGGCATTATGGTTGCCCGCGGCGACCTCGGCGTAGAAATTCCGGTCGAAGACGTGCCGCTTATCCAGCGCGAAATGATCGAGAAGAGCAATCGTGCAGGCAAGCCGGTTATCGTAGCGACGCAAATGCTTGATTCGATGCAAGTGAACCCGCGCCCTACGCGCGCGGAAGTAAGCGACGTTGCAAGTGCGGTATTGCAAGGCACGGATGCGATTATGTTGTCGGGCGAGACGGCTGCCGGCAAATATCCGATTGAATCGGTGCTGAAAATGGCTTCTATTGCCGAACGCGCCGAGAGCATTTTCGATTACTCCAGCCATTTCCAAAAACAAGCGGAACGCCAAGCGACTTCGATTACCGAAGTAATCTCGCAAGCGGCCGTCAGTTCCTCTCGCGAGTTGGGCGCGAAAGCAATCATCGCTCCTACAGAGAGCGGCTTCACGGCGCGCATGGTATCGAAGTACCGTCCTGAAGCGCCGATTATGGCGATTGCAACGGATGAGAAGACGTTGCATAAGCTTTCGCTCGTATGGGGCGTTATACCGGTGAAGGGCAATCGTCCAGCATCTACGGATGAGTTGTTCCAATCTTCGCTTGAGAAGGGACGTCAAGGCGGATTGCTTGAATCGGGAGATTTTGCGGTCATTGCCGCAGGCGTTCCGATCGGTAAGACCGGTGCTACTAACTTGATCAAGATCGTACAAGCGGACTAATTATATATGGTTGAGGGAAAACGGGAGGGCGGATGCCTTCTCGTTTTTTTATTTGGCAGCACTAAAGCATGATCTCTTCCTTAAGGAATCTAGACAGGCTTATTTATTAATTCCAGAGGTAATTTGGTATGTAACGAATCGTAGTATTGTTATCTCATCGCGTTGTCGGTGGGATTCAAGTACTGGATTCGCGGTCAAACCGTTGAAGATTGTCTATTGGGCAATCTTCATTTTTTAGTGCGCCATGCATGGCGCGTAACTACGCCGAAATCCGCAAAAGCTGGAAGCATCGGCAAGTAGAGAACCTGACAAAGCGACTGCACAGAGTCAGTTTTTGTCGATCCTACCCGAATTACCGCATTAACCTACCCTCGAGGGTAGGTTAATTTCATTCCGTAATGCTTTATAGTTTTCCTATAGAAATGTTTAAGGGAGAGACTGCTCTTGTTTAGAAGACTAACATCACTATTATTAGCCCTATTTATTTTGGCGGGAATATGGCCTGTCGCAGCCCCTAAGGCTTCGGCGGATGTGGCGGCCGATGGAACGGTAAATAATCTGATCTATGCGGATGGCAAGTTTGTGGCCGTCGGCGTGGGGAAAGACTTCTTGGGAAGAAGCGTCGGGGAGATCTGGACTTCCGAGGATGGATTAAGCTGGGAGAGCTACAAAACGAATTCACTATATGAGCTATACGGAGTTGCCTATGGAAACAGCCTCTATGTGGCAGTCGGCAAAAGCGGAGGGATAGTTACCTCTCGCGACGGAATCACCTGGACGAATCAATACTCGAATACGAATAATTATTTGCTTGATGTTGCTTATGGGGAAGGGCAATTCGTCGCCGTGGGCATGGGGGGGACGGTGCTAACCTCCAATGATGGAATTAGCTGGACCCCTCAAGCTTCCGGTGTAACGAACGCGTTAAGCGGCATTGCATACGGCAACGGTGTTTATGTTGCAGTCGGGGCAACCGGGATGATCGTCACCTCGGATGATGGAGTATCGTGGACGAATGCCTCGATCACGTCCGGACAGTTGAACGACGTCGTTTACGGCGACGATGGATTCGTGGCGGTCGGTTACGCCGGAAGCATTTTACATTCCTCGGACGGAGTAAGCTGGCAAAGTTATTTTACGCCGGAAGGATTGGCTGAGCTGAAGAGTGTCACGTATGGCGAAGGCCGCTATGTGGCTGTCGGGACGAAAAACGCTGCTTATACGTCCGACGATGGAGTGACATGGGAGAATCGTCAATCGGGAGCGTCGGAAGATTTTTTTGGAGTGGCATATGGCGCGAGCAAGTTTGTCATGACGGGCACCAATGGTTTCTCTATTTTCGGTGACGGCAACAGTTGGACATATCCGGTATCGGGCACGTCCACGGACATCTATACCGTCGCTTATGGGAATGGGTTGTTCGTCGCTGGCGGGAATATCGGCTTAATCCTCACCTCCGCTGATGGGACCCATTGGACACAACTCCCTGCGGTGTTCGAGGCTTATATGGATTCCGTCTATGCAGGACGAAGGTTCGTGATGGTCGGGCTTAACGGGGTCATCAAGACTTCGGTGAACGGCACGGACTGGACCGCAGCCGCATCAGGCGTAAAGGATGCGTTATACGGAGTCGAATATGGCAACGGTACGTTCGTAGCTGTAGGCTTAGGCGGAAGGGTACTGACCTCTGCCGATGGGATCAACTGGATCGTTCAGACATCGGGCGTGACGCAAAGCTTGATTGATATCTCTTACGGAGAAGGCCAGTTCATTGCGATTGGGAATGGAGGAGGAATGTGGACGTCTCCAGACGGCGTAACCTGGACGAGTCGGGATCCGTTCAATAACCTGTATCCGACGTCAATTGCTTACGGCAATGGCAAATTCGTTATGACAGCTTCGGCGGGGAAGATAGCGACCTCGAACGACGGCGGAGTCAGTTGGTCCGTTAAGCAGGTTATACCGTACTTATATAATTGGAAATCCATTGAATATGCAAACGACACTTTCGTAGCGGTAGGTATTTATGGACATATTTACACTTCCAATGACGGTTTGGCGTGGCGAGACTTTAGGGGAGCGAAGAATACCGAGATCTCCCAATGGGCTGCAGCCACGTTCGAGGATGTGGTCTACGGCAACGGCATGTATGTGGCTGTCGGTTCTCGAGGCTTGATTGCGCAATACAGCGTCGCGAATTTAAGCTCTTTGCAGGTAACGGGCGGGGTGCTCCAACCTGACTTCACTTACGCGAAGACCCGGTATATCGTTAATGCTGCGCATGATGTCAGCAGCTTTACGGTGACGGCGACAACCGCGGTTTCCGGAGCGGGGCTGCAGATCAATGGCGTGGCGACGGCCAGCGGGGGTGAATCGGCTCCTATTTCATTGAACTTGGGAAGCAACGATGTCGACGTGGTCGTAACCGCGCTGGACGGCACCAAACAGACCTATAAGCTGAACGTCATTCGCGAGGTCGATCCTCCCGTTAACGTAACGTTTGACTCTCAGGGAGGCAGTACGGTAGCTAGCGTGATCGGCGTAAGCGTCGGCGCAAAACTCGCGAAGCCTGCCGATCCGACTAGAACGAACTATCTATTCGCGGGCTGGCACAAGGATGCGAGCTATGCGACGCCGTGGAGCTTCGAGATCGATAAGGTGAAGACGGCAATGACTCTTTACGCGAAGTGGACGGCACTCTATCAGGTGACGTTCGACTCGCAGGGAGGCAGCACGGTGGCTGGCGTGACCGGAGTCGTCGACGGCACTGCCGTCACGAAGCCTGCCGATCCAACGCGAGCGGGCTATTATTTCGCGGGTTGGTATACGGATGCAGGCTATACGACGCCATGGAGCTTCGCGTCCGATAAGGTGAACGCAGATCTTACCTTATATGCGCGGTGGGAGCTCATCCCCGTTATCACGTACACGTTGACGTACGATACGCAAGGTGGAAGCGCCATATCCAGCGAGACCGGCATCATCTCCGGAACGACTGCCGTGCAGCCCGCCGAACCGACGAGAGCGGGATACGCGTTCGAGGGCTGGTACAGAGAAGCAGAACTGTGGACGTTTTGGAGCTTCAATGAAAAGGTTACGGACAATATGACGCTGTACGCGAGATGGAAGGTCGCCTACACGGTGACATTCGATTCGCAGGGAGGCAGTGCCGTGGCGAACGCAACCGGAATCATCTCTGGCGGAAGCGCCCCGAGGCCGCTTGATCCGATGAGAGAGGGCTATGCGTTCGTGGGATGGTCTACCCGAAGCGACTCCTTTATTCCGTTTGATTTCGCAACCGATTCGATAGGCGAAAGCCTCGTGTTATACGCGATTTGGGAGCTTATTCCGCCGGATACGTATACGGTAACGTTCGATTCGCTGGGAGGAAGTCTCGTGGCGAGTCTGATTGGAATTCGGCAGGGGGATAAGATTGACGAACCGGAAGAGACGACGAGAAGCGGCTATGAGTTCCTAGGCTGGTATGACGCGGACAATAATAAGTTTTGGGACTTCGCGACGGATACGGTGAACGGCAATGTGATCCTTTATGGGCTATGGAAGGATGTCACCTACTCGGTACTGTTCGATTCGCAGGGGGGCAGCATAGTGGCGAACGCGCCAACCATTCCCGCCGGAACGACCGTTGCGAAGCCTATTGATCCGACGAGAGCGGGCTATGCGTTCGCAGGCTGGTATTCGGATACAAGCTATTCGACGCCATGGAACTTCCTGGCGGATACAGTTAATGCGAATACGACGCTGTACGCGAAGTGGACGGCGGACGCTAACGCGCTGCGCACGGTGACGTTCGATTCGCAAGGAGGCAGTGCCGTGGCTAGCGAGACCAATGTCATCGCTGGAACGACGGTTCCGAAGCCGAGCGATCCGACAAGAGCAGGTTACGCGTTCGCGGGCTGGTATAAGGAAGCGAGCGGCACGACAGCGTGGAACTTCGCGACCGATACGGTTAGCGCGAATCTTACGCTGTATGCGAAGTGGGACGTCGCTTACACGGTAACTTTCGATTCGCAAGAAGGCAGCGCGGTGGACATCGCGACTGGCGTAAGAGCCGGGACGACCGTCGCGAAGCCAACTGATCCGACGAGAGAGGGTTATACGTTCGCGGGCTGGTATAGGGAAGCTGGTTATGCCACGGAGTGGAACTTCGAGTCCGATGCGGTGAACGCGAATCTCACGCTTTATGCGAAGTGGGAGACCGAAAAGTATATGGTGGCGTTCGATAAGAACGACGGAAGCGAAACGACATTCATTACCGACCTCAGTTGGGGGGATAAGATCAGTGAACCGCCGATTCCGACTAGGTTGGGCTACATCTTCCTTGGTTGGATTAATATGTCGAATGGGTTGTCGTGGGACTTCGAGACCGATACGGTGACAGAATCTACCTTGTTACTAGCTACATGGGTTTCCGGGGTCATGACCTATACCGTAACGTACGATTCTCAAGGAGGCAGTGCGGTCGCAAGCGCGACCGGCGTAAGCGCCGGAGCGACGATCACGAAGCCGGCCGACCCGACGCGAGCGGGCTACACGTTCACAGGCTGGTACCGTGAAGCTGGCCACGTAACATCGTGGAGATTCGGGACGGATACAGTGACGGCGAATACGACGCTGTATGCGAAATGGACGGCGATTCCGGCCAATACGTACACGGTGACGTTCGATTCACAAGGAGGCAGCGACGTGGATAGCGCGACCGGCGTAAGCGCCGGAGCAACGATCACGAAGCCGGCCGACCCAACTCGAGCGGGCTACACGTTCGCGGGCTGGTATCGTGAAGCGGCCCATGTAACACCATGGGAATTCGCAACGGATACGGTAAACGGAAATATCACGTTGTACGCGAAGTGGAAGGTCGTATCGAGCGGAGGCGGCGGTTCGGCCGTGCCGGATAACAGCGAAGTTTTCTCCGACAATGGCGAGTTGTCGCTTCCCGTCGGCCGGCCGGGAGAAGTTAGCCTGAACGGCGATGAGATTACCATCGAGATACCTGCTGACGCGATGGGCGAGAACATGCGATTAACGATCGAAACCTTGCTTGACACGGAAGAATTGCTTGCGAATGATGAAATGCTGTTAAGTCAAGTATTCGAAGTGTTGAAAAATATCCCGGGTAACTTCAAAAGAAGCATTAAACTGACGCTTGCCTTCGATCCGGCGAAGCTGAGCGGCGACCAGAAGGCATCCATCTTCTATTATGACGAAGTGAAGAAGGAGTGGGTGGAAGTTGGCGGTACAATAAGCGGCGGTTTCATTACCGCGGAGGTCGATCATTTCACGAAATTTGCCGTGCTGGCGGTGAGCGGGGCGTCGACGCCTGAAATTGAATTTAGCGACATCGCCGGACACTGGGCGGCGGAAGCGATCCGTCAAGGCGCTCGCGACGGCATCGTGACTGGCTATTCGGACGGAACGTTCAGGCCGGATCTCAAGGTTACCCGAGCTCAATTCGCAGTGATGGTAATGAACGCGGTCGCGCATTCGGGAGAGGCGGCGCAATTGAACTTCGAAGACGCGGCGCAAATTCCTGCCTGGGCTAGTAACGCGGTGGCGCAAGCCGTGCAGGCAGGCATTATTACCGGATATGAGGACGGTACTTTCCGCCCGAACACCGAGATTACACGAGTCGAAATGGCGGTGATGATCGCGAAGGCGCTTGGGCTGAATGGCGAATTGGATTCGACCGGCTTCGCAGACGACGAGAGCATTCCATCATGGGCTAGAGGTGCGGTGGCGGAACTGAAAGCGCTAGGTCTTATGCAAGGTGCAGGGGGGAATCGATTCGATCCCGCCAGCAATGCGACGAGAGCAGAGGCTGTGAAGATTTTGACCGCGTTAGGTAACGTAAGTAAATAGTTATTCAGGAGACAGTACCCGCGTGGTACTGTCTTTTGTTTGTTTCTCAGCACATCGACAAGCACGATTATAGGAAAAATATTCTAACAAATCGAAAATAATCGGATATAATCGAGTGTATATTGATTTATTCAGCATTCGGAGGCCGTAATCATGAATTGGAGTACAAAACTGCTTATTCCCCCAGCGCGAAAATCCTTGGTGTCAAGGCCGCGATTGACGCGCAAGCTGGAGGAAGGCGTGGAGACCAAGCTGACTTTACTATCTGCCCAAGCCGGCTACGGCAAAACGACATTGTTAAGCGAATGGGCGAGGCAATGCGGTCGCCCGGTTGCCTGGATCTCGCTAGATAAATACGATAACGATTGGAGCGCGTTCTGGAACTGCATCTTGGCTTCCATACGAGAAAGGTTGCCGCGGTTCGGGGAATCGATTGGATTTCTGCTGGAGCAGGAGTCCGAAGCTTCCATTGATTCCTCAGTTTCGGCTTTCTTGCATGAGCTAAGCTCGATTGACGGCGATTTCGTTCTTATTCTGGATGACTACCATGTCATTGAGAATGCGTCTGTAAACGAATCGATACGATATATGCTTGAACATCTGCCTCCGCACATTCATCTGTATATAGCAAGTCGTACCGAGTTACCCTTTCCAACGGCCAGACTGCTTGCCAGAGGGGAAATCAATGTCATTCAAATCGAGGATATGCAATTCGAGCTGGAAGAGGGGGTTGTCTTCTTCCGGGACACGACGGACTTATCGTTAACGAAGAACCAAGTAATCGAGTTGTTCCGTCAGACGGAAGGCTGGGTGAGCGGACTGCAGCTTGCGGCCATCTCACTGAAACGAAGCGGCAATATTGCCGATACGATTCGTCAATTCAATGGTCAACAGCGCCATATCTCCGATTATTTGTTGGAGGAAGTGTTTGAGCATTTATCGGAATCGTTGCGGGAATTCCTGCTGGCAACCTCCGTTCTAAGCCGCATGAACCGGGAGTTGTGCATGGCGGTAACGGGGCAGGCCGACAGTCAGGGTCAATTGGAACAACTGGAAAAGCTGAATTTGTTTCTTATTCCGCTGGACGATCAGCGCAATTGGTTTCGGTATCATCAGTTGCTGTCCGATTTCTTGCAACAGCTGGGCTCTAGACAACATCAGGAACTGTGGAGACAATCCCATCAACGAGCTGCGGCTTGGCATGAGAAGGAGGGGCTCTATGAAGAAGCGGTGGAGCATTACATCAAGGCGCAGCAGTCAGAGGATGCTGTCCGGCTCATCGACCTCATCATGCTGGATCTCATGCAATTGAAGGGGAATGTGCTGCTGAGGTGGATTAATTCCTTGCCGGAGAGCAGCTATGAGCACAAGCCAACGTTCGCATTGTACTATATCTCCCAATTACTGATGGATGGAGAATGGGATCGAGGGTTGCAGAGGGCAAAGCAAGCGGAGAAGCGATTCGAAGCGATGAGGCCGTTCATCCCCGAACCGGACTGGAATCAATTGATGGGAAATCTTTATTATTTATGCGGGATATTCTCCTACCTGCAGCAGAACCTCCCGCAGACTTCGCAATATTTCGAGTTGTTGGAGCACTATTTGCCGGAAGGAAGCAGCTTCCAGAAATCTTCAAGCAAACGATACATAGGGCACGAAGGATTTATGGATCTTCTCTCGTTAACCAACGACCTTCCTGAGGTGGAACAATTTCTATTGAAGTGGATTAAGACTTGGGAGAAGAAGATAAACTACCCGTTTATCGGATACCACTATTTATCATACTGCTTGCTTCTATATGAGTGGAATCGGCTGGACGAAGCGGAGTCGTATTTAGGACAGGCGATGAGCAGAGAGGATATGCGGACTAACGTATGGATTTGGATTCACCTTGGACTTGCTTCATCTTGGACTCAACATGCTCTGGGGAGAGAACATCAAGCAATCGAGTGGCTTAGCGTGCTCGGATCTAGCGTCGATTCGCCCGATCAGCATCTCATTGGGAAGAGGATCAAGGCGGAGCAAGCTCAACAGTTCCTCATTCAGGGGCATCGTAAGAAGGCATACGATTGGTTCGAGCAAAGCGGGATGTCACATCTGGACGAGGTTTCGAACCGCCATTCCGATGAGTATCTGGTACTGGTAAGAGTTCTCGCGGCGAACAACCGGATCGAGGATGCGCAGCAATTGCTCGAGAAACTGGAACGGCTGGCGGAAAAGGAAGATCGTTTGCGAGAACGAATTAAGCTGAAGATTGTGCAGAGTATGGTGCTCCGGCAATCCGAATTTCCTCAAGCGGCATTTGATTCCTTGAGGATCGCCTTAAAGCTCTCGGAACCGGCGGGCTATATTCGCAGCTTCCTTGATGAAGGTCCGCTGATGATCGAAATGCTGGCCGAGCTTTTGAACGAACAGCAAGAAGCTGCGATGCAATTGGTGCCCTTGAATTATATCCGTCTGCTTCTTGAAGCCGCAGGCAGCGGCAGCGGCCGATCCCATAAGTCTTTGGCGGAGGAGGCTTTGACCGAGAAGGAGGAGAAGGTGCTTCTCTTGCTCACAGAGGGATTCATTTATAAGGAGATTGCCGCTCAGCTGAATATTACAATGGACACGGTAAAGTTTCATTTGAAGAACATTTATCGCAAGCTTGAGGTTCATAATCGGGATCAAGCGGTTCAACGCGTCAAGCAGCGCCGGCACCTGGGTTGAAGGTCGAGTTCGGCGGAACGGATAACGGGCAACGAAAGCCCCGATATAGAGGCGGCAGTGAAGGACGTTATTTCCCCGTCCAACGCTGCCGCTGTTTTTTATGTATTTCAATCCAAATTTTTTTCGGCTTATACTAGGATACAAAATACGATTAGTATATCCGCGGTCGGCAGATTCAGGTTATGAATTGGTTCAGTTGGAGAAGGGGGAACGCATTCACCATGAACAAAAGAGCAAGGTTAAGCTGCTGCTGACCGCCAGTCTGGTACTTTCGGTGTTATCGGCGTGTGCCAATCAAGTGAATCACCGAGGGGATTCAACGGGTTCACCAGGCGCCGTAGAGTCTTCTAGTTCCCCGCCGGCTGTAAGATCAAGCGTTAGCACCAAGACGCAAGATCCGCTAGGCAAATATGCCGAGCACGTAACTGTTACAGTAGTCCGCGGGTACAACCCGCCGGATTCCACAGTTTCTAATAGATCATCCGTATTGCAAGCATGGGAGTATGCCAACACAAGAAAAGGCTACTGGAGAACATCCAAGAGCCCGATCCTCTCCAAGTCCCTCGAAAACAACCTCCTCAAGCAACTCGGGTTTCTATTCTTCGCAGATTATTACCGACAAGTCACGACCTAAACTTAAGAACCGCCGTATACCGAACGGTAGGTACGGTGGTGTGGGAGGTCGGCTACTCACTAATGGGTAGCCTCCTACCCGATTTTTGAAAATAGTTATCTATCCATGCAAGCATTTTGAATTATTGGGGATAGTAATTGAGGGATCACGAGAAATAATTTCACAAAAAGGAAGGTGTCTAGTTGGATGCAACATCATGAGGAAGCGGCCCGTCCGCGCAAAAAAGGTACATTTGGCCGGAACATAGGCAAGTTTTTGGGGGCAGCGCTTCTTGGGGTTACCTTGACGTTCAGTATGCCGCATACGGGTCTCGCGGTTGGCAAAAACGCCAAAGGGCCGGAAGTATACGTCATCCAAGGGATGCTGAAGTCATTGGGGAGCTATAGCGGTAAAATTAATGGATACTATAACGCAGATACGGTTCGCGGCGTTAAGTATTTTCAGAAGAAGCACGGACTGCCTGTAACTGGTGCGGTTGATGCGAAGACGCTCAACTCCATCACTTACTCTTATACGACATTGAAATCGCCTAGCAAAGCGAAGAGCAAATCGCAAAGCAAAGCGAAGTCGATCGGCAATGGCAGCGGAGCTGGAGGCGGCGCAGGCGGCGGAGCTGGTGGCGGCGCAGGCGGCGGAGCTGGAGGCGGCGCAGGCGGCGGAGCTGGTGGTGGCGCAGGCGGCGGAGCTGGTGGTGGCGCAGGCGGCGGAGCTGGTGGTGGCGCAGGCGGCGGAGCTGGAGGTGGCGCAGGCGGCGGAGCAGGCGGC